>CBFGRM010000036.1:0-19547 GCA_965651205.1 uncultured bacterium
GCCTTGGGCTTGGCCGCTGTCTTGACGGCCTTGGCGGACTTGGGTGCCTTGCCGGCCTTGGCCTTGGCGGCTGCCGGCTTGCTGGCAGCGGCCTTGGTCGCCTTGGCAGTGCCGCCCTTCTTGGCCACCGGCTTGGGTTCGCTTGCCGGCCCGAGCGTCTCGCGTATCTCGGCGAGCACCCGCTCGGCCTCGGCTTCGTCGAGCAGGTTCCGCCGGGTACCGAAGCGGAACAGCTCCTCGGCGTCCTCGATCCTGAACGGTCCCAGTCCGGCCCCGGCCCGGACGATGTCCACCATCGCCGAGGCCACCGGCGAGCGCAGCACGGCGGCAATGCCGGGCAGCGTTTCCATCAGGGATGTGATTTGTGGTGCCGCAAGTTCGGTCATCAAGGCCCCCTGGTTGCGGCAACGTAGAGGCCGGGAGGCGTTTCCGTCAAGAGATCCGACAGCGGCCACCCTTGACGGGTCCCCGATTCTGCCGTACCTAAGAGGGACCCGGCACGACTCCGGATTCCCCGGGGCCGAGTGCGGGAGGACCGATTCGTGACCCGTCGCCACCCCAAGGAGTTCCGACCCGATGAGGCGTTGAGCCTCATCAGCGCCGACCGCAACGGCAAGTCAGTTCCCTGTCCGTCGTGCGGCAGCGACACCGTGGAGCGGATACCGGCCCGCAAGGGCGACCACCCCAGTGGTGGGCGCGTGCATCTCGGATGCGAGAATTGCGGGCGAGTCGTCGACTACATCGACCGGGCCGCCACCACACCCGCTGGAATGCGCTGATCCTCGAGTCGCAGACTCGCCAGCCTTGACCTGGACACGGGTGAGGGATGATCCTCTCCCGAATGTCGCCGGTACGCCCTGCCACCAGGATCGTCCTGCTGACGGTGTTCATCGACATCGTCGGCTTCGGAATGCTGATGCCGATTCTGCCGGGTCACGCGGCCAGTCTCGGACTCAACCCGACTGCAATCGGCCTGGTCGTCGCCGGTTACTCCGCAATCCAGTTGCTGCTGGCACCGATCTGGGGCCGCTTCAGCGACCGTCACGGTCGTCGTCCGGTGCTGCTGCTCGGACTGGTGGGCAGTGCGCTGTCGTACGCGCTGTTCGCCGTCGCCGGCAACTGGTGGCTGCTGCTGCTGTCACGGCTGATCGATGGCGGCTCCGGTGCCACGATCAATGTGGGGCAGGCATACCTGGCCGACTCCACGCCGCCCGCTGAGCGCGCCCGCGCGATGGGCAAGGTCGGTGCGGCCGTCGGCCTGGGATTCATCGTCGGGCCGATGCTGGGTGGCATCGTAGCCAGCCAGGGCAACGTCGCCACGGTGGCGTGGACCGCAGCGGCACTGACCGCCGGCAACTGGCTGCTGGCACTGCGGCTGCTGCCCGAATCGACCCGGGTCGAATTCGCCGCGCCGACACCGGTCGTCGACCCGACACCGTCGCGGTTGCTGCTGCCGCTCACGGTGCTCTTCCTCAGCACGCTGGCATTCAGCGTCATCTACGTGGTGTTCCCGCTCTGGGGCGAAACCACCCTCGACGCCTCCCGAAGCACGGTGAGCTACTGGTTCGCGCTGATGGGACTGGTCACCGCAATCGTGCAGGGCGGCGTGCTCGGGAGATTGGTGCGAAGCGTGGGCGAGGCGGGCGCGGCTCGAGGTGGCACCGCGTTCCTGGCAGTGGGATTGGCACTGTTGCCGGTGGCGGGAAGCGCCGGCGGTGCGCGCTTCATCCTGGTGCTGGTGCTGCTGGGGATCGGCTACGGCCTGGCCGGCCCGGCGATGCTGGGCCTGGTCTCGCGCGACACCGGTGCCACCAGGCAGGGTCGCACCCTCGGGGTGGCACAGAGCGCCGCCTCGCTGGCACGGATCGTGGGGCCGGTGGCTGCTGGAATGGTGATGACCAGTGGTGGTGCGGAGGCGGCATTCGTGAGCGCCGCAGCAGTGGCGCTGGCAGGCCTGATCTTCGTGCTGGTACTGGGAGTGCGGCGACTCAGTCCGGCACGGTAAAGAGTCGACCCCAGCGCACCTCACTCAGGAACGCCATCCGGTCGAAGCTCTCGGCGTCGTACGAGTAGTACACCAGCAGCGGCTTGCCGCGCAGGTTGATCCGCGGCAGGAAGCCCCAGTAGCGGCCGTCGTACGAGCCGTCGCGATTGTCACCCATCACGAACAGCGAATCGGTCGGCACCACCACCGGACCCCAGTCGTGCAGGTCGGGCAGATAATCGGGCGGCACCGGACCGGCAAAGTGCTTGACCTGCCAGGACTTCATCCGCGCCCGCATCATCGGATCCTCGCCGCGCCTCGGATCGATCGGCGTGGTGTAGGGCTCCGGGATCCGCTCGCCGTTGCGGATCAGCACGCCACCATCCATTTCGAGCGTGTCGCCGGGCAGGCCGATCAGCCGCTTGACCACCTTCATATCGGGGTCCTCGACGGAGTCGAACACCACGATGTCGCCGTGCACCGGCTCGCGGATCGCCGGCAGCCACTTGTGAATCAGCGGCACCTCGGCGCCATACAGCAGTTTGTTGACGAACAGGAAGTCGCCGATCTGCAACGTCTGCTGCATCGAACCCGAGGGAATCCGGAACGCCTCGACCAGGAAGGTCCTGAGACCGAGCCAGATGACCAGCGCGACGCTGATCGACTTGACCCATTCCAGGAACCAGCGGGCAATGACCTTGCCGCGTGATCGAGAGCGTTCCGGTTGCTCCACTCAGTCCTTCCAGTCAGCGATGAACAGGTTGGTCTCGCGCGGCGTGGTGCCGTGACGATTGGAGGCGAAAACCAGCTTGCTGCCATCGGGCGAGAACATCGGGAACGAATTGAAGTCGTCCGAGAATGTCACCCGCTCCAGTCCGGTGCCGTCGATGTTCACGATGAACAGCTCGAACGTCCGGCCACCATCTTCGTGGTGGTTGGAAGAGAAGATGATCCGGTTGCCGTCAGGATGGAAGAAGGGCGCGAAATTGGCGCTTCCCAGCGACGTCACCTGGCGCGGCTCGCTGCCGTCGGCGTTGGCCACCCAGATTTCGAGCCGCGACGGCCGCACCATCCGCTCACCCAGCAGCCGGAGATAGTCCGCCGTGTCCGCCGCGGTCTCGGGATACTGCGCCCGCCAGACGATCTTCGATCCGTCGGGCGAGAAGAACGCGCCGCCGTCGTAGCCGATCCGGTTGGTGACCCGCCTCACGTCGCTGCCATCGATGTTCATCGTGTAAAGCTCGATGTCACCATCCTGGGTCGACGTGTAGATCACGCGCGAGCCGTCGGGCGAGGCAGTGGCCTCGGCGTTGTAGGCGCCGTTGTCGGTGATCTGGCGCAGGTCGCTGCCGTCGGTGTTGGCGGTGTACAGCTCGAGATGTCCCAGCGGCCAGACGTACCCCAGCGAGTGATCCACCGGGGCCGGGCAGGCGGAGTCGTGCGCGAAGCTCGACGCGTAGATGATCCGCCGGTCGCCCTCGATGAAGTAGCCGCAAGTGGTGCGACCAAGGCCGTTCGACACCCGCCGCATTCCGGATCCGTCGATGTTCATCACGTACTGCTGGTCGCAGCCGGAGTCCACCGAGTCCTGGCGCTGGAAGATCAACCGGGTGCCATCGCCACTGAAGTACGCCTCGGCGTTGTTGCCTCCGAAGGTGAGCTGACGGATGTTGGCCAGGTGGCCCTCACCGTCGAATGGCTGGTGAAACACGTCCGACGCCGGCGAGGCGTTTTCGACTTGCTGCTGTTCCGCCGGCACGCAGGCTGCGCCGACAATCACGAGTGCTGCAATCAGGCCGCGAATGGTGCTGTTCCTTTCGGTCGAATGCCCGGCGTCACGCGGTGATGACACCTGGTACGTCCCTGGCGTGTCCCTTCGCCCGCACCTTCCCGAAGCCGTGACGCACGATTCCGTCACCGTCGATCACGAAGGTGGTCCGCAGGATCCCCCCACCACCACGACGGCCCCGGAAATCCTCGAACGAAACCGGGTTGCCGTGGTGATCGGGCAGCGTGAAAGATGGTGCCCGATCCCCGGGTCGGATCATCCGTAATTCTCCGGAGTCACTGTACCGCGGTGCGCGCGACGGTCGGCAGCTCGGCCACGCGACGCACCGGGTGGCTGGCCCGGGCCCTGAGTGACCGGTCGAAGAAGTTCCAGGTGGTGTAACCATCCTCCGACGCCGGCTCGAGCAGGAACGCGGCCAGAGTGCCGAGCCGCTGGTCGGTGGAGATCAGGTAGCCACCCACCGGCAGCGAGTCGGGCTCGGCGCTGCCCCAGCTTCCGGTGACCTCCACCATCCGGTGACCCTGGAACGGCCTGGCCTGGGCCTCCACCGATTCGATGGCGAAGCGCTCGCTGCTGCCGGTCCACGGCTGGTCGAGCCGCTCCACAACCACGCCCAGGCGCACCAGACGCTCGACCACCTCGGTCCACTGGGCGTCGAGCAGGTACGCAGCCGGGATCTTCTCGCTCCTGGTGGCCACGAAGCGGTCGACAATCGGCATCACCTGGCTGCGGAACTGGCCGGTGCGCTGCCGCCGGGAGAAGCCGCCCGAGCCCTGCCCGGCCGAGGTGGTGACTTCGAAGACCACCGTGTCGCGGCGCGGCGGCGCGAAGGTGCTGCGCACGATCACCGAATCGGGCCGGGCGGCGATGGTGCTGGCGATGCGGCTCTGCACCGCATCGTGCCGGTCGACCATCATCCGGATCGTCTCGATCACGAACGCACGTGTCGATGCGATCCGGCGCAGGAACGGATCATTGCTGTACGCCTCGCTCAGCACCGACACCCGCGACAGTCCCATCAGGTTGCTGCCGAAACGCGGCACCGATTCGTAGGTCAGCCAGCCGCGGACGTGAATCGAGTCGGGGTCCTGATTGGCAAAGTTGCCGTAGGGGAAGGTTTCGAAGTCGTGGCGTGCCCGCATCCGCTGCCGAATCGTCGGCAGCATCGTGTCCTGCACCCAACTGTTGATGGCAGTGGTGTTTGGCTGCAGACCCGGCGACCAGGTGAGTGCGTAGCCGTGGTAGCTGCCGTTGGAGGTGTGCAGATCCATCCACAGGTCGGGATCCCACTGGCGCACCAGCTCGAGCGAAGCCCGGGTCTCGGGTGCTTCCTGCTTGATGTAGTCGCGATTGAGGTCGAACCCCTGCCCGTTGGGACGCAGTCCGATCGGGTCCGGCCCGTTCTGCCCCGGCCGCTGCCGGGCCGCCGGTCCCCAGGCGTCGTTGCCGTCGGCGTTGTAGATCGGCACGGCGATCAGCACGATGCTGTCGAGCAGCGGCTGCAACGTACCGAGCGTGAGTTCGCGCAGCACTTCCTGCAGCGCTTCCTTGCCCTCCACTTCGCCACCGTGGATGTTGGCCTGGATGTACAGGATCGGCTTGCCGCTTCGGCGCGCCTCACCGGGCGAGCTCACCATCGGTCGGGCCGCGATCACGTAGGGAATGCTGCGCCCCTGGGAAGAGGTGCCGAGCTCGCCGATCCGGATCCCGGCGCCCCGGTCCACCAGCGCATCCAGGAAGGCCAGCACCTCGGCGTGAGTCGACGTACGCGCTCCGTTGGTGCGTTCGGCGGTGGTCTGCTGGGCAGACAGCGGCACGACGACCGCAATGAGGAACAAGGCCAGGGCTCGCAACATCACTGGACTCCTGCGGAAGCGGGAAAGAGGATACGGCGGCGCGGATGGTCGGCAATGCCACCGTCGAACTCGAACGTTACCTCGGGAATCAGCATCCAGGTGGGCGGACGCGCCAGCCCACGGCCGACAGGCCCGGCCAGTCGCACCGCGGCGGCAAACACCATCGGGTCGTGCATCCCCCGGATCAGTGCCTCGCGAACCCGGGCCGGATCGCGCACCTGCTCGGCCGCACCACGCACCAGCAGGTATCCCAGCACGTGCGGGTCGTCCTGATTGATCGCCGCGATGGCCTGGCGCTTTTCCATTTCGGCCAGCGTGAACAGCGGCACGCTGCCACGCACCGCCTCGAACAGCGCCTCGGTGGCCCACTCGGCGGCCCCCTCGCCCAGCCAGGGATCGGCCTCCGCCAGAATCACACCCCAGTCGGCATCGCGCCAGGCCAGCGGAGTAGTCCCACTGCTTCGCGCCGCCTCGAACAGGATGTGCTGCCACTCGTGGACCACGGTGCCAATGGCGAACACCGGCAGGATTGCCGGTTCGATCCGGATCGCGGCGGAGTCGGCCAGGAAGCCGCCCAGCCTGCTTGCAACCACGTCGGCCGCAGTCGTGACCGGGATGCTGCGGCCGTCGATCATCACGCCGAGGGGGGTCGGATCGCGCAGCGCCAGGCGTCGCCAGGCCGCCAGCAGTTCGAGTCGCCGCGCGGGATCGGCCAGCCACTCTGCCGCGATCGCGTTGTCGGCACGGAGCAGCACCGGCGTCAGTGCACCGGCGGGAATCACCGGTGCGGCCTGCACGGTGCCGAAATGGCGCGGCTGAAGCGCCGGCAATGTCAGCTCGGGTTGATCCCAGAATCGCGCCACCAGCGCGCTGGGGCTGGTCCAGCCGCTGCCTTCGGCGATCCAGTTCGACTCCATCAGCCACTGCACCGCCTGCACCCACCACTGCACTGCGGAGTCGTAGCCCGACATCAATGCCAGCAGATCGCGGCTCACTGCCGAAGGCTGGCTGGCGAGCACGGCGCGGAACGCATCACGCATTTCGTGATCACGCTGCCGTCCCCAGAGTTGCCACAGGCTCTGCCGCAGCGATGCGCTGTCGGTGCGCACGCCGACATTGGTGAGCAGCGCCAGCAACGAATCGGTGTTGATCGGGCGACCACTGCCGGCTACGGCGAATTGCCACGCGGCGTCGTGGAGGCCGAGGCGCCAGTTGCCGTCGCGATCGATGAACAACGCACGGAAGCGGTCATCAGCCGCAGGTGTGGCGGCGATCTGTTGCAGCATCCGGCGAGCGACGGCTCGACCGGCCGAATCCAATCCCAGCATCATATCGCGGCTGCGAGCCGCCACCCCGGCCAGATCGGCCGACGGCAACCCCACCTGGCGCGCCAGCGCCGCGTGCTCACGCGCCAGTTGCCCGGCCTCGGGGATGCTTGCCAGCAACGGTGCCGGGAACGACGCCAAGGTGTCACCGCGACCGGTGATCACCTGTCGCACGGTGACCCGAGGTCGTACCGGCCAACGGTCCGCGCCCCGCTGGATCAGGTCCGCCTGCCAGGTAGCGACCAGATCGCCGTGCTCGAACACGCGACCGTTCATATGGTCGGCACCCACCACTCCGGTCAGCCGGAGTGCGGGACCGTAGCGGAACACGATTCGTTGTCCGGTCAGGGTGTCGATAGTGATCGGTTGCCAGAACCGGTCGGCGCTCTGGAGCAGCAGCCTGCCGCTGTCTCCGATCAGGCGAAGCTCGCCGCGATCGGCCAGCGTCTCGCCGTGTACCTGGAATGACCAGCGGTCCGCCGGCACTTGCGCACCGAGCGGACCGCAGACGAGCAGCCCCAGGAAGCCGATCCCGGCGCGCTTCACCCTTCGCCGACCACCTGTGGGCGCCGTTCCACCACGGTGGTGGTCACGGCGGCACCCTCGAACAGACGGTCCAGCCCACCGACAACCACCAGCTCACCGGCTTCGAGTCCGCGACGAACCTCGACGAATCCCGGCGTGCGCACGCCGAGCTCGACTTCCCGGCGGGTGACCGTCTCACCGTCGACCACCCACACGAAGCTTCCCTCCGCAGCCGGAGCGATTGCCTCTTCGGGGATCACGGTCGCGTTGCCGCGTCGCTCGGTGGCCAGCCGCACTTCGGTGAACATTCCCGGTTGCAGTGCACCATCGCGGTTGTCGGCAATCGCCTTCACCGCAATCGTCCGGGCCGGCAGAGTCACTGCCGGGTCGACGAAGTCCACTCGTCCCGAGAAGGTGCTGCCGGGCAGCGCCGCCACCCGGAACGACACCGTCTGGCCCGGTGCCAGCACCGCGGCATATCGTTCGGGAACATTGAACACGGTGCGCACCGGCGACACCGTCTGGATCATCAGCAGCTCGCGCTGCGGGGTGACATAGTCGCCCACCGACACTCGACGCTGACCGATCACACCTGCGAACGGTGCCCGGACGACTGTGCGCGACAGCCGCAGTTCCAGCAGTTCCAGCGACGCCTCTGCCACCCGAGCCTGCGCCTCGGCGCGCTCCAGGTCGGCCGGTGCAGCCGCGCGGTCGGCCAGCAACTGCCTGGTCCGCTCAAGCGCCTGCCGGGCAAGGTCGCGATCGGCACGGGCCCGCTCGACCTGGGCGGCGAGTTCGGCGTCGTCGATCTTGATCAGCGCCTGGCCCTCGCTCACGCGCTGGCCCTCGCGAAACAGCAGCTCCACCACCCGGCCGTCGACATCGGGACGCAGCGCCACCTGCTGCATCGCCTCGATGCTGCCGGTGGCGACGATCTCCTCGATCACCGTGTCACGATACGCCGCGACGGCCTCGATCGAAATCGCGGCGGGACCCCGGTTGACGGGTGCTGCTGCTTCTTCACCGCCGCCACAGGCCAGCAGGAACGGCACGGCGACGACGGCGGGAATTGCGGCACGGATCACGGGGCACTCACGGTTGTGTCGGTGTCAAGGCGCTGGCCGAGTATTGCCTCGAGCGAAGCGCGTGCGAGTCGGGCAGTATAGCGGGCCTGGACCAGGTCGGCCTGTGCCTGCACCAGTTGCGACTGGGCATCCAGCAGTTCGAGCACGGTGTTGGCACCGGCCTGATAGCGTGCCTGCTGCACCCGCAGCACCTCGGTCGCCACCTCGGCTGCGGTGGTTGCAATTGCCAGGGTGCTGAGTGCCACGTCGTGGGTGGTGTAGGCCTGGGTCACGTCGCGCCGGGCGGCGCGTTCCATATCCTCGCGGATCGCGCGGGCGACGTCGCGGCTGGCCGCGGCGCGGGCGACGGCCAGTTCACGCTGGCCACCATTCCAGAGTGGCCAGGACAGGTTGACGCCCACCGAGCGCCTTGTGCTGGCGCTGGGGAAGAACTTGTTGTCGTTGGTGGTTATCGCGCCGGTGAGGGCAATCGTCGGCAGGTAATTGCCGCGCGCACTGCGGAGTGCCGCCTCGCTCGACCGTTCGCTGGCGCGGGCCTCCCGCCAGGCCGGTCCCTGGCTCACCGCCAGTTGCACCGCCGTGGGCAGGTCGATCGGCAGCGGCGCCAGCGGCGTGTCCGGAAGCGGCGCTGCATCCACCGGCCCACCGCTGCCGACCCGCCTGCCCAACTGGAGCCGGGCAACCACCAGTGCCGCCTCGCGCGCCAGGACTTCGGCATCGGAACGCTGCAACTCCAGCAGTATCTGCAACGAATCCGATTGCACTGTCGCTCCGCCCTGCACCCGGGCCCTTGCCAGGGCGAACTGTTCCCGGGCGCGCTCGCGCCGCTGGCGTGCCACTTCGAGCAGTTCACCCGCGGTGAGCACGGTGTAGTAGTCGCGCTCGGTTTCGAGTGCTGCCAGGAAGCGCTGGCCCAGCTCGGTGGCATCGGCGCGTTCCAGCTCGGCTGCGGCCTGCCGGGCACCGGCCAGCTTGCGACCACCGGCGAACAGTTCGTATCGGGCATCGAGCGACACCCTGCCGCTGGCGCTGGCCGCCGACCCCAGTCCGATGTTGAACTGCGAGGTCGAGAACTGCGAATAGTCGGCGGATGCACTGACGCTGGGCAGCAGGAACACCAGCGTGGCAGCGCGTCGCCCCCACTCGGCGTTGCCGAGCTGGCCCACTGCGCGCACATAGTCGGGGTCGAGCCGTACCGAGGCCTCCAGCGCCTCGGCAAGCGTCACCACCGGCATCGTGTCAGGTGCAGCGGCAATTCCCTGCACCAGCATCAGCACCAGTGCGGCCTTCATTGTGCTTCCACCGGTTCAAGCGCAGCGGTTGCGTCGGCCCGCTGCCGACGCCTGGCCAGCAGTCGCTCCATCTGGAGCCACACCACCGGCACCACGAACAGTGTCAGCACCGTCGAGAACGACAGGCCACCCACGATCGCGTAACCCAGCGGTCGGCGCGAAGTGGCACCGGGACCGCTGCCGATCGCGATCGGCAGCACGCCCATCACGGTGGCCACTGAAGTCATCAGGATGGGCCGGAAGCGGATCCTGCCCGCCTCGATTATGGCATCCATCACTTCCTGGCCGCGACTTCGGGCCTGGTTGGCATACTCCACCAGCAGAATCGAGTTCTTGGTCACCAGTCCGACCAGCAGGATCATACCGATCTGCGAGTAGAGGTTGATCGTGGAGCCGAGCAGCTTGAGCGTGAAGATCGAGCCGATCACCGCCAGTGGCACGGCCACCAGCACCGTGAACGGATGCACCAGTGATTCGAACTGTGATGCCAGCACCATCAGCACCACGATGATCGCCAGCGCAAATGCCAGCAGCAGTTCGTTGCCGCTTTCGGCCAGCTCGCGCGCCTCGCCGCCGAGTGCCACGGTGGTACCGGCGGGCAGGTGCGCCGCGGTTGCGGCCTGCAGCGAATCGATCGCCTCGCCCAGCGTGTGGCCGGACGCCACGCCGGCGGAGAGCGTGAACGCCCGGACCCGGTCGTAGTGCTGCACTGCGCGCGGTCCGGTTGCCTCCTGCACCGAGGCCACCGCATCGAGCCGCACCAGCTCGCCGTCGCGGCCGCGCACGAAGAGGTTGTCCATATCCTGCGGCGTGGCGCGCTTGTCGGGATCGAGCTGCATCAGCACGTCGTACAACTTGTTGTCGCGAGTGAAGGTGCTGGCGCGAGTGCCGCCGAGCATCGTCTGCAGCGTGCTGGCCACATCACCCACCGACACGCCGAGGTCCTCGGCACGGTCGCGGTCGAAGGAAACCGTCAGCTCCGGCTTGTTGACCTTGAGGTCGGTGTCGACATTGACCAGGCCGGGCATTGCACGGGCCAGCTCGAGCAGCCGCTGGTTGCCCACCAGCAGCGAATCGTAGTCGGGATGCTTGACGATGAACTCGATCGGCTGGCCACGACGCCCGATTGCCGGCGGATTGCTGGCAAACGCCATCACTCCGGTGATCCCCGAAAGTTGCGGCCGGATGTCCTGCAGCATCTCCTCCACGGTGCGCTCGCGCTCGTCGTGGGGCTTGAGCCGGGTCACCACGAAGCCGCCGTTGGGGGAGCCGCCCCGACCGAGAATCGAGAAGACGTTGTCGACCTCGGGCTGGGCCATCATTATCGCCTCGAACTCGCCCTGGTAGCGGTCGAGGTAGGCCAGCGTCGACCCTTCGGGCGCGGTGATGTTGCCCATTATCACGCCGCGATCGTCGGCCGGCAGGAATTCACGCTTGAGCGTGGCCGCCACGGCAACGGCGGCCACCACCAGCAACGCCGTGCCACCCAGCACCGCCGCCGGATGCTCCACCGACCAGCGCAGGCCGCGGGTGTAGCCGTCGGCGAGCCTGTTGAAGCCGTTCTCGAGCACCCGATAGAAGCGACCGTGTGTCGGCGGCACCCGCAGGATCCGCGAGCACAGCATCGGCGTCAGCGTGAGTGCCACGAATCCCGACACCACCACCGAACCCGCCAATGCGATTCCGAACTCGTTGAACAACCGGCCGGTGTTGCCCTGCAGGAACGCCAGCGGGACGAACACCGCCACCAGCGAAGCGGTGGTCGCGATCACCGCGAAGCCGATCTCGCGGGTGCCGTCGATCGCCGCCGTCCTGGGATCCTTGCCGAGTTCCTCCTGGTGCCGGTAGGCGTTCTCGAGCACGATGATGGCATCGTCAACCACGATGCCGATCGCGATCGTCAGCGCCAGCAGGGTGAAGTTGTTGATCGAGAATCCCATCACCTGCATCACGGCGAACGCGGCCATAATCGAGGCCGGGATCGCGAACGCCGGAATCAGCGTCGCGCGCAGGTTGCGCAGGAACAGGAAGATGATCACCACCACCAGCACGAACGCCTCGAACAGCGTCGACTGTGCCTTCCTGATCGAGTCGGTCACGAAGATCGACTGGTCGAAACCGATGTCCAGTTCGACACCAGGTGGCAGCGCGGCGCGGATCTCGGGCACCGCGGCACGAATCGCGTTGGACACGTCGAGGATGTTGGCGGTCGATTGCCGGACGATGCCGACCCCGATCGCCTGTCGGCCGTCGGATCGGATCGCCGAGCGCTGGTCCTCGGATCCCAGCTCGACGTTGGCCACGTCGCCGAGCCGGACCAGGACCCCGTCGGTGTTGTCCACCACCAGGTCGGCGAACTCGCCAGCGGTGCGCAGCTCGCCGAGCGAGCGCACCGTGAACTCGCGCTGAGTCGACTCGATCCGGCCGGCGGGCACCTCGATGTTGCGGGTGCGGACCGCGGTGGCCACGTCCTGCACGGTGAGACCGCGGGCCGCCAGCGCGTCGGCATCGAGCCAGACCCGCATCGCAAAGCGGCGTTCGCCGAAAATGTTGGCGCGGGCCACGCCGGGAACGGTCTGGATCCGCTGCTTGACGATCCGGTCGGCGAGGTCCGACAGCGTGAGCAGGTCGTGGCTGGCTGACGTCAGCGACAGGTAGAAGAACGACTGTGCGTCGGCGTCCTGCTTGGCCACCACCGGTTCCTCGATGTCGAGCGGCAGGCGACCACGGACCCGGCTTACCTTGTCCCGCACGTCCTGCGCGGCCACGTCGATGTCGTGATCGACGTTGAACTCGAGCGTGATGTTGCTGCGCTGCTCGCGGCTGGTGGAAGTGAGGGTGCGCAGGCCCTCGACCGAACTCAGTTCCTCCTCGAGGATGTCGGTCACCGCAGATTCCATCACCCGGGGATTGGCGCCGCGCAGACTGGTCGATACTGAGATGATCGGCGCGTCGATGTCGGGCAGCTCGCGGATCGGCAATCGCTGGTACGCCAGCACCCCGAAGAGAACCAGCGCCAGCGACATCATCGTCGCGAAGACGGGTCGGCGAATCGAAAGATCGGAAATCGTCACACTGCCACCCTGTCTGAATGACTGACTGCACCGAGAGCAGGTCCGATCGCGGCAGGTCCCCGGTCCGCAGCGCCGGGACAACCCAGTTCCATCGTGCAACCGGAGTACCTCGTGTCCAGCAAGAAACTATCGGCGCGCCAGCAGGCCCAGCTCGCCTGGCTCGAGACATTGCCCCCCAGGTTTGCCCGGTTGACCCGGGCGATCGAGCAGATGGCGACCCAGGCACCCGACGAGACGACCCTGCGCTCGACCCAGCGTCTGCTGGACGAGCTCAAGGCCCAGGCCTCGACGCTCGGCGTCACGGCCCTCGGTGATACGTTCGGCTATATGGGAACGTTGCTGCGCCGCGGAGGTGGCCACCAGATGAAGGTGCGCGGCCTGTCGGAGTTGCTGGCCGGTGCCCGAACCAACTACGAAGGGGCGCTGCGGCAGGCCAGCACGCCGGCCGCAGGCAGCGAGAGCGACTAGCTCTCCTTGAAGATCTTGTCGACCACCGGGGCCGCAGTGAAGGTGACCATCGACAGGATCACGGTGGTGATCAGCAGTGTCACGAAGGTGAGCGCGCCGATCAGCGTCGCCGCACCGATGCCAGCCAGCACCATTCCGATCGTGTAAAGCATCGCTGCTCCGGTAGTCGGGAGTTGAAGGCCAAAACTAGCCCGGAGCGGCCCGCCCCGCGACCCCCTCCCCCGTAGAACCCCGGAGCTGGGGGGAGTTGCTGCCGTGTACCTTGTCTCCAGATGCAGGCGACCGTGATGCCGCCAGCGGCCGGGGCCGAACTGGCAGACGCAATCTTCCAGGCCGTGATCACCACGGGGCTGGCGCTGTTTGCCGTGGTCCTCTACCGCCGGATCCGGGCGCGCTGGCTGGCGTGGTGGGCCCTGGCGTGGGGTCTCTACGTGGTCCGCCTGGTGGCGATCATCACCTTCCTCACCACCGGCAACCTGGTCTGGCTGTTCTGGCACCAGGTGGCCACCGGCTGGGTGGCGCTGGCGATTCTCTGGGCCGCACTGGTGTTCTCGCGCGACCTGGCCTGGCGGCACCGCTACATCACCCTTGCCGGGTTCCCGGTGGTGCTGGCCTGGCTGGCGGTGAGCCGACTCGATCAGTTCCTGCTGGTGGCGATCCCGATGGTGGCACTGATCGCCGGGGCCACCCTGTGGACCGGCTGGGTCTTCTGGCGCCACGCCACAAGCACCGGTTCCAGGGGGGCGCGGTTCGTGGCGATCGCGTTCGTGCTCTGGGGAGTGCACCACCTCGACTATCCGTTCCTGCGTGCCCGCGGCGCGTGGCAACCGTGGGGCTACTTCCTCGACATCGTGTTCGAGCTGGCGGTGGGAGTCGGCTTCGGCCTGATGGTGCTCTCCGACCTCGCCACCCGACTCGAGGCCCGAACCGCCGAGCTGGCGCGCCTGCAACAACGCCGAGTCACTCACGACGAGGGCACTCGGCGTCGGCTCGCGCGCGAACTCCACGACGAATCGGCACAGACCTTCTCCGCGGTGCGGCTGGAACTGGGCCTGCTCCGCGAGGCGGTGGTGCCGAATCTCCGCGACCGGATCGACCGCGCAGTGTCACTGGTGGACGACGGCATTCGCGGCATCCGTCGAGTGATCAACGACCTGCGTCCGGCCCAGCTCGACGACCTCGGCCTGCTGGCCTCGCTCCGCGCCCTGGCGGAGGATGTTTCCGGCAGACACGAGCTTGCAATCGAGCTGAATCTTCCCCGCCAACTGCCGCCGCTCTCCGGTGACACCGAGCTGGTGCTGTACCGGGTCGCCCAGGAGTCGCTGGCCAACGTGGTGCGCCACGCCAACGCCAGCTCGGTGCAATTCCGCCTCGATGCCGACCCCAGCCAGATCCGCCTCTCGGTCCGGGACGACGGCAGTGGCCTGCCACCGGGCAGTGACCTGCAGGACTTCGAGCGCGCCGGCCATCTCGGCCTGGTGGGCATCCACGAACGAATTGCCGCACTGGGCGGCACCACGCACCTCGACGGTGCGCCGGGCCGTGGCGTGACCCTGGTGGTGACGGTGCCCATTTCACCTTCGAAACCTTCCTGAGGAGCAGCAATGGCCGGAGCCAGGATCCGGGTTGCAATCGTCGACGATCACGCCGTGGTGCGCGAGGGAATCCGGCGCGTGCTGGAGGGTGACCCGGGAATCACCATCGTCGCCGAGGGCGCCGATGGGGACACCGCGCTGACACTGGTCGAGGCAGAACGCCCCGATGTGCTGGTGATCGACGTCGCGATGCCGGGACGCACCGGGCTGGCGGTGGCCGCCGAACTGGTGCGTCGCAACGTGAGCACCCGCACGCTGATTCTGTCGATGCACGACGAACCGGAGTACATCCGCGAGGCCAGGCGCGCCGGAGCGCGCGGCTACCTGCTCAAGGACTCCACCCCTGCGGTGCTGCGACGGGCGGTGTTTGCCGTGGCACACGGCGACCTGGTGTTTCCGCCCGGCATCTGCGTCAGCGGCAACGAACAATCGCCACTCGACCGACTCACCCTGCGCGAACGCGAGGTGCTGCACCGGATCGCATCCGGCGACACCAACAAGGAGATCGCCGCACGACTCGGCATCTCGCCGCGCACGGTGGAGACTCACCGCGAGTCGCTGATGCACAAGCTGGACATCCACACCGTGGCCGGTCTCACGCGCCTGGCAATCGAGGCAGGCCTGCTTTGAGCAGGCGACGCTGTCATCCTCGCCCGACGGTGGCTGCCACTCCGTAATCTTCCGGTCGGGAATCACACCGATCCCGTCGCTGGTTGCACAGCACTACGGTTGATCCGCCGCAGCGAATGCTGCGTGCCGCGATCGCCGCAGCACTGACGCTCGTGTGAACATCCAGCGCTTTTCCCGAGGACAACCGTGACCCGCCGTGCCCATTGCCGCCTAGCCCTCATCGCGCTGCTCGGCGCGGTGACGGCGTGCGAATCCGAATCGGTCCTGCCCGGCCCCGAGCAGCCGGGCGAAACCGGTGAAATCGCGATCGACGCGACCTCGTCCACCGATTTCGCATACCTCGACCTCGATGACCTCGCCGTTGTTGCCGTTGCCGATCCTGGGTCCAGCCCCGACTGGGACCTCGCGATCCGTCGTTATGAAGTGCGCCTCAACGGTGGCTACACCGGCTCCGGCGACGTTTCGGCGGCACTGGTGATCGATCATTCCGCCGAGGATCCGGCAACCATTCTCGGCTACACGCCAGCGAATCGCCTGGCCGAGTTCGAGGCGATCGATGCCAGCGACATTCCCCCAGGCAACGCGTTCAGCTCGGGCAACCTGTCAGGAGCCGAGAACGCCTGGTTCAAGCCTGCCGGTCAGTCGCTGGTTGCCAACCCCGACGCCGCGTGGAAGTTCCGCACTGCAACTGGTGATCACGCCGTGTTGCGAGTGGCCGAAATCGCGATGGGCCAGACTGGCCTCGTTTCGTTCAAGGTCGAGTACCGGATGGAGGTGTCGGGACAGCTCGGCGCCCTCCGGAGTGCCACCGTGACACCCGGCAGTCCTGCCAATCCCACCCGGATCTCACTCGCCGATGGCGGCGCCACCAACGCGGACGGTTGCGCGTGGGACCTGTCGATCGACAGCGGGCTCGAGGTGAAACTCAACGACAATGGAAGCTGCCAGGCGGGCTCATTCCCGCTGTTCGACGACGAGGAGTTCGAGCAGGTGACCTCTGCTGCCGATGCCCCCGAGTTTGCAGGATACCTGTCTGCACTCAGCTCGCCCATCGCCAACAGCGTGTCGGCTGTCGACAAGCCGCCGTTCCTGTACGGAATCGATCCTGCCAATCCGCATCGGCTCACACCCAGCTTCAACATCTACCTGATTCGTCGCGGCAATTCGGTGTGGAAGCTGCAATTCACCGGTTACTACAACCCGGTGGGCGGTCAATCCGGCTTCCCCACGGTACGGCTGGCACGGATCCGGTGATCGGGCGCACTGCCGCGCTCCTGCTGGCGATCGTCGCCGTCGGGAGCACACCAGTGGCGGCTCAGCACGACGTCTGGCGCGGAGTGGTGACCGACACCGCCGCCAGGCCGGTGGTCGGGGCGGAGGTGCGCACCATCCCCGGCGGCGCGCTTGCCATCACTGATCATCGCGGGCGCTTCAGCGTGGTCGACTCACTGCATCCGGTCGACTCCCTGGCCGTGGTCAGGATCGGCTACCTGCCGTCGCGCATCGCGGCACCGCGGCCGGGAACCGGAGCGCAGATCGTGCTGCGACCGTCGCCAGTCGTGCTCGCATCGATCGTGTCGGTGGCGACTCGTCGCGACCAGGCCGCCGCCGACATCGCGACACCGATCCTGGTGGTGTCGCGCGACGTGATCGAGGCAAGCGGCGCGCTGTCGCTCGATCGATTGCTGGAGGAGGTGCCCGGCATCCAGCAGTTGCCCGAACCGCCGGCCCGCAGCACACTGATGATCCGCGGCATCGGCGGCTCGCGCGTGCTGGTGCTGATCGACGGCGAACCGGCCCCCGGCGCCTTGCTGGAGGATCGCGACCTGTCGCGCATCTCGCTGGCAACGGCGGAACGAGTCGAGATCGTCCGCGGGCCGCTGGCGGCAATCTACGGCTCCGAGGCAATCGGTGGCGTCATCAACGTGGTGACCCGCGGCCCCAGCGGCAGCTTCAACCTGGGCGGCACCGTCGGAATCGGCAGTCAGGGTCGTCGCACTGCAACGATTCAGGCGGGTGCCGACGGCGATGTTGCCTGGCAGGCGTCGGTGGGCCATCGCAGCCTCGACGCAATCAGCACCCAGACCACCCGGCAGATGTCGCTGCAGCGGGTCTGGGATGGTCGCGTGTCGTTCCGGGCACCGCTCAGCGATCAGCTCCGGCTCCGCGTCGATGGCAGCGGCTCCCGCGAGCGGCAGCGCTGGCCCATCGACGGCACGATGAACGCCTTCAACGACAACCACGCGATCAGCGGCTGGGCGGAGCTGCAGCTCGACCAGGGCGGTACCGCGTATCGGGCGCGCTTCTCCGCGCAACAGTTCGGCCACCGGTATCGCGAGGCCGATCGTCCGCTGCCGTACGAGGACACCGGCGCGCCGCTGCAGCGAGAGCGTGCCGGCCGTCTGCTGCTCACCGCCGCCCGGACGCTCGGCGGCGGTCACACGCTCGACATCGGCAGCGAGATCGGCCTCAGGTGGATCGAGTCTCCCGATCGCCTGGCCGGCGGCAGCCAGCAGGAGACCGGTGTCGACCTGTGGGTCAACGACGCCTGGCAGCGCGGCGAGTGGCTGATCACCGCTGCGGCGAGGCAGGCCTGGTCGTCGCGATGGGGCACCACGTTCACGCCATCGCTCACCGCGGCCTGGCAACCGGACGCCGAGGTGCGTCTCCGCGCCGCAATCGCCCGTGGATTTCGTGCTCCCAGCTTCAAGGAAACCCACTGGCACTTCAGCAACCCGACTGCCGGTTACGAGATCCTCGGCAATCTCGATCTCGAGCCGGAGCGTTCGTGGCAGTTGTCAGCCGGATTGACCTGGCAGCCGGTGTCGGGCACCGTGGTGGATGCCGAAGTGTACCGCAACTCGCTCAGGGACCTGATCGATTTCCGGTTTGCCGGACACACCGCCGCCGGACTCCAGATCCAGCAGACCACCAACATCTCGCGCGCGCTCACGCGTGGCCTCGACGTGACCGTGCAGCAGCGACTCGGCGGCCTGGCGTTGATCGGCTCGTGGTCGTGGTTGCACACTCGCGACCTCGTGAGTGAGGAATCGCTGCCCCAGCGGATCCCCCACTCGTTGCGACTGAGTGCCACGCAGGAAATCGGTGCGGGCAGCGTGACCCTTGCCGGTCGGTGGCTGGCGGGAACGCCCGCTACCACCAGCGGGCTGGCAGAGCGCGAGGCGCTGCTGGCGTTCGACCTGGCAGTGAGATGGCGGCTGCTGCGACAGTTCGAGCTGCTGGGCGGGATCGACAACCTGCTGGACGAGAATCCCGCCGGGTGGAACGCACCGCTCGAACGAACGGTGCGACTGGAGTTGCAGATCAGTCCCTGAAGATCACTTCGCCGCCGACGATGGTCATCACGTTTCTGGTGTCGAGGATCTCGGCGGCGTCGATGGTCATTATGTCGCGATCGAGCACCGTGAAGTCTGCCCGCTTGCCCACCTCGATGCTGCCGGCCCGGTCTTCCTCGAATGCGGCGTAGGCGGGGAACCTGGTGAACATCAGCAGCGCCTGGTGGCGGCTCACCGCTTCCTCCGGGTGCCAGCCGGGACCGTCGCGGCCCTGCAGGTCCTTGCGAGCCACAGCAGCGTAGAACTCGATCATCGGCTCGCCCAGTTCGACCGGCGCATCGGAGCCCGCCGCGACTGGCACGCCCATCTCGAGCAGGGTCTTCCAGGCGTAGCTCCCTGCGGTGCGATCCAGCCCGATCCGGCTCGGCACGAAGTGCAGGTCACCGATCGCGTGCGACGGCTGCATCGACGCGATCACGCCCAGTTCCTTGAACCTGGGCAGGTCCGCCGGGGCGACGATCTGCGAATGCTCGTCGCGCCAGCGCGGCTCGGCGATCTCCCGCTCCGACACCGGCACCGCGGCGAATGCCGCCTCGTACATATCGAGCACGATCCTGTTGGCGCGATC
>CBFGRM010000037.1:0-19391 GCA_965651205.1 uncultured bacterium
CTCAGTCCAGGTACGGAAACCGCGGATTCACCACGCTGTTGTCGAGTGAGCCGAAGGTGTAGCTGATGCCGACCTCGATTTCGGCTTCGTAGCCGGTGGCCAGTTCGCGCAGCCGGAGGAAGATTTCTTCGTCGCTGGCGTCACCCTTGGGCAGGGTGATCTGGTCGCGCACCCGGGAATAGCCGCCCGAGACCTGCAGCTCCAGGCCACGGGCCACCCGCACATCGATGCCGCCCGACACGCCGAACCGGTTGAGCGCCCAGTCGTGCAGAAAGGACCGGGCTGAGGCGCTGAAGTGGGCGTCGCCCCAGGGCTGGCGCGACTCGTAGCCGAACTCCAGCAACTGATCGAGCCGGGATTCGTCGAGCCGATCGTAGATCGTCTCCTCCACATAACTGAACCGGTTGATTCCCAGTGTGTATCTCATCACGAACTGGCGCCTGGTGGCCTCGGCGTACGGGTAGAGGTTCCACTCGATCGCCGGCGCCAGGCGTACCCGGGAGTCGAGGTTGTCGGGCTTGTAGGACCGGGTGTTGAGCTCGATGCCGGCCGACCAGTGCGGTCCGAGCGCACCGACCACCAGGAAATCGCTGTTCCAGCCGTCGCGCCGGGCGGTGAATGTCTGGCCGTCATCCAGTTCGAACGAGCTGCGATCGATCTCGCCTTCGACCTCGAACTCGAGCTTCCAGTCCGGGGTGATTCTGGTGGCTCTCAGTTCGGTGCCCACCTCATAACTCAGCTCGCGCGATTCGCCGTCCATCCCGCCGGACAGCTCGATGCCGAAGATCCAGCGGTTCCACGGGTCGTGACTGGCAACAGGCGCGGCCTCGGCGTCGCCACCCAGGTCGACCTCGATTCTGGCAGCCTGATCGCGGACGAGCAGATAGCGCACCAGCCCCAGGCGGAGCATCCGGGTCATTTCGCGACGCCGGTCGTCGTCGGTGGCGTCGGGGCCGGTGGTGTAGCGGTGCCGATCGGTGATGGCACTGAGGGTTCCCCGGCCCAGGAACTCCAGTGTTACCTCGCTGCCACCGGCCCCGGTGGAGAGTGAGGTTGCGATGACGTGAACGTCGGCAGCCGAGGCGTCGTGGACCCAGTCAACTGCGTTGATCTCGGTGCGCAGGTACTCGGTGTCACACCGGGTGTGGCAATCGAGGAAGAGGCGGAGTCGCTGCTGGGCGCTGAGGGGCAGGGTGGCAACGAGCAACAGGGACAGCAAGACTGCAAGTCTGGGCAAGGGAATGTCCGGTCGGGATGCGAAAGAATGTCGTACCTTGGCTACGTTTGAGGTGTGCTTCCAGTTGAGACGAGTCTCCCGGCCTTGCTGGGCGCGCTGGCGCAATATCGTCGCGCCGTTCTGATCGCACCACCGGGTGCGGGCAAGACCACTCGCGTCCCACCGGCACTTCGGGCCCTTCCCGGCAGGATCGTGATGCTGGAGCCGCGCCGCCTGGCTGCGCGTGCGGCGGCTCGCAGAATGGCGCACGAGCTGGGCGAACCAGTGGGTCGCACGGTCGGTTTCCGGGTGCGCGGCGAGACCCGGGTGAGCCGCGCCACCCGGATCGAGGTGATCACCGAGGGAGTGCTGATCCGGATGCTGCACGAGGATCCCGCACTCGAACAGGTCAACACGGTGATCTTCGACGAGTTCCACGAGCGTTCGCTGATTGCCGACACCTCACTGTCGCTGGTACTCGGCGCCACCGCGGTGTTGCGCGATGACATCCGGATACTGGTGATGTCCGCGACTCTCGACGGAGCCGCTGTTGCGGGGCTGATGAGCGCGCCGATCATCGAGAGCAGCGGACACGCGTGGCCGGTGGAAACCAGGATGTCGCCACGACCGCCAGCACTCCGCCTGGAGCAGCACATTGCCCAGGTTACCCTCGATGCGCTCGCGACCGGGCCCGGGTCGGTGCTGGTGTTCCTGCCCGGTGCGGCGGAGATCCGGCGAGTCGAGGAACTGTTGTCGGGAAGGGTGCCGCCCGACGTGGATTTGCAGCCGCTGCACGGCTCGTTGTCAGCCGACCGGCAGGACGCGGCGATCGCACCGGCTCCGGTCGGCAGGCGCAAGGTGGTGCTCGCCACCAATGTGGCGGAGACTTCGATCACCATCGACGGCGTGCGGATCGTGATTGACTCCGGCTACGAGCGGGTGCCGAAGTTCTCGCCACGCAACGGAATGACACGGCTGGAAACCGTGCGGATCACGCGATCGTCGGCCGACCAACGTCGCGGTCGAGCCGGTCGAACCGGGCCCGGAATCGCGATCCGCTGCTGGAGCGCGGTCGAGGACGCCGCGCTGACAATTGCTCCGCGAGCCGAGATTCTCGATGCCGACCTGGCACCGCTGGTACTGGATCTGGCTGCGCTGGGCTTCCGCGACCCGCACGAGCTGCCCTGGCTCGATCCGCCGCCTGATTCAACCTTTGACGCAGGGCGCGAGCTGCTGCAACAACTCGATGCGCTCGACCCTTCGGGTGCGATCACCGCACACGGCAGGGAGATGCTGGATCAGGGTGCGTCGCCCAGGCTGGCGCACCTGATGCTCCGCACCAGGGAGGCCGATCCGGACTCGTACCCGCGAGCAGCGATCGTCGCGACGTTGCTCGAGGAGCGGGACCTGTTCCGGAGTGAGGGTGCCCCGCCGCCGGCCGACCTGGATCTGCGGGTCGACGCAGTCACGCAGGGCGGTCGAGCCGTCATCGCAGGTGTCACGCTCGACCGGGGCGTGCTGGCTCGGGTGCGCGATCGCCTCAAGGCGTTGGGGGTCGGCACTGGCAGGGGCAGCTTGTCGACTGCGAGAATCCTCGCGTGGGGTTGGCCCGAGCGGATCGCCCGCAGGCGGGAGCAGCCGGGCAAGTTCCTGCTCGCCAACGGTCGCGGGGTGCGGATCGACCCGCGCGATTCGCTGGCCCACGCGGACTGGCTGGTTGTGCCGGTGGTCGACGACAGTGGTCGCGACGCACGGGTGCAGTTGGCGGCGGCCCTCCCTGCCGGGGATCTGGCCGAGATCCTGGCGGAGCGTGCGACCGTCAGGGACGAGGTCGAGTGGGATGATTCAGTCGGTGCAGTGGTGGCCCGGCGGCGCGAGCGGCTGGGTGCAATCGTGCTGGCCGATCACCCGCTCAGGGAAGTGGATGCTGAACGGATCGGCTCCGCCTGGCTGGCAGGAATCAGGAGTCGCGGACTCCAGGCGCTGCCTTGGCCGGATCAGGCACTGCAACTGCGGCAGCGGCTCGCCTTCGTTCACCATCACGACGCCGACTGGCCCGACGTGAGCGACGCCGCCTTGCTCGCCCGCGCAGAGGAATGGCTGCTGCCGCTGCTTTCCGGTCATAGGCGACTCGATCAGCTCGGCAGGATCGACCTGAGTGCGGCTCTGTTGGGGCTGCTCGACTGGCAGCAACGAAGACGGCTGGACGAACTGGCACCGACAAGGATCGAGGTGCCCAGCGGCTCGCGGATCAGCGTCGACTACGCCGACCCTGCCGCACCGGTACTGGCGGTACGGCTGCAGGAAGTGTTCGGGATGATGGAGTCACCGCGGATCCTGGGCGGCAGGGTACCGGTCACGATGCACCTGTTGTCGCCGGCCAGGCGACCGGTGCAGGTCACCCGGGACCTGGCCTCGTTCTGGCGGACCGGCTACGCCGAGGTGCGCAAGGAACTGCGCGGCAGATACCCCAGGCACAAGTGGCCTGAGCAGCCGACGTGAGACGCGAGAAAGCGAGAATGCGAGAACGCGAGAACGCGAGAACGCGAGAATGCGAGAATGCGAGAATGCGAGAATGCGAGAACGCGAGCCGCGGCCGAAAGGCCGCGGAATGCGAGACGGTCTCACGTCTCACGTTAAGGCCAGTATTTCGCTGCCTCCGGCATCGGCTCGTAGGGGTGTTCCGGCTCGAAGTGTTGCCACAGCAGTCGCGACACGTTGCGGATCAGCGCGATTCCCTCGTTGCTGTCGCGATCGCTGGTGTCCTGCTGGTCCCTGGTCATCACCGCGAACACGTAGTCGCCACTCGGTCCGTTCACCAGCACCACTTCGGCGCGCGAGCGGCTCACCATTCCCTGCTTGGAGGCAACCTGCACCCACGGCGGCAGTTGCGACAGCGCCCGGTCGTTCCAGTAGATCCGGGTAAGGTGCCGGTACATTGCGTCGCTGGCCAGCGGACTCACCAGCTTGCCTTCGCGAATGCGGACCAGCATCTCGCTGATCTCGCGCGGGGTGGTCTGTCCCCAACCATACTTGCGCCAGTCGGGTTGCCGCCCGGGCGTGCGCGAATTGACCCGGGTGCTGTCGAAGCCGTTGGTCGACAACCATTCGTTGATGGCGGCGCCGCCGCCGACCAGTGCCTGCAGCAACAGCGAGGCGGCGTTGTCGCTGGTGGTGATCATCGTGAGTGTCGCTTCGCTCAGCTTGAGCGAGGCGCTGTCGCGAAGCTGATTGACCAGCGACTGGTCGTCGCCGTAGCGAAGCGAGTCGGCCCAGGTGATCACGGTGTCGAATCTCAGGATGCCGCGTTCCAGCCGGTCGAACGTCACCGCCAGGATCGGCAGCTTGATGACCGACGCTGTCGGGAACAACTCGTCGGCCCGGATCACCGCACCGCGGTTGGTGGCCAGGTGGCGTACGTAGATGCCGGTGCCACCTTCAACGGTGGCAGCCAGCGAGTCCAGGCGGAGTTCGAGCCCGGCGTCACGCTCGACCGCAGGCCACTGGGCAGCCAGCGGCGCGGCGAACAGCAGGGATGTGATGAGGAGGCGCATCCCGGAAGATACCAGCCGAGGAAGGGAGAAGGGAGAAGGGAGAAGGGGTGGTAGTCTCCCTTCTCCCTTCTCCCTTCTCCCTTCTTAGAACCGGATCCCGACCGAAACCGGAATCATCCGGGTGGCGCTACCTTCGGTGAAGATGTTCACGAACTTGCCTTCGACGAAGAGGCCGGGGCCGAAGTTGAAACCGGCGCCCACCTCAACCGCGAAGTCGGTGTTGCTGGTTTCCTCGAAGTCGGGCAGGTCATCGCCACCGGTGACTTCCTGGCGGAACAGGCCCGCACCACCCAGCAGGTACAGCGCCGGACCGGCGGCAAAATCGAGCCGGGCCATCGCGCCGTAGGAGTTGAGACTGAGGTCGGGATCGACCGTGCCGAGGAACTCGTCGTAGGCCATCCGGTGGAGCTGGGCCTCGATGCCGAAGCCGACCTTGGACGACGGGTTGCGCATCATCAGGGTGACGCCACCGCCGTAGCCGGTCTTGACGACGTCGCCCAGGTCGCCCATCGGCATCGTGATGCCGCCCTGGAAACCGACCTTGAAGCCGCCCTGGGCGGCTGCCGGGGCGGTCGCGACGATCGAGAGTGCCGCAACCGCAAGGATTGCCCTGCGCATCTGCATCTCCTGGTTTTAGTGACCCGCGGGGTCCGGGTGCATAGGTAGGGCACGTTCGAGGCAGTCCGGCTTGCACACCGGGCCGGTTGAAACCCTGCGACCGGCCCTGCCGTCGAGTGCTGCATCTCTTTTCCCGGGACACTCCAACCGAAGGTCGTACGGATGCTGCTAGTTGCACTGCTCGCATCGGTGGTGTTGCAGGCACCGAGTCAGGCGCCCGATCCGCGAGTGTATCACGGCAGGTCGGGCAATCTCGAGGTGCGACCGCCCAAGCTGACCGGCGAGGTCACGGTCGACGGCGCGCTCGACGAACCGATGTGGCAGGAGGCGGCGCTGCTCACCGGCTTCTCCCAGTTCACGCCTGTCGATGGCGTGGCGGCCGCCGATTCCACCGAGGTGCTGATCTGGTACTCCGCCACGTCGCTGCACATCGGCGTGCGCGCCTTCGAGCGTCCCGATGCGGTGCGGGCCACCCTGGCAGAGCGCGACCGGATCAGTGGCGACGACAACGTGCAACTATTCCTTTCGACCTTCAACGATGGTCGTCAGGCCACCTTCCTGGCCGTGAACCCGCTCGGGGTGCAGGCCGACGGCGCCGTCAACGAGAGCGGGCGAGGTGCCTCCTGCAGCTTCACGAATTGCGCGGTGGCCACCCGGGAAGGTCCGGACCTGTCGCAGGACTTCGTCTGGCAGTCCAAGGGCGTGCTGACCGATTGGGGCTATCAGGTGGAGATCGCGGTGCCGCTCAAGAGCATCCGATTCCAGTCGGCCGCCAACCAGACCTGGGGAATCAACGTGCTGCGCGTGGTGCAGCGGAGCGGGCAGCAGCAGACCTGGGCAGCCACCGAGCTGGGCCAGAGTTCGTTCCTGGCCCAATCGGGCCGACTCGCCGGCCTGGAGGGACTGCGCACCGGATTGGCGATCGACATCGTGCCGACGATGACTTCGCGAATACTGGGCGCGCGCGCCGGCGACGACTGGGACTACTCGGGAGGCACACCCGAGCTGGGCGGACACCTGCGCTGGGGCGTGACTCCCAACCTGACCCTCAACGTGACCGCCAATCCCGATTTCTCGCAGGTGGAGAGCGACGCAGGGCAGTTCTCGTTCGATCCCCGGCAGGCGGTGTACTTTGGCGAACGGCGACCGTTCTTCCTCGACGGCATCGAGCAATTTCAGGCTCCCAACAATCTCGTGCACACCCGCAGGATCCTGCAGCCGGTGGTGGCCACCAAGCTCACCGGCCGCGCTCTCGGCACTCAGGTCGGGGTGCTGGCAGCGGTCGACGATCGGGTCGCTTCGCGTCACGGTGACACCCCGCTCTTCGGGATCCTGCGGCTCAATCGCGATCTCGGCGGCGGCTCGCAGCTCGGACTCACCCACACCGAGCAGCACGACGGAGCCGATGCCAACCGCGTCACGGGTATCGACGGTCGACTGGTGGTCAACCAGATCCATTCGCTCACATTCTCGGGAGCACTGGCACGCGATCGTGTCGACGATGCCACCACCACCGCCGCACTCTGGTCGCTCGGCTACCGGTTGAACGGACGGGCGTTCAGGGCACGCTACACCATCAACGCCATCGACGACGATTTCCGGACCCGGAGCGGCTTCATCAGCAGGGCCGGCATCGCCAACGCGGTGGTGGCGCACAGCTACACTTGGCTGAGGAGTGAACGAGCGCTCGAGTCGCTCACCGGCGAGGTGGCGCTCAACGGCACCTGGCAGTACGACTCGCTGGTGGGCGGTGGCGGGATCCAGGACCGCAAGCTGCACTTCAACCTCAACAGTCAGTGGCGCGGCGGCTGGAACGCCGGGGCCTCGCTGCTGGTGGAGGACTTCGGGTACGATCCCGCACTGTACGCCGACTATGCGCTGCTCAACCCCGACGGATCGCTGTCGGCGTTCGTGGGCCAGCCGAGGATCGCCAACCAGGACTATGTGCTGTCGGTCAACTCACCGGAGTTCGGAATCGGCTCGTTCAACGCGTTCGTGCTGTGGGGACGCGACGAGAACTTTCCCGAATGGGCATCGGGCAACCTGGTCTGGATCACCGCCGGTCTCACGCTGCGACCGACCGAGCAGTTGCGGGCCAACTTCTCGTACAACCACACCCAGGTGAACCGGCCCAACGATGGTTCACGGGTGCAGTTGCAGATGGTGCCGAGGTTGCGGCTCGACTACCAGGTGAGCAGGGCCTTCCAGGTGCGGCTGATCACCGAGTATGCGCTGCTCGATCAGGACGCGCTGCGCGACAACTCGCGCACCGAACTGCCGATCGTGTACGTGGCGCCGGGCGGTCATCGACGCGCCGATGCATTTCGCGATGGCCGGCTCCGGACGGACCTGCTGCTGTCGTACTTTCCCAATCCCGGCACCATCGTGTACCTGGGTTATGGTGCAACGCGCCAGGAGCCGCACGACCCCGCCGCCCGTCGCACCTTCACCAGGACGGCAGACGGGATCTTCCTGAAGGTGTCGTACTTGTTCAGGCTGGAGGGATAGAGAGAAAGCGAAAAAGCGAAAAAGCGAAAAAGCGAGAAAGCGGGGCGCCTTCTCGCTTTCTCGCCTTCTCGCTTTTTCGCTTTCTCAGGCCAGTCTCGCCTCTTCGTCGTGTCGGGCGGCGTCGATGAAGGCCGCGAACAGCTTGCCCACCGCGGGTGCGCCGGGTGCGAACATTTCCGGATGCCACTGCACCCCGACGGCCCAGCGGTCGTCGAACTCGGCGGCCTCGATCAGGCCATCGGGGGCCCAGGCGGTGGGCACCAGCCCGAAGCCCACCTCGCGAATTCCCTGGTGGTGCATCGAGTTGACCGGGGCCTGATTGCGACCGAGTGCGTCGGCGAGCCTGGTGGCGCCCGACAGCTCGACCGGGTGGGCGAGATGGTCGCGCTCGAAGCCGGCGGTGGGGAAGTAGTCGTGCTTGATCGAGTCGGGCCGCTCGGCATCGATGTCCTGCCACAGCGTGCCACCGGTGGCGACGTTGAGCACCTGCATCCCCCGACAGAGACCCAGGAACGGCTTGCGGTCGCGCAGTGACCAGCGCGCGAGGATGATCTCGGTGGTGTCGCGGGCCGGGTCCAGTCGTCCCAGCTCGGGGGTGCGGGCCCGACGGTAGTAGGCGGGGTCCACATCGATGCCACCCGGCACCACTATTCCGTCGAGCCGCTGGTAGAGTTCCTCCAGCGTGGCGGGGTCCTCTGCCATCAGCGGGATCAGCACCGGCACGCCGCCGGCCTCCATCACCGCGTGAACGTAGCGCTGGTTCATCACCCACGAGTTCGGCAGCGCGTCGGGAATCCCCTCGATCGCGTGCAGGGTCTGGGTGGTCACTCCGATCAACGGTCTCAGTCGCATCAGATCACGCCTTCTGCTGTTTCGCGCACCAGGTTGTCGACCACCGCCCGCAAGTCACCGGTCTCGCGGTACACCGCGAGCTGGCGGTCGGCGCTGGTCCCCTCGTGCAGGATCCGGTACGCCTGGTCGATCTCGTGCCGGCATCCGAGCTCGTCCACCGCATCGTCGAGAAACCATTCCAGCATTTCGGCGATCAGCACCCGGGTCTGGAACTGCTCCTCGCGACCGAAGTCGATCAGCAGTCCGTCCAACCCGTAGCGCGCGGCGCGCCACTTGTTCTCTTCGATCAGCGAGGGAGCGTACTGCCGAAATGTGATGTTGTCCCTCCGCAGCCGCCAGAGCTTGCAGATGATTGCCTGGAAGATCGCCCCGACCGCGACCGCCTCGTCGACCCGGGTGCACACGTCGCAGAGCCGGAACTCGAGCGTCGGGAACTTGTGATGCGGCCGCACGTCCCACCAGAGCTTGCTGGGGTCGGGAATCGACCCGGTGGCCACCATCACGTCAACGAACTGCTGATAGTCGGCCCACGAACCCATTGTCCGGGGGATGCCGGTGCGCGGGAACGAGCGGAAGATGATGCTGCGGTAGCTCTTGAGGCCGGTGTTGCGGCCCATCCAGAACGGTGACGAGGTGGTCATCGCCAGCACGTGCGGCAGGAAGTAACGGCAGACATTCATCGCGTCGATCCGGAACTCGGGATCCTCGATGCCGATGTGCACGTGGGTGCCGAAGATCAGCAGCGACTGTGCCAGCTCCTGCAGGTCTTCCTTGACCCCGATGTAGCGCTCCAGCGGGGTGATCTCCTGGTCGATCCACGACGAGAACGGATGGGTACCCGCGGCGGCGATCACCAGGCCTCGACGCGCTGCAAGCTCCATCACGGTGCGACGCAACCGCACCAGTTCCTTGCGCACCTCGGCCGGAGTGTGGCAGATGCTGGTGCCGATCTCGACCATCGATTGGTGCAGTTCCGGCTTGACCTCGCCGAGCACCACCGAGTCTTCCTGCAGGATCTCGGTGATGTAGCTCTTGAGCTCGCGGGTGTTCGGGTCGATGATCTGGTACTCTTCCTCGATGCCGATCGTGAGCGATGGCGCTTTCATCGCGGCTCCACGACAAAGGTGGGAATGGTCGAGCCACCGCCGGCGGTCACGTTGACCAGCGTCGATGTGCTGATGCGGGTGAGGGTGCCGTCGACGCGGTTGCCGTGCCAGCAGAACGGTGCGGTGTCGACGATGCGATCCTCGACTTGCAGGCGTCCCCCGTGCAGCGCGGCAAACGGCTCGGTCGGGAGGGCGATGCGCCGCTGCACCACATACGGCGACTCCAGTGCGCGCCTCATTGCGGCCTGCCAGGTGTCGTCATCGACTTCCCAGCCCAGCACGATGCCGGCGCCGCCATAGTCGTCGTTGGGCTTGAGCACCAGTTGTTCGCGCTGATCCGCGATCCACGGCAGCAGGTCGATCCGGTGACCCTCCAGCGTCGTGTGCCGCTCCTCGACCACTCGTGTCCACGGCACGTGCCGGTCGATCACCGCCCGCTGCTCGGCGCTGAACAGCTCAGCGTGCCGCTCGTCGGTGAGCACTGCCAGCGAGGCCTTCTTGTGAAGCGGCTTGCCGTCGATGCCGTTGACCATCACCACTGCGCCTGCCATCACGGCCTGCAGCAGCGGATGTTCCACTCCCGACTCCGCCACCAGCTCGTGCAGCAGCACCCGCTTGTACACCAGGTCGAGCGCGGTGCCGTCGTCGTCGCGCAGCACGCCACCCGACCAGGTGAGCGCCTCGGGCGTGGTGATCCGGAACGGAATTGCCAACGCGGTCGCGAAGTCGCGGATGATCCGGAACTCGCTCTCGGTGGGCACGTCGGCCCAGTCGACGATCGCGATCGTGGGCATAGCGCGGGTGCGGCGCACTGCGTGCCAGGTGTCCAGCAGCGTGCCGAGCAGGTGTGGCAGCCCCGGCAGCGGCAGCACCCGCCAGTCGCGCGCGAACCGGTGCATCGCCGGCGATGCCAGGAACAGGTCGCCCAGGAAATCGGCGTATCCGGTGCCGGCCGGTGTCTCGCCGTTGATCTCGGTGAGCCGTGCGATGCCGGTGTCGGGATCGATGAAGGCATCGAGACGGGCCAGCGGCATCAGGTCGGGCAGCCGCGGCGCCCGATCGATGAGTTGTTCCTCCCAGTCGGCGAGGTGGAACCCTGCCCGGAAGTTCCGGTCGGCCAGTGCCGCCTCACCGGCTACCCGGAGTGCGCCCAGCAGTGATTCGCACGCACCGGCGAGGTTGCGCCAGCCTGCCGGCGAGAGGAATCGCGGCCGCAGCACCGTGCACACGGCGCGATCACCGAAGGCCACTCCGTGCGCCTTCTGCCGCTGGTCGAGCCAGCCGGACAGCTCGGCGGCCTGGTTGTCGTCGAGCAGGTCGTGCCAGGCGGCAGCGGGATTGGTGCTCAATCGATCGGCGGGCGGGGACCGCCCATCAATGCGGAGGCGCGCGGCCGCGGCGGCTCGCGGTCCTCCCACGCCATCGCGATCGTCACGTCGGCCATCCGCTCCAGCGCCCAGCGGAACCACTTGGGGCCCAGCGAGTTGATGTCGAAGTCGGGCGCCGGGTTCATAAAGTCGATCGCGTACGGCACCCCACCGCGGATCGCCCATTCCACCGAGTTCATATCGTAGCCCAGTGCACGCACCAGCCGACGCGACTGCTTGACGATCAGGTCGAGCAGCTCGGGCGGCAGGTGATCCTCCTCGTCGTGATAGCGGCGAGTCTTCGGGTCGTACTTGATCGGCGCGATGTGATGCCTGCCGATGCAGATGCAACGCACGAACGCATCCCACTCGATGAACTCCTGCACGATCATCGTGAGCAGGCCCGAGTGGTTGTAGTGATGCAGCAACTCGTCGAGCGAGTGGCACACATACACGTCACGCCAGCCGCCACCGTGGGCATCCTTGAGGATGCACGGCAGGCCGACGTGATTGATCACGCCCTGCCAGTCGAGCGGATACTGAAGGTTGCGGAGGGATTCGTCGTGCTTGATGCCCGGCACATACTCCTTGTTGGGCAGCAGCACGGTGCGCGGCGAGCGGATGTCGAGTCGTTCCGCCAGTGTGGCGCCGAAAAACTTGTCATCGGCACTCCACATCAGCGGCGAGTTGATCACCCGGACACCGCGCGTGAGTGCGTGCTTGAGCCAGGTGCGGTAGAACGGCACCTCGTGCGATATCCGGTCGATCACCACGTCGTACTGCAACGGTCCGTCCAGGGTCGGTGCGCCGAGCTTGACGAACTCCGCCGTCACGCCCTGGTCACGGCGCGCAACCTCCTCGATGAAGGCAGGTGGCCAGGACCACTCCCGGCCCACGAGCAGGCCGATGGTGCGCGATGAAGTGCCGGGTCTGGTCATTCGCTGGAGCCCTTGTCGTAGCTGTGAGACGTGAGACGTGAGACGTCAACCCTCTCGCGTCTCGCGTCAGTCGTGCCCGTTTATGTACATCCTCAACATCTGCCGCCACCACGGCCAGTCGTGCGACCAGCCGTTCCAGATCCTGAGCGCGTTGCCGATGCCGCGTTGCCACAGCGTTTCCGACAGCTCCTGGTTCTGGCTGGCCAATGGGTCGTCGCGCCCGACCGCGAGGATCAGGTCGAGTTGCTGCAAGCGGGAAATCCGTTCGGGGTCCTTTTCGTGCCGGAGAAACTCCGCCGGGTTGTAAAAATAGATCATCTCGTCGCTCCAGCCGCCGGTGAGGCGCCGGATGTCGACCAGGCCGCTCATCACCACCGCACGCTGGACCTGGTCGGGGTACCTGGCTGCGAAGCAGAGCGCGTGGTAGCCACCGAACGAGGCGCCCGCGGTGTAGACCCGCGGATCGGGGTTCAGTTCCGCCGAGGCCGGCAGCAGCTCGTGCCGGAGCCAGGCGTCGTAGCGCGCGTGCCACTCGGCGCGGGCCCGGGGATGGGCGCTCTCGTCGTACCAGGCCCGATCGTCGATGCTCGGCACTGCCAGCAGTTGCAGCGCACCGGCCTCGAGCCAGTCGGCCACCGCGGTACACATCCCCTGATCCTCCCACTCACGATTCCACCCCATCGAGGTGGGAAAGACCAGTACTCGCGGGCCGGAGTGCCCGTGAACCACCACCTCCATCGGACGACCGAGCAGGGCGGTGGACTCCCGGGCTATGGTGCTGCGCTGCCAGGTCACGTGGGCGGCCTCAATGGCTGTGGAACGGGGTCATAAGGGTAACCCGGTCCGGACGCCGCTGAAATCGGACCCGATGTTTCAGTGGTGCACCATTCTGTAACGTTTGCAAGTACCTACTTGCGCAGGTATGTACCGTCCGGTATCGTGTCTGCCCTTATGGCAACCAAGGACTCACTGCTGGCGGTCACCGCCCGACTGTTTGCCTGCCACGGCTGGCGGGGGACCACCACGCGCCGGATCGCCGAGGCGGCGGGAGTCAACGAGGTGACGGTGTTCCGGCATTTCCGGTCCAAGGAGACGCTGGTCGCCGAGGCGATCGAGCGGATCTCCCAGGAGGTTCACCACGGCCGTGATCTGCCGGCTGTGCCCGGCGACCTCCGTGCCGAGGTGCTGGAGTGGTCGCTGCTGCTGCACGGCAAGTTGCGCGAGCACGGCCCGCTGATCCTGGCGTGCCTGGCGGAGTTCTCCGACCACCCCGAGCTGGCGCCGGTGGCGTGCGCCGGTGCACTCGATTCGTTCGATGAGCTGGCGGAGTATTTCCGGAGCGCACGTCGTGCCGGGAGGATTGCTGACGCCGTTCCCATCGATGCTGCAGTGATGATGCTGATGAACGCGGTCTTTATGGATGCCGTGACCCGTGACGTGGTGGACACACCGCGTCCGGTGTCGGTGTCCGAGGCGATCGCGAATTTCGTGGACCTGACGTTGCGCGCCCTCGGCGTGTCGGAGGAAGGTTGACCAGAATAGCTGCCGCCGGGCGAATCGCCGCGCGGCTCGTGTTTGCAATCGCACTGCTGCAGTCGAGCGCGGTTGCAACGATCCGGGCACAGGCTCCGGTCCGGTTGTCCATTGCCGACGCGCTTCGGCTGGCCGATTCGGCGTCGGAGGATGTCGGCATCGCGCGCGCGGCGCTTGCAGCGGCCCTGGGCAGGTCGATGCAGGCGCGCAGCGGTTGGCTGCCGCAGCTTTCCGGTGCGGTGACCTACACTCGTACGCTCAAGTCGCAATTCGAGTCGCTGGCCGGGGATGGTGGTGACGACAACGGTGAACCGGCACCGCCGCCGCCCGAGAACTGCCTGCGCTTCGTGCCGGATCCCTCGCTGTCGATTGCGGATCGGCTCAGCAACCTGGAGCGCGGCCTGGATTGCACCGCCAACGGCACCGGTGGCCTCGACTTCTCGCAATTGCCGTTCGGCCAGGCCAACGCCTGGTCGTTCGGACTCGACCTGCAGCAGACGATCTTCGATCGCGGCCTGATCGCGCGCAATCGGTTGGCGCGGGCAGGGGAGGTGGCGGCCGAGGCGAGCCTGGACGCTACCCGTTCGGCGGCGTTGCTTGGCGTGGCCGAGGCGTATTACGACGCCCAGCTCGCCGATCGCCTGCTGGTCATAGCCGAGAGCACGCTGGTGCAGGCGGAGCGGACCTGGCGCGATGCCGATCTGGGGCATCGGGTCGGCATCATCGCCGAGTTCGACTTGCTGCGTGCGACGGTTGCTCGCGACAATCAGGAGCCGGTGGTGATCCAGCGTCGCACCGCGCGCGACCAGGCGTTGCTCAGGCTCAAGCAATTGCTCGACATCCCACCGGCTGCGGATGTCGAACTGACCACGCCACTGGGCGACACCACCAGCGTGCCGTTGCCCGAGTTTGCCGGACAGGTGGCGAATGCAGCCGACACCGCGGTGGAGTCACGTGCGGTGGTGCGCGAGGCGGATGCCGCACGCGATGCGGCACAGGCGTCGCGCGATGTGGTTGCCGGCCAGCGCTGGCCACTGGTGCAACTGTCGAGCGGTTATGCCCGGCTCGCGTATCCGCGCGATGTGTTCGGCTTCGGTTCGATGCTGACAGACTGGACAGTCGGCGTGCGGGTGAGCGTGCCGTTGTTCACCGGCGGCCGGATCGCCGGCCAGGTGCGCGAGGCGGACGCCGCGCTGGAGCAGGCCCGGCTCCGGAGTCGGCAGGTGCGTGAGTTGGCCGCGCGCGAGTCGGTCGAGGTGACCGACCAGCTTGCCGCTGCCGAGGCGCGACTCGCCGCCAGTCGTTCGACCGCAGCACAGGCGCTCCGCGCCTACCAGATAGCGGAGGTTCGCTTGCGCGAGGGCTTGTCGACGCTCACCGACCTGTCGGATGTCCGGTTGCAGCTTGAGCAGGCCGAGGCCAACCGCGCCCAGGCTGCGCGCGACGTGCAGGTGGCCCGGTTGCGCGCACTGCTGTTGCGCGACCTGCCACTGGGTGCGGGTGCCGGCGGCGGGGGAATGTTCTGATGACCGTTCACAATATCAATGGCGCCTGGCGCGCCGACAGGCTGGCGATGTCGATCAATTCCCGCACGATCACGGTGCTGTTGCTGTCGCTGGTGCTCGGTGTCTCTGCCTGTGGCGGTGGTGCCGCCGAGGGCGAGGTCGTCGATTCCCTCGCTGCCTCGGCCGATTCACTGTCGCCAATGCAGGTGTCCGACCAGGATCGCGCCATTGTCGACTCGGCGCGGCTCGACAGCGGCCCCGCGTTGTCGGGCACGCTGGTGGCGGAACGAGTGGCCCAGCTCAGGCCGCAGGTCGGCGGCGCGGTGTTGTCGGTGCGCGTCAAGGAAGGCGACCGCGTGTCGGCCGGCGAGTTGCTCGCCGTGATCGACACCCTAGTGCTGGCCGATCAGCTTCGTTCCGCACGACTCGGGCTGGGCAGCGCCGAGCTGGCCGCGGAGACCGCGGAGCGCAACCTGGCGCGGAGTGTCGAGCTCCACCAGGCCGGTGCGATCGCCGACCGGGACCTCGAGGCGGCACGCACCCAGGAAGCGCAGAGTCGCGCAATGCTGGAGGATGCCCGCGCCAGGGTGGCCGGTGCGACTCAGCAGATGCATCACGCAATGGTGCGAGCACCATTTGCGGGCGTGGTGAGCGAAGTGCCGGTGAGCGTGGGCGACGTGGTGCAGCCGGGTGGTGATCCCGTTGCGGTGGTGATCGATGGCACCACGCTGGAGCTGGAGGCCGCGGTTCCGGCGGCCAACCTGTCGGAACTCAAGGTCGGTGCGCCGGTGGAGTTCACGGTTGCCGCGCACCCGGGACGGATCATCACCGGCAGGGTTGCCCGGGTCAACCCGGCGGTCGATCCGGTCACCGGCCAGTTGCGGCTGTACGTGAGGGTCCCCAACCACGACCGCAGCCTGGCGTCGGGATTGTTCGCCGAGGGGCGGGTGGCCCTGGCGACCACGAGGTCGCTGGCGGTACCGGCGGCGGCGCTTGATGCCCGTGCGCTTTCGCCCACGGTCAAGCGGGTGCGGGGCGGTGTGGTCGAGGAGGTCAGGGTCGGGCTCGGGCTGCGCGACGAACTGCACGAGAAGGTAGGGATCACCAGTGGCCTGGAGCGCGGTGACACCGTGCTGATCGGGGCCGCATTGGGCACGCCTGTTGGTGCCTCCGTGCGCTTCGGCGCCAACGACCGCTGAACCGACGGGAGCTGTCCCAGATGTGGATCTCCGACTTTTCCATCCGGCGCCCGATCATCACCATCACGGTGATGGTCGCCCTGGTCGCGTTCGGCGTTGCGGCACTGATCAACCTGCAGGTCGACGAGTTTCCCGACCTCGACCAGCCGGTGGTGATGGTGCAGATCCCGTATCCGGGCGCATCGCCCGACGTGGTCGAGCGCGAGATCGTCGAGCCGATCGAGGAGGCGATCTTCGGGCTGTCGGGACTCGATCGTCGGATGACCACCTCCAATGCGGTCGACGGCTTCGCGCAGTTCGTCGTCACGTTCGAGTTCAGCAAGCCGGTGTCGGAGGCCTCGCAGGACGTGCGCGACGCGATCTCCACCATCCGCGGCGACCTGCCGTCGGAAATGGAGGAGCCGATCATCACCAGGTTCGACTGGGGCAACCAGCCGATCCTGTCGCTCACGCTGTCGTCCGAGGTGCTCGACGCGCGGGCGATCACGATGCTGGCCGATCCCGGTGTGGTGGGACAGTTCCGTTCGGTGCCGGGCGTCGCACAGGCGTCGGTGGTGGGCGGCAGCTATCCCGAGTTGAGTGTCGAGCTCAGGCCCGAGGCGATGCAGGCAGCCGGAATCGGGCTGGACCAGGTGGTTGCGGCGGTGAGCACCCAGAGCCTGGCGACGCCGGTTGGTCGCCTCAACGGTCCCAACACCGAGCAGTCGATCCGGCTCACCGGTCGGCTCACCAGCGCAGAGGAGTTCCGCAAGCTGGTGGTGGCCAACAACGGCGGCAGGCTGATCCGGCTGGGTGACATTGCCGACGTGCGTGAGGGTGTCGAGGAGCCGAGGACTGCTGCATCGCACAACGGCGCGTCGGCGGTGGCGATCGACGTGGTCAAGTCCAAGGGTTACTCCACCGCTTCGGTGGTGGAGGCACTCAAGGAACGGATCGAGTCGATCCGGTCGACGCTGCCCGAGGGAACCAACCTCACCATCGTCCGCGACGCCGGTGAGCGGGTCAATGCATCGGTGAGCAACACCAAGGACGCGCTGATGGAAGGCGCGATCCTCACCATTCTCGTGGTGCTGGTGTTCCTCAACTCCTGGCGCTCCACGGTGATCACTGGCCTGGCACTGCCGATCTCGGTGCTGGCGGGATTCGTGGGAGTGTGGGCGTTCGGCTTCACGCTCAACTCGATGTCGCTGCTGGGACTCACTCTGGCTATCGGCATCCTGATCGACGATGCCATCGTGGTGCGCGAGAACATCGTGCGACACGTCGAGATGGGCAAGGATCACTACACCGCGGCGCGCGAGGGTACGGCGGAGATCGGATTGGCGGTGACGGCCACCACGTTCTCGATCGTGGCGGTGTTCGTGCCGATCGGCGTGCTCACCGGCGAAGTGGGACAGTGGATGAAACCGTTCGCGCTGTCGCTGGTGGGTGCGGTGCTGGTGTCGCTGTTCGTGTCTTTCTCGCTCGACCCGATGCTGTCGGCCTACTGGCCCGACCCGCACAAGGAAGAGCACCAGAAGGGCTGGCTGACCAAGCTGCTCGACCGCTTCGACCGCTGGTTCGGCCGACTCACTGATCGTTACGTCAAGGTGGTTGGCTGGGCGCTGGACCATCGCTACTCGATGGTTGCACTGGCGATAGTGTCGTTCTTCGGGGCGATCTGGCTGCAACGTGCGGCCGGTGGTGCGGGCTTTATGCCCATATCGGATCGCGGTGAGATCGAGATCATCGTCGAGGCGCCGCCGTCGGCATCGCTCGACTACACGGTCGAACGGAGCGAGGCGATTGCCGCGATCGCTCGCCGTCACCCCGAGGTGTTGTACAGCTACACCGTGGTGGGCACGCCGCTGCCGATGCGCACGCCGGGGGTGGACCAGTCGAACATCTTCCTCAAGCTGACTCCACGACACGAACGCGATATCTCGCAGGCCGACCTCGGCGAGGTCTTGCGGGAGGAGTTCAGGCAGGTGGCAGGCGTCAACGTGTCGGTGTTCACCGGCGGATTCGGTGGTGCGTTCAAGGAATTGCAGATGCAGTTCCGCGGACCCGATGCCGCAGTGCTGGCACAGATCGCCGACTCCGCGATGAAGATCGCCCGCACCGTGCCCGGCGCGGTGGACGTGGGCCTGTCGGCGCGCGGTGCCCGCGAGGAACTGGCCGTGGACATCGATCGTGGCCTGGCGGGCGCGATGGGACTCACGGTGGGCCAGATCGGCAATGCGATGCGGGTGGCATTCGCCGGCATCGACGCGGGTGACTGGGTCGATCCGTCGGGGCGGACGCGTGACGTGCGGGTGCGGCTCACCCCCGACGCCAGGCAGCGCGCCGCCGACCTCGAGCGGTTGCCGCTCACGGTGTACGGTGCCGATGGCGCCGCGCGCACGGTGCCGCTGGGGCAGATCGCCAGTATCAGCCGCCAGCCGGCACCGGGCCAGATCGACCACCTCGATCGCAGCCGGGTGGTCACCCTGGAGATGAACATCCACGACCGACCGCTCAACGACGTCACGATGGATCTCAAGGCGGCGCTGGCATCGCTCGACCTGCCACCGGGATACGAGATCGCCGAGGGCGGCTGGAACGAGCAGCAGAACGATATGTTCATCAGCATCTTCACTGCGCTGGGAATTGCGGTGCTGCTGATGTACCTGATCCTGGTGGTGCAGTTCGGATCGTTCCTCGATCCGATCGCCATTCTGGTGTCGCTGCCGCTGTCGCTGATCGGCGTGGTGATCGCACTGATTGCAACCGGTGACACGCTCAACATTATGTCGCTGATGGGGGTGATGCTGCTGATGGGCATCGTCACCAAGAACTCGATCCTGCTGATCGACTTCGCCAAGTGGGCCCGCGAGGATCGCGGGATGCCGCTGCGCGAGGCACTGATCGAGGCGGGGCGGATCCGGCTCCGGCCGATCATTATGACCTCGCTGGCACTGATCGCCGGAATGCTGCCGGTGGCGATCGGACTGGGCGAGGGCGCCGACTTCAACGC
>CBFGRM010000038.1:0-19385 GCA_965651205.1 uncultured bacterium
CGATGATCAACGGCCTCGGCGTGGTCGGCTGGGGCGTCGGCGGCATCGAGGCCGAGGCCGTGATGCTGGGCCAGCCGTACTTCATGCTGATACCGCGGGTGGTGGGGATGAAGCTGACCGGCACGCTGCCCGCCGGCTGCACCGCCACCGACCTGGTTCTGACCGTGACCAATGCACTCCGCGCCCACGGCGTGGTCGACAAGTTCGTCGAGTTCTACGGCCCCGGTTTGGCCGCCCTGCCGCTGGCCGACCGTGCCACCATCGGCAATATGACTCCCGAATACGGTGCCACCATCGGCTTCTTCCCGATCGACGCCGAGACCATCTCCTACCTGGAGCGCACTGGCCGGGACCCCGGGCAGGTGAAGCTGGTCGAGGAGTATTGCCGCGCGCAGCGGTTGTTCCACACCGCCGACAGCCCCGAACCGGTCTACAGCGAGACCATCGAGCTCGACCTCGGCAGCGTGGTGCCGAGCGTCGCGGGACCACGGCGGCCGCAGGACCTGGTGCCGCTCAACGACCTGCGACGCAGCTTCGCTATGTCGCTGCCCTCGCTGATGCAACCATCGGTGCCCGCAGACCGGCGCAGTGCCGCAGAGGAGTCGCTGCGCCGCTGGAACACCGAGGGTGGCGCGATCGACGTTGTCCCGGTGGTGCCGCAGGCTTCCTACGAGTGCGAACTGGAGGGCAAGACGTTCCAGTTGCACGACGGCAGCGTGGTGATCGCGGCGATCACTTCGTGCACCAACACCAGCAACCCGTCGGTGATGGTCGGCGCGGGATTGCTGGCCAAGCGGGCGGCGGAGCGAGGGCTGCGGCCGCGTCCCTGGGTTAAGACTTCGATGGCACCGGGGTCGCGCGTGGTCACCGAGTACCTCGACAAGGCCGACCTCACCCGCTGGCTGGAGCAACTCGGATTCCACACCGTTGGCTACGGCTGCACCACCTGCATCGGCAACAGCGGCCCGTTGCCGGCGTCGGTTGCCAAGACCATCGACGATCACTCGCTGGTCACAGCCGCGGTGCTCTCGGGCAATCGCAACTTCGAGGCACGAATCCACCCGCAAGTGCGCGCCAACTACCTGATGTCACCGCTTCTGGTGGTGGCATTCTCGCTGTTCGGACGGGTCAGCGGCGACATCACCACCGAGGCCCTCGGCTACGGTTCCGACGGCGAACCGGTGTACCTCAAGGACATCTGGCCCACGCCCGCCGAGATCCAGGACACGATCGCGACCGCACTCGGCCCGGATCTGTTCCGCGAGCAGTACGCCAGCGTGTTCGAGGGCGATGAAGAGTGGCAGGAACTTGCGGTCCCGACCGGATCGCGATTCTCGTGGGACCCGGACTCCACCTATGTCCGCCAGCCGCCGTTCTTCAGGAACCTGCCGCGTGACCCGTCGCCGCCGACCGACATCTCCGGTGCCCGAGTGCTGGCGGTGCTGGGCGACTCGGTGACAACGGACCACATCTCGCCTGCCGGTGCGATCCCCAAGAACGGACCAGCCGCGGCCTACCTGCGGGACAACGGCATCAGCCAGCCCGACTGGAACACCTTCGGTTCCCGCCGCGGCAACCACGAAGTGATGATGCGCGGCACCTTCGGCAACGTTCGGATCCGCAACAAGCTGGTGCCCAGCCACGAGGGCAACTGGACCGAGCACCTGCCTAGCGGCGAGGTGATGAGCATCTACGACGCCGCGATGAAATACATCGATTCGGGCACTCCACTGATCCTGCTGGTCGGCAAGGAGTACGGCTCGGGCTCGTCTCGTGACTGGGCCGCAAAGGGCGCCAGCCTGCTCGGCGTCCGGGCAGTGATCGCCGAGAGCTACGAGCGGATCCATCGCTCGAACCTGGTGGGGATGGGTGTGTTGCCCCTGGCGTTCGTCGAGGGCGAGAACGCCGAGTCCCTCGGGCTGTCGGGTCGGGAGACGTTCGCGATCACGGGGATCAGCAATGGCCTGGCCCCCAATGGTCGCGTACAGGTCAGGGCCACCAACTCGGACACCGGTGCATCGACCGAGTTCGAGGCGGTGGTCCGCCTCAACTCGCACGTGGAACTGGAGTACCTGGCGCACGGCGGCATCCTGCAGCGAGTGCTCCGCAAGTTCAACGAGGATTGAACGCGGGCGGGCGATGCTGATCTTCTCCGACGTTGACGGCACCCTGCTGGACGCCTCCGGCAGGTGCCCCCTGCCGGGGAAGGTGCTGAGTGAGATCGCATCGCGACACCGGGTGGTGCTCGCTTCGAGTCGCCACACCGAGGAACTGCGCCAGGTGCAGGCGCAGTTGGGACTGGCGGGGCCGGTCATCGCCGAAGACGGTGCGGTGATCGCCGACCCCGACGCCGGCACCACCACGCTGGGCGTCGCCCGCGACGAATTGGTGGCGCGAATGGCCGAGGCGGTCGGCCGGTCAGGTACGAGCGCCCTGCTCGCGATGGAACCCGACGACCAGCAGCCCCGGCTGGCGTCGATACTGCTACCCGCCTCGATCGCCGATGAATCCCTCAAGGAGCGACTGGCCCGCTCCGGGCTGGCCCTCACCGTGGGCGGCAACTGGGCCACGGTCACCTCCGGCAGCGACAAGGGCCGCGCGGCTGTGCGCCTTGCGGCCGCGGCAGACGTCGAGCATTGGATGGCGATAGGTGACTCCGGCAACGATGCCCCCCTGCTCAGGGCGGCAACTGCCGGATATGTCATCAGCCACGACGGAAGACATCACCCGACGTTGCGCCGGATTCCCGGGGTCACGTTGCTCACGGCCGACGGTCCGTTCGGCTGGATCGAGATGCTGAAACTGGCTGGAGCGTCGACAAGGCAAGGCGACTGAAAGGAATTGCGCGATGGCCACACCGCTGTGGACGATCTCCATCCTGACCATTCCCGGTCGCGAGGAGCACCTGCAGCGGCTGTTGCAATCGTTGCGCCCTGCCACGCCATCGCGCAGCATCCTCCACATCGTCTACAACAAGCCGATCCGCGAAGACCTGGCCGGAACCGAGCGGGAGATCCGCTCCTGGGCAGACCAGCGAGCAGTCGAGGTCTACTTCAACAACGGCGACCCGACCATCAGTGGCGGCCGCAACTTCCAGCTCAATCTCGTCAAGACACCCCTGATCTGTTTCATCGATGACGACCTGACGGCAGAGGGTTCGCTGCTCGAAGTGCTGGAGGAAACGATGCGCCGCCAGCCGGCCGCGCTGGTCGGCTTGCCATCGGTGAGCAACGAAACCGGCAGGCAGTTCAAGCCCCGCGACTCCACGCCACACATCGACGACGGCGAATTCCGCTGGTGTACCGTGCAGGGAATGCTCGCCGCGACCTACACCGACATCATCCGGGACGTGGGAGGATTCAATCCGCGGCGGAAGTTCTGGGGCGAATGGACCGAACTCAACCTGCGGCTCTGGCGCCACGGCCTTCCCACCGGATACCGGATGACGGAGCCGCTGATCCGTCACTGGGAGGACGCGCCCGAGTCTCCCACCCGCAACCTCGATGGCCGCGAGTTGCACATTCTCTGGGGAATCATCTGCACCGCGCTGGAGTACGACGCGGTGGACGTCACCGATGCCACCGAGGCCTTCTGGCGACTGGTCGAGGACCGCTACCTGGAATACTCGTTCGGCGAATCACTCTCACCCCGCACCGTGCTGCAGGCCACCCTTTCACTGATGCCGGAACTCTCGGCCGCGTGGAACGAGATCACCAACTTCCGCGAACAGGCCCGGCGGCACCCGTTCGACTTCGTGCCGTTCCAGCCGCTCACCAAGGCCGACCTGGACCGAATTCTCCCCACCGCACGCCGGCTGATCGGGCGACGACGGCGGTACATCTGGCCCGACCGCACCAGCGTGGTTGGCAAGCTGCGCGGTTGGGTCGGCAACCTTGCCAGGGGCGGCAAGGCCTGAGCACCGCCAAACGGGAAAGGCCACCAGTCCGCGTCGAACTGGTGGCCTGCAAAGTTGCCGGTCTGATCCAAGTCAGGCGACCAGATCCTTGAGTCGCTCGCCGGTCTCACCCTCGCGCAGCCGGATCAGGGCACGGTCGCGCAACTGGCGGATCCGCTCACGGGTGACACCCATCATCTTGCCGATCTCTTCCAGGGTGCGCGGCTGACCATCATCCAGGCCGAAGTAGAGCCGCAACACCTTGGCATCCCGAGGTGGCAGTGAGTCCAGCGCCGCTTCGATGTCCGCACTCTGCGAGTTGGCCATCGTGTTGGCGTCGGTGCCCTCCTGCTCCGCCAGCGCAAAGCGCTCCATCCGCTCGTTGCCGTCGCCCTCACGGGTGGGATGATCGAGCCGCACCGCCTCGGTGTTGAGCGAGGAAAGCGAGCGAACCGCCTCCTCGGTAAGGCCGGTGGCCTGGGCCAGTTCCGACACGGTCGGCATCCGGCCCATCCGCTCCTTGAGCAGCGTGGTCGTCTTGCCGAGACGCGACAGGTCGGCGGTGCGGTTGAGCGGCACCCGCACCGGGCGGCCGTGACGGGCAATCGCCGCCTGCACCGCCTGGCGAATCCACCACACCGCGTAGGAAATGAACTTGACGCCGCGATCGGGGTCGAACTTGCGGGCAGCGGTCATCAGGCCGAGGTTGCCCTCGCCGATGAGGTCGACCAGCGGCACGCCCCGGTTCTGGAACTTCTTTGCCACGGAAACGACGAAACGGACGTTGTGGCGGGCGAGCTTCTCCTGCGCCTGCACGTCGCCCTTGAAGGCCTTCCGGGCCAGTTCCATCTCCTCTTCGCGATTGAGCAGCGGCACCCGAGAGATCTCGTCCAGATACAAGTCGAGGCTCTCGCGGCCCTCATCGACTGCCCGGGCAATCTGGGCCGGTCGAAGTGAACGCCGCTTTCCGCGCGCGCGAATGGTCACGTCAAACTCCTGTCGCCTATGGCCACGCCCGATCGACTCCGCCCATTGGCGGCTGACCCGGACGCAAAATCACACCAAAACCCGCGAAACTTAACAGCTTTGCACCAATCCTGCAAATACGTCGCAAGACCTTGTGAAACATCACCTTCTGATACGCACGAGGCCGTGAAACGGTTCCAGATGTGTTGTCTGGGCCCGGTGCCGCCCCGAAGGCCGGACGGCCCTGCCTCGTCCTAGGAGACGCGCAGGGCCGCCGGAGCGTCACAGCCGGACGCCGGAGCTAGAGGGCCTTGATCTCGGCCACCAGCCTGGTAAGGGACTGCTTGGCATCACCAAACAGCATCGCGGTCCGGGGATGGTAGAACAGGGCGTTCTCGATCCCGGCGAAGCCCGGGTTCATCCCCCGCTTGAGGACGATGACCGACTTGGCCTTGTCCACGTCGAGAATCGGCATCCCGTAGATCGGTGACGATGGGTCCGATCGAGCCGCCGGGTTGACCACGTCGTTTGCACCGATCACCAGGGCCACGTCGGCCTGCTCGAACTGCTCGTTGATCTCCTCCATCTCGTGGAGCTGGTCGTAGGGCACGTTGGCTTCCGCCAGCAGCACGTTCATATGACCGGGCATCCTGCCGGCCACGGGATGGATGGCGTATTTCACCACCCCGCCGTTCCTGGCCACCAGCTCGGCCAACTCCCGGACCACGTGCTGGGCCTGCGCCACTGCCAGGCCGTAGCCCGGCACCACGATCAGATTGCGGGCATACGCAAGCTGGATTGCGGCGTCCTCGGCGGTGACACTCCGCACCGTCAGCCCCTCGGCCGACGTGCCGCCACCCGCCGCGCCACCACCACCGCCGAACGCACCGAACAGCACGTTGGTGAGCGACCGGTTCATCGCCTTGCACATAATCCGGGTCAGGATGATGCCGCTGGAACCGACCAGCGCACCGGCGATGATCAGCACGTGATTGTTGATCACGAAGCCGGTCATCGCCGCTGCGATTCCCGAGTACGAGTTGAGCAGCGAGATCACTACCGGCATATCGGCACCGCCGATCGGGATCACCAGGAAGATCCCCAGCAGCAGGGACAGCCCGATCACCGTCGGCAGCACCCAGGCTGGCAGGCCCGGAACCGCAACCAGCCAGGCACCGAGCCCGACGATGGCGGCAAAGATCACGGCGTTGCCGAATTGCTGACCGGGCCAGGTGATCGGCTTGCCGGTCATCAATTCCTGCAGCTTGGCCCAGGCGATCAGCGATCCCGACAGCGTGACGGCGCCGATCAGGATCGAGAGCTGGATGGTGACCCCGGTGCCGGTGTCCACCGCAACTCCCAGCGACTCGGCCCTGAGGTACTCCGCTGCACCGACCAGCAGCGAGGCACCGCCGCCAAAGCCATTGAGCAGTGCCACCATCTGGGGCATCGAGGTCATCCTGACCGACCTGGCCAGCCACAGTCCCAGTCCACCGCCCAGCAGCATTCCGACAATCACGTTGACCCACGACAGCACCTGCACATCGAGCAGCGTGATCACTATCGCGATCAGCATTCCCCACGCGGATAGCCGGTTGCCCTTGGGTGCGGTGGCTGGCGAACCGAGCCACTTCAGTCCCACGATGAAGCAGGCCGACGCAACCAGGTAGCCCAGTTCCGCCACGAAGTGCGGCATCATTCCGCACCTCCGTCCTTGCGGAACATCCTGAGCATCCGGTCGGTCACTGCATAGCCACCGACGACATTGTTCATCGCCAGTGCCACGGCTGTGATGCCCAGTGCGGTGGCGATCCAGCCGCCACCGCTGCCGGCCACCGCCAGCGCACCGACGATGGTGATGCCGCTGATCGCGTTGGATCCGGACATCAGGGGCGTGTGCAGCGTGGGTGGCACGCGCTGGATCAGCTCGAATCCGAGGAAGGTGGCGAGTGTGAAGATCACGACGCCGACGATGATCGCTTCGCCCATCAGCTCCCCCGCTGGCGCTTGGCGCCCTCGTGTGCGATGCACATCGCACCGGTGATCTCGTCTGCCAGGTCGAGCACCAGCTCCTCGCCCGGCACCAGGTGGTCGATCAGTGTCTGCACGTTGCGGCCGAACATCTGCGACGCGTGTTGCGGCATCGTCGATGCCAGGTTGAGCGGCCCGATCACGGTGACATCACCGTGCATCACGGTGGCGCCCGGTTGGGTGAGTTCGCAGTTGCCGCCCGTTTCGGCGGCCACGTCGACGATCACCGAACCGGGTTTCATCGCCTCGACCATCTCTCGGGTGAGCAACCGTGGGGCTGGTCGGCCCGGAATCGCAGCCGTCGCGATGACCAGGTCCATCTCGCCCAGCACCGATGCCACCGCTTCCTGAACCTGTCGCTGCTGTCCCTCGGCAAGTTCGCGGGCATAGCCGCCGCTCGTCTCGGCGTCAGTGGGTAGTGCCTGCGGGGCGATGAAGCGGGCACCCAGCGACTCCACCTGTTCGGCCGCCGCTGCCCGCACGTCGAACCCCGACACCATCGCCCCGAGTCGGCGCGCCGTGGCGATCGCCTGAAGGCCCGCCACGCCGGCGCCGAGCACCAGCACCCGACCGGGCGGAATGGAACCGGCGGCGGTGGTCAGCATCGGCAGGAATCGTGGCAGCGACTGGGTGCCGAGAAGCACGGCCTGATAGCCGGCAACGGTTGCCTGCGAGGAGAGCACGTCCATCGATTGGGCCCGGGTAATCCGCGGCACCCGTTCCAGCGACAGTGAGGTGACGCGGCGGCGGTTCAGCGCCTCCACGGAGTCGCCGCCGTCCAGGCCGAACAGCGCGGCCAGCACGGCCCCTTCGCGCACCCGGGCCGCATCCTGGGGGCCGGGTCGCCGCACCGCCACCACCAGGTCGGCGTCGGCCGCCCCCGCGGGTTCGACCAGCGTGGCGCCAGCCTCCTGGTAGGCGACATCGCCGAAGAACGCCGCCAAACCGGCGCCACGAGCTACCTGCACCTCGAGACCGCGCTTGGTGAGCCGGGCGACTGAGTCCGGGGCAAGCGCCACCCGACGTTCGCCGGCGGCGGTCTCCTTGAGCACTCCGATTCGCATCAGTGCAACTCCCTGGATGGCTGGCTGGGGCGGGACCGGGGGCAAGTTACCGGTGGCTGTGTGGACTTTCAATGCGAGGGATGATAGCGTAGCACGATGCCTCCCCGCCCGGCGCGCCCCACAGTCCACAAATTCGGCGGCGCCGCGCTGGCCGACACGCGGTCGATTCGTGCTGCCACGGAGATCATCGCCCAGCAGCGCCGCCCACTGGTGATCGTGGTGAGTGCGCTGCACGGCATAACCGACTTGCTCGCCGACTTGATCGCCGCGGCAGAACGTGGCGACCTGGCAGCGGTCAACGCCGGCACTGCAAGTTTTCGCGAGCGCCATCGCAAGGTCGTCAACGAGTTGCTGCCGCGGCGCGACGCGCGCGCGATGCTGTCGAGGGTCGATGCAGCCAGTGACGGCCTCGAGGCACTGGCGCGCGCACTCACGGTGCTGGGGGAGGCCTCGCCGAGGATACGCGACCACATCCTCTCGCACGGCGAACGCCTGAGCGGCGACGTGCTTGCAAGCACACTTGCCGCACGCGACTTGCCGGTGCACCTGGTCGATCCAGTGGAAGTGATCATCACCGATGGTCCGTACGGCGATGCCTCACCGGACCCCGCCGCCACTCGCGAGTCAGCTCGAAAAGTGATCGCACCATTGCTCCGCAAGGGCGGCATCGTGGTGGTTCCCGGTTTCCTGGGCAGGGCCCCGGATGGCGGCACGGCGACGCTGGGACGCGGCGGTTCCGACCTGACCGCCACTTCGCTGGCGCGCGCGCTCGATGCCACCGCGGTGACGCTCTGGAAAGACGTGCCTGGGCTGCTCACCGCCGACCCGAGAGTTGTCCCCGAGGCGCGCCTGCTGCCATTGGTACACCCGAGCGAGGCGGCGGAGCTGGCTTACTACGGCGCCAAGGTGCTGCACCCGAGGGCGCTGCTGCCGGTGGTCGGCAAGCGGATCTCTCTCTGGGTGAGGCCGTTCGCCCATCCCGCCGCTCCTGGTACCGAGATCTCCACTCGCAGGGAGAGTGATCCGCCGCCGGTGCGCTCGCTTTCGGCGGTGCCGTCGCAGACGTTGCTCACCGTCGCCGGGTCGGGCATCCTCGGCGTGCCCGGTATGTCTGCGCGCACATTCGGCGCCCTGCAAACCGCCGGTATCTCGGTGTCACTTATCGCACAGGCCTCGTCGGAATACACCATCGACTTCACGGTGCCAGCCGAACTCGCCGGCCCAGCGATCGAAGTCCTCAAGCGCGCCTTCCGCGCCGAGATCGCCAACCGCGAGATCGAAGTTCCGCGAGCGCGGACGGACGTGGCCATCCTTGCGGTGGTTGGCCGACGGATGGCGGGTCATCCCGGGATCGCGGCAAGGGTATTCGAGGCGCTCGAGGCCGCCGAGGTCAATGTGGTGGCGATCGCGCAGGGCTCGGCCGAGCACAACATCTCGATCGTGGTCGATAGCGGTGACGTGCCAGCCGCGCTCAAGCGAATCCACTCCGCATTCCAGCTCGCCAAGGCAGGCGGCGGCAGGCCGAGGCGGCGCACCGGCAAGGACCTGGTGCTGCTGGGTGCCGGCACAATCGGGCGGGCGATTCTCACGATGATCGCCGCCAATCCGACCAGGTTCAGCACCATCCGGCTGGTGGCAGTGATCGATCGCTCCGGAATGGTGAGCGATCCCGCTGGCATCAATCCCGACGGGATGCGACGCATCGTGGCGGCCAAGGAGGCAGGCAAGTCGCTGGCGACACTTCCCGATGGTGCGGCGCTCTCGCCGGCGGATGCGCTCGAGGCGCTGGTGGATCAGGCCTTGATCCGTCCGGTGCTGGTGGACGCAACCGCTGCGGACACGATGCCGCTGCTGCACGTCGCAGCCGAGGCGGCGTTTGACATCGTGCTCGCCAACAAGCGGCCGATGACAGCACCACTCGGGTCGTTCGCCGAGCTCGAAGCCAAACTGGCCCGACACGGCGGCAGGCTGCGCTACGAGGCTACTGTGGGTGCGGGGCTGCCACTGGCGATGGCGGTGCGGCAGTTGATCGAAACCGGGGACCGGATCACCGAACTGGAGGGCTCGCTCTCGGGAACACTGGCGCTGGTGCTGAGTGCAATCGAGACCGGGATGCCATTCTCCGAGGCGGTGCAACAGGCAGTCACCAACGGGATGACCGAACCGGATCCGCGCGAGGACCTGAGCGGGATGGACGTGGCGCGCAAGACGCTGATCCTGGCCCGGATGCTCGGCCACCGCCGGGAGATGTCGGATGTCGAACTCGAGGGACTGGTGAGCGGAACAAGGTCGGGCAGCCTGGCCACCTGGCTGGCAAATCTTCCCAGGGGAGATGTCGCCTGGCGCCGTCGGGTGGAGCGTGCAAGCGACGCCGGCGGCGTGTTGCGGTTCGTGGCGTCCATATCCGCCGGCTATGCACGTGCCGGACTCGAAATCGTTGCCCACGATCATCCGCTCGGCCAGCTCAAGGGCAGCGCCAATCGCCTGGTGATCCGATCCCATCGCTATCGTGAACCGATGATCATCACCGGACCGGGCGCCGGACCCGATGTTACCGCAACCGGTGTGCTGGCCGACGTGCTTGCGCTGACGGGGGCACGATGAGCAACACGGTGCGAGTGTTCGCGCCCGGCTCGATCGGCAACGTCGGCCCGGGGCTGGACATCCTGGGCCTCGCGATTGCCGGCGCCGGCGACGTGGTCGAGGCGGCCTGGAATGACGACTCTGCGTTCGTGATCGAGGACGCCGGCCACCCCGACCTGCCCGGTGAACCGGAACGCAACACCGCATCGATCGCAGCCGCTCGGGTTCTGGCCCAGCTAGGCGTCGACCGCGGGCTGCGGCTGCGGATCACCAAGGGATTGCCACTGTCGGGCGGTCAGGGCGGCAGCGCCGCGTGCGCGATCGCCGGCGCAGTCGCCGCCAACCTGCTCGCCGACAACCGGCTCGACACCGCTGCCCTCCTGAGCGCCGCACTGTCAGCCGAGGCGAGGGTGGCCGGGAGACACCTGGACAACCTGGCGCCATCACTGCTGGGCGGACTGGTGCTGGTGCGCACCACCGAACCAGCCGACGTGATCCGGATTCCGGTGCCTGCCAGCCTGCGGATCGTGCTGGTACACCCCGATCAGCGCCTGGCGACGCGCGATTCGCGCGGCGCCTTGCCCGAGGTGCTGCCGCGCGACCTGGCACTTCAGCAGGCCGCCAACATTGCCGCGATCGTGGCGGGTGCCTGCCTGAACGACCTCGCCCTGCTCGGTCGCGCGATCGACGACCGGATCGCCGAGCCGGCCCGGGCTCCGCTGCTGCCGGGATTCAGGGGGGCGCGCGAGGCGGCCCTTGCCGCCGGTGCCCTGGGTTGTTCGATCAGCGGCGCCGGCCCGACCGCGTTCGCGCTGTCGGACAGCGACACCGACGCGGAACGGATCGCCGCCGCGATGGTCGCCGCCTATCAAGCTGCCGAGGTGCGCGCCAAGGCGCTGGTGACAACTGTCGACCTCGAAGGAGCACGCGCCCTGTGAAGGACACCGACCGGCTCATCCTGCGCTGCGACGACTGCGGCCAGCAACTGCCCGAGCACAGCAACCGGATCCGCTGCAACTGCGGCGGCCTGCTGGCGGTGCATCACCAGCCATCGTCGCGCGGCGAGGCGTTGCGCGCCGAAATCGACGCTGGCGGCCTGGCTGGTGGCAGTCGAGGGATTCCCTCGGGCGTGTGGCGCTTCGCCTCTATCGTGCAGCCGCTGGCTGCAGCAGGTGCGGTGAGTCATCCGGAGGGCAACACTCCCCTGATCGAGCGTCGGCTGGTGTCGGAGTGGTGCGGCACGGGGCACCTGCTGCTCAAGCACGAGGGCTACAACCCGACCGGTTCGTTCAAGGATCGGGGGATGACGGTGGCGGTGACCCAGGCGGTGCGGATCGGCGCCATCGCGGTGGCCTGCGCGTCGACCGGCAACACATCGGCCTCACTCGCCGCCTATGCCGCCCAGGCTGGCATTCCGGCCGTGGTGTTCGTCCCGGCGGGCAAGGTGGCAATCGGCAAGATGGCCCAGGCGCTGGCGTACGGCGCACGCACGTTGCTGATCGACGGCGACTTCGACGCCTGCCTGCGACTGGTCGAGGCGGCAGGCGAGGAGTTGGGGATCTATCTGGCCAACTCGATCAACCCGTTCCGCGTCGAGGGCCAGAAGACCATCGTGCTCGAGATGTTGCGGCAACTCGATTGGCAACCGCCCGATTGGATCGTGCTCCCCGCCGGCAACCTCGGCAACACCGCCGCGTTCGGCAAGGCGCTGGTGGAGGCTCGCCAGTGGGGACTGATCGACCGGCTGCCGAGGATCGCCGCTGTCCAGGCGGACGGAGCAGCCCCGTTCGCAGCCGCGTTTGATCGCGGCTTCGACCGGATCGAGCCGGTGCAGGCGGAGACCATCGCAACTGCGATCAGGATCGGTTCACCAGCGTCGTATCCGCGCGCGGTACGATCGATCCGTGACACCGACGGCGTGGTGATTGCCGTGTCGGATCGCGAGATACTCGCAGCCAAGGCCGTGGTGGACCGCGCCGGGGTGGGTTGCGAACCGGCCAGCGCGGCGAGTGTGGCCGGAGTGCGCAGGCTGAGGTCGCGCGGTGTCATCGCCGCCGGCGAGTCGGTGGTGGCCGTGCTCACCGGCAACCTGCTGAAGGATCCGGGCACAGTGGAGCAGATGCACGGCGGCGGCAACCTGATCGACGCACCCAACGCGCCGATCAATGTTGCCGCCGACCTCGACGCCATCCGAGCAGCGCTCGCCTGACGTCGACCCGCTCAGCTCGTCATCCTGGCGGGCTTGAGCACCAGCGATTCTATGAAGAACTCCATCATCCGCTGGGAATTGAGGCTGGTGTGCCCCGCATCCGGCCCCACCTGCACCTGGAACGACTTGCCCGCGTCCTGCAACGCCTTGATGAGTTGCATCGAGTTGTTGGGATGCACGTTGTCGTCGGCGGTGCCGTAGTAGATCATCAGGTCACCGCGCAGGTTCTTGACGTACTCCATCGCGCTGCCCTGCTTGTAGCCCTCGGGGTTGGCCTGGGGCGTGTACATATAGCGCTCGGTGTAGATCGTGTCGTAATGGTCCCACGCCGTCACCGACGACGAGGCCGCCGCAGCAGCGAATGCGTCCGGGTGGCGGAGCAGTGCCATCGCCGACGCATAGCCGCCGTACGAGGTGCCGAAGATGCCCACCCGATCACCATCGACGTAGGGACGCTTGGCCAGCTCCCGCGACGCCGCGGCGATGTCGTCCACTTCCACCACGCCCAGCTTCTGGTAGATCCGGTCAAGCGAGCGCTTGCCCTTGCCGGCCGCAGCGCGGGTGTCCACGGTGACCACCAGGAAACCGTACTCGGTGTAGGGATGCGCCGTTCCGAAAGTCTCGCGTGCCCCGGTGTTGCCGGGGCCGGCGTACACCGAGAACAGCACCGGGTACTCCCGGCTGGGGTCGAAGTTGCTGGGCTTGTTGAGCATCCCGTGCAACTGGGTCTCGCCGTCGGCCGATGTGAAGGTGAACATCTCGACGCGCTCCAGTCCGAGCTCGTCCATCCCGCTCACGTCGGACTCGAGCACGGTGGCCACCGCGCGACCGTTGCGGTCCATCAGCCGGGTGGTGGGCGGAATCAGGTGTGTCTGCGACACGTCGGTGAAATGCCGGCCATCGGGCGACACCGACACCGTGTGATGGAAGGCCGGATCGGTCAGCCGCCGGTCACCGCTACCGTCCAGGCCGACCCGGTGAAGCTGCTGCTTCATATAGTTGTCGCCGCTGCGGGCGTAGTACCACATCTCCTTGCGATCCTCATCGACCTTGACGATCGAGCCGACCTCGAACGGGTGCCGGGTCAGGGTCGCGATCAGCTTCCCCGACAGGTCGTACAGGTAGTAGTTGGAAAATCCGGTGCGCTCCGACTCCCAGATGAAGCGCTTGCCGTCCTCAAGCCACTGAAGTGCCGGGCGGTTCTCGGTCCACGACGCCGGCCACTCCTCGCGCACGATCACCCGGCAGGCGCCGGTCGACGGCGAGCAGGCGGTGAACTCCATCACGTTCTGGCGCCGGTTGGTCCGGTTGAGCAGCACTTCGCTGCCGTCCTTGGTCCAGCCGATGTTGTAGGCGTAGTAACCCACCACGTCGTCGCGGAACGGCTGCCCCATCCGGATGTCGAGCTGCGTGGTGGTACCGGTGCTGATGTCGTGAACGAACAGGTCGACCACCGGGTTGTCGGTGCCGGCCTTCGGATACGCCTCGATCATCACGTCGCCTGCGACGGTGGTCTGATCGGTCTGCAGGTAGTAGTCGCGGACCGGCTTCTCATCGAAGCGGTAGAACGCAATCTGGGTGTTGTTGGGAGACCACCACATCGCGGTGGTCTGCCGCAGCTCTTCACCGTAGACCCACGACGCGGTGCCGTACTTGATCCGGTCCTCCGCCGATCCGTCGGTGGTGAGCTGGCGCTCGTTGCTGCCGTCGGCATCGGCCAGCCAGAGATTTCGATCGCGGTAGAACGCCTTGTGGGCGGAGTCGGGCGACATCGCCTCGGTGGCCTGGCGACCGCGTGCCACCCCGCCGCGTCGGCCGGCAAACCCGCCACCACCGCCAGTGATGCTGTCGAGCTCCACCGTGCGACGCGAGGCGAGGTCGAAGCGCCAGCGCTTCCGCTGGGAGGTGTACTCGAACGACTTGCCGTCGTCGGCCCAGCTCGGGTTGATCGCACCGGAGATGAACGACCCGGCGATCTTGGGGGCCATCTCGGTGTACCGGGCGTAACCCGGCATTTCCTTGAGTCGGTCCTGGGCGGTGACCGTCAGGATCGGTGCCGCGACGAGCACGGCCAGCACTGAACGACAAAGGCGCACGGTGAGCACTCCGGAAACAGGACGAATGACGGGGGTTCGGCTTCGGGCGGTGAGCCGGAAACCGGCCCCACCCGACTCAGGCACTACGCAGCAACCAGCTAGCGGGTTGCGGCCTCGGCGACAGCCACCTTGAGCTGGTCATAGGAGGTCGGGTCGATCTCCCGAAAGGGCCGCATCACGTGGCTGACCTTGCCCTCGGGGTCGATCACGAACAACACCCGCGCCTCGTAGGGCCGCCCCTCCATCAAGGTCCCGTACGCAGCTCCCGCGACGCCGTCTGCGTCGGATGCGAACCGGAACGGGAACTGTTCATCCTTGGCCCACGAGGCGAGTTCCTCGGGCGTGTCGCGCGAAATCGCCACCAGCACCACATCATCGCCGAAAAGCTCGGCGTGGCGGTCGCGATAGGCCTTCATCTGTACGGTGCAGCCACTGGTCCGCGCCTTGGGAAAGAAGGCCATCACCACGGTCTTGCCGCGGAAGGACGAAAGCGACACCGGCTCGGGTGCGACCCCATCCCGGGTGGAGATGGTGAGAGTCCAGTCGGGTGCAATGTCACCCACGGCCGGACCCTGGGCGGGAGCGATCACCGGAATGGCCATCGCGGCCAGGAGAGCAAAGCGCTTCATATCAGCCTCGACAGGCAGCAGTAGGGGCAGGGATCCACGGCAGGCTCCAAATATACAGCAGCGCCACGCCGCCCTTTGCTTCTCCCCTTCTCCCTTCTCCCTTCTCCCCTCTCCCCTCTCCCTTCTCCCTTCTCCCCTCTCCCTTCTCCCCTCACGACCACGCAGCCCTTATCAGCCCGACACGCAGACTCCCCTTCAAGCACGGACAGCCCGCCACTCAGCGCAAATCCCCCGGCAGCCTGGGGGTCGACAGCAACTGGCGGAAAGCAGCCCAGCGACCGGCCGCACTGTCGCCGCCCTCGCGCTCGACCCACGCCTTGGCAAGGTCCCGACCGAGATTGTAGTTGATCACGTAGCTGCGGTATTGGTCGATGAACCGCAGCGTCTTGGCGCCCTGCTCCGGCGTCTGGAGCCAGTAGCGGGTCATCGCGTCAACTGCTTCGGCCGAATCGATGTCGCCATCGAGATAGCGACGGGCCACCTCGTTGCGGGCGTGATTGAGCTCGACCATCACGTCACGCACCGCCGCGTTGCGCTCCGCGAGCGCCGGGTCGATGCCGGCCAGCGGGAACAGCGAGTCGCGCTCGAACGCAGTCCTGGAGTCGCCGGGAAATGCCATCTCCACCCCGTAGTTGGCAGTGCCCTCGGCGATCAGTGATTGGGGTGAGAACAGTGGATACACTGACAGTTCCACCCAGCCGCGTCCCTGCACCAGGTTCTGCTCCAGCGACGCGTTGTACACGTGGTGCCCCGGATAGCCCTCGTGACAGGCCAGGTCCACGGCACGATCAACCGCGATCGGGAAGTCGAGATTGACCTGGATCAGTGAGTGATAGTTGCCCTGGTACCAGTTGTAGGCATTCCAGGAGGTACCGGTCACGTACTCCAGGTCGAAGCGCTCGCCCTCCGGCAGCGGCATATGCTCGAGCGTGCGGGCCCGGCACGCGGCGATTGCCGTCTTGAACACGGTGTCAACCAGCTCGGTGGGAATCTCCACCGTGGCACGGAAGGTCTGATAGCGGGTGGCCAGCGGCGCGTCACCCGGCAGCAGCGAGTCGAGCCGGGTCAGCAGCGAGTCGAAATGCGCGTCACTCAGAGTCGGAGGCGTGACACCGTAGAGTGCGAATGCCTCGTCGTCGAACTTGAACCGCTCTCCTGAAAGCATCCGGGCCTTGGCACTGAGGGCCTCCAGTTGAGTGCGCAGGTAGCGATGCCGCATCGCGACCAGCGAGTCGGCATAGGCCGGCACCGGTCCGGAAAGCCGGGCCAGCAACGAATCGGCGGCGGCGCGAATTGCGTCGAGCGACAGCGAATCGGCATCGGCGCGCGCCTTGAGGGAATCGGGACCGTACCACGCATCGACATAACCTGGATCGTGCTGGCCCATCTGCAGCGCCAGCACGACGTAGCGGTTGGCGATCGGATCGAGCGCGGCGGGATCGGGTCGGGAAGTGCTGCAACCCATCACCATTGCCAGCGCAAGCAGCGAAAGCGTGCAACGCATCGGAAGAGCTCCGGTAGAAGTCATTCGGACGAGCAGTCAGCCCTGCCGGCGATGGCGTCACGCCAGCCCCAGCAAGGGACAGAGGATTCGGAGTCCCAGCCAGATGATAACGGTTCCGGCGACATCGAATATCAGCCCCGCCCGCATCATTCTCGGAATCGGCACCAGTCCTGAACCATAGACGATGGCGTTGGGCGGGGTCGACACCGGCAGCATAAATCCGAAGCTGGCGCCGAAGCAGGCGCCGAGGGCTGGCGGCACCGGATTGATTGCGGCTGCCGCGGCGATTGCGATCACCACCGGCACCGCCATAGACGCCGACGCCGTGTTGCTTGTCGTCTCCGACAGCACGATCCCCAGCACGATTGCACCGAAGGTCAGCGACCACGTGGAATCTGTTCCCAGGCTGCCAGCCAATCCGGTGCCGATCGAGGTTGCCACGCCCGTGTCGAACATCAGGCTGCCCAGTGCCAGGCCGCCGCCAAAGAGCAGGATGGTCCCCCAGTCGATCGCCGCGGCGTCATTCCACGACAGCGTGGCGCCGCCGCCCCTCACCGGCAACACGAATAGCACGATCGCCGCCAGCAACGCCGTCACCGATTCCGGCACTCGCGACACCATCCAGCCGGCCGCCGCCGATTCACCGAGACCCAGTACTGCCAGCGTGCCCGGCAGCGTCCACAGGATCACGGCCAGTGCGAACGCCACCAGGGTGTTGACCTGTCCCCTGGTCCAGGGTCCGAGTGCGGTGCGCTCGCGAGCCACGAAATCGCGTATGGCTCCTGTCGGGTGCTCACCGGCGGTGCGGTCGGGATGCAACCGGTGCAGCAGCACGAACAGGAACATTGCCATCACCAGCACGATCGGCAGGCCCAGAGCCATCCAGGTGAGGAAGTCGATCTCCAGGCCGGTGCTGCTCCTGATGAATCCGATGCCGATCAGGTTGGGTGGCGATCCAACCGGGGTGCCGAGGCCACCGATGCTCGCCGAGTACGCGATCATCAGCATCATCGCGGTGGCGAAGGGCCAGCTTCGGGCGTCGAGCGGCCCGCTGGCTGTGCCTGCCGCCACTCTAGCCTCGTGCAGTGCGCCCAGGATGCCGAGTGCTATCGGCAGCATCATCGCGGTGGTGGCGGTGTTGCTCACCCACATCGAGAGCAATGCCGTCACGGCGCCGATCCCTGCGAGCAATCGGGCCGGCGAGGCGCTGAGCCAGGGTCGGGCCAGGAAACCCAGGGCGATCCGCTTGTCGAGCCGGTGCACCGCCATCGCGCGCGCCAGGATGAAGCTGCCGATGAACAGCATTATGATCGGGTCGCCAAAGTGCGAAAACACCTCGCGCGCCGGTGCCACTCCCAGGATCACCGCGAGGACCGCTCCCAGCAGGGCGGTAACCGGCAAGGGCAGAGTCTCGGTTACCCACAGCACCACCACCGCCGCGAGGATTGCAGCCAGAGTGCGTCCAGGGCCAGTGAGCCCGTCGCTGGCGAGGTACACTCCCGCATACGCCGCGGGCGCCAGCAGGAACCCTGCTCGCCGGCGCCAACGCTCGAAGATCATCTCGGCGGGTGAGAGCACCTCTGCCGACGATTGCTCGGATTCGGGCAAACCTGACTCGTTGTGTGAGGGGAACGAGTCAAATATATGGTGGGCGTGGTTGATCGCCTGACGGTGCGACTGGCTCGGCGGCTGATGGGCAGAGTACCGGAACCGACTTCCGGACAACAATCACCTGCACTGGTTAGCAGGACCTAGTGCACCAAAAGCGGCCTGGGTCCACCCGTGATCTGATACCGGCCGTCGGATTGGCGCTCCAAGGGAAAAAGCCAGCTTCGCCCGGCCCTGGCAGCGGAATCCACCTTCGGCCCGACCCTGTAAACCGAGACTTCGAACAAGACCCGGAGAGCGCCGGACCTGGTGCTGCCAAAAGTCGATTGCCCGATCCAGACTTCCTGCGCACCATCGTCATCCTCACAGTGCCTCACCAGCAATCCGTCCTGAGCGAGCGGGCAGCGAGTGACACTGTCCACCGGACCTCCGACTCTTGCCAGAGGGCCGAGAATCCGGTCGACGGCAGCGGAATCACGTTGAGCGGCGTCGTTCTCAGACACCGGGCGAATTCGCCCGATGCGAATTGTCACATTCGAATCGAGCGCCCAAGTCGACTCTGTTCCCCCGAGGTCGACGATCTCGAGGAGAAGTGCTTCGAGTGCCGCGACCTCGTCCGCTTCAGTGGCCCTCGCCTGTGACCAGGCCGGAGCCGGGATCAGCAGCAGGGCTGCGATCAGACTCAACATCCACATCGTAGCACCTCCTTCAGGCTGGAATCCTGCCATTGGAGAAGTCTTTTGGTTCAGTTCTCGGTACCGCACGCCTGTGCCTCCGATTCAGCAATCCACTCATCGTGG
>CBFGRM010000039.1:0-18812 GCA_965651205.1 uncultured bacterium
CGGTCGGGCAGCGACACGCTCTATTGGCAGTAAGTTGCTATGGCCCGGTCGACATCGAGGCCTTCCTCGCCTGCTCAGTCGATCGCGGAGAAAAAGTCCATAGATATCTGCCGATCACCTTCAAGGAAGCGGTATCGTTCACGCCACTCCCAAGGTGACCGCGCACCACGCCAGCGCTGTGCAGTAAGCATTGCGCCGATCTCGGTGAATTCGATCGACTCGATCATGATCGCCCCCACCGATGGCTCCGCCCGCGCCTCCCGAGGCGGAACGCACTCCTCAGGGTCTACTACTCGGAGTGAGCGCACGGTGCCGGCGCGAATATGGAGAGGGGCTATCGAGTCCACTTCCACCTTGGTGAGGCCTGCACATACCACGACCCAAGGCGACTCACCGGTCAGGCGGTGCCGGAGGCTGAGGTAACCGGAGAGATGCTGTTGTGCGTTGGGGAGAGGTAGTTGAATGGGGGTGGCCTGTGCACGAGGAAGCGGAGCGGTGGTTTGTGCGCCTGCACAACCCACCACCAGCCCCCAGACAAGAATCAGGTGTCGGCTCATTGGATGCACCAGCCTGCCTGGAGTGTTCCGAGGTACGGGACACCTGCATAATCGGTCTCAGGGGTGTCATTAGCGTGATCGGCATACCCCCAAGCCTGAGCGATTTCGTGCAGGAGAGTCTTGAGCAAGTGTCTGCGCCCGAGTTGCGACTTGATGTTCGTGGCGACCTTGGGGTCGATATGAAGCGGCATTGGAGGTCCGCCCGGTTCTCTCGTATCCAACGTTTGCGCGTCGTGCGGCGGGCCAGTGCCGGGTTGATCCTTCGGGAAACGGTACGATCGGGCGCCGGAGCACGCAAGCCGAGCCCACCCGGGCGGTGGTGCTCCCTCCCCAGCCCGGTATCCAGGCTCCGCACCCCTTCCCGTTTGTCGCTCCGGCCACCCCGCTGTAACTTTCCCGATTGCCTGATTTCAGGCCCTTTGACCCGCACCGAGGGATGTCCGCCGTGAGCGTGCCGATGCTCGACCTGAAGGCCCAGCACCAGACCATCAAGGACGCGGTGCTGGCCCGCGTCGGCAGCGTGATCGAGCGGCAGCAGTTCATAATGGGCCCCGAGATCGCCGAACTGGAGCGCGAGGTCGCCGCTCTGTGCGCGACGCAGCACGCCATCGGCTGTGCCTCGGGCACGGATGCAATCCTGCTGCCGATCCGGGCCCTCGACCTCCAGCCGGGCGACGAGGTGATCTGCCCCTCGTTCACCTTCTTCGCCACCGCCGGCGCGGTCCACAACGGCGGCGGCACGCCGGTGTTCGTCGACATCGATGCCGACACCTTCAACATCAGTCCGGCGGCGATCGAGGCCGCTATCACGCCGCGCACCCGCGCCATCGTGGTGGTGCATCTGTACGGCCAGATGGCCGCGGTCGAACAGATCGTCGAGATCGCCTCACGCCAGGGCATCGCCGTGATCGAGGACACCGCCCAAGCGATCGGCGCCCGCCGCAAAGTGGGCGGCCAGTGGCGGATGGCCGGCGAGCTGGGAACCGCGGGCACCATCTCCTTCTTCCCCAGCAAGAACCTCGGCGGCTGGGGCGACGGCGGGATGATTGTCACCCAGGACGAGGCACTCGCGAATCGACTGCGCAAGCTGCGCGTTCACGGCGGTGCCAAGCAGTATCATCACGAGGAGGTCGGCTACAACTCGCGGCTCGACACGCTCCAGGCCGCGGTGCTGCTCGCCAAGCTGCCGTATCTGGCGGGCTGGAGTGCTGCCCGTCGCGATCGCGCGGCGCGCTACACCGCGGCGTTCGCGGAGCTGCCCGGCGTGCGTCCCCCGGTGATCGACCCGCTCAACGAGCCGATCTTCCACCAGTACACACTGCGCGTAGAGCGTCGTGACGCGCTGCGGGAATTCCTGCAATCGCGCGAGATCGGTTCGATGGTCTACTATCCGGTGGGCCTGCATATGCAGCCCTGTTTCGCGCACCTGCCGACGACCCAACTGCCCGAGACAGAGCGCGCGATGGCCGAAGTGATCTCGCTGCCCATCTACCCGGAACTGAGCGACTCTCAGCAGGACGAGGTGATCGCGGCAGTGCACGAGTTTTGTCGATGAGTCGCCTCAGGATCGGCGTGATCGGGGCAGGAGCGTGGGGCAAGAACCACGTCCGGACACTGGCATCGATGGCCGATGTCGACCTGGTGGCAGTGTGCGATTCGTCGCCGGCGATTCGTGAACGCACCGCTCGGCAGTATCCCGGTGTTGAACTCACCGACGACCCGGCGGCGCTGCTTGCCAAGGTCGACGCGGTGGTGATCGCTGCCCCCGCACCGGCCCACGCCGACCTGGCACTCAAGGCCATTGCCGCCGGGGTACCGGCGCTGGTGGAGAAGCCCTTCGCGCTCACGGTGGCCGACGCGGAGAGGATGGCCGAGGCCGGCGACAAGGCCGGAGTACCCCTGCTGGTGGGCCACCTGCTGGTCCATCATCCCATCATCCAGCGCCTGGGCGCAATGCTCGGCGATGGCACCCTGGGCGACCCATATTACCTCTATTCGCAACGGGTCAACCTGGGCCAGGTCCGCCCAGACGAGAACGCCCTCTGGTCGCTGGGCCCCCACGATGTATCCGTGGCGCTGCACCTGCTGGGTGAGGCACCGGTACAGGTCTCGGCCCACGGCCACGCCTGGCTCCAGCCGGGGGTGGAGGACGTGGTGTTCCTGGTGATGCAATTCGCCAGCGGCGTGATGGCCCACGCCCAGCTCTCCTGGCTGGATCCCCACAAGGACCGCAAGCTCACAGTGGTGGGATCGCGCAGGATGGCGGTGTTCGACGATATGGCCCCGCGCGAGAAGCTGCGGATCTACGACAAGGGTGTCGACCAGCGGGACGCCTTCGTGAGCGCCGCCGAATCACTCAAGCTGCGTGACGGCGATATTCATATCCCCAATGTGGGCGGCGGCGAACCGCTGGGGCTGGAACTGGCCCACTTCGTGCGCGTGGCACGGGGGGCACCTGCCGAAATGACCGACGCCGCCGACGGCGTCCGGGTGGTCAGGGTACTCGAAGCGGCATCCCGGTCGCTTGAGGCCGGGGGACTGCCCATCAAAGTGGAGAACGCCGGATGACGCTGGCCGATGAACTGATTGCCCGCGCGGAAAAGCGCGACATAACCTTCGGAATCGTGGGACTGGGCTACGTGGGCCTGCCACTGGCCGTGGAACTGGGCAGGGCAGGTTTCCGGGTGCTGGGCTACGACGTGTCGGAACGAGTGGTCGAGGGACTCAACGCCGGCAAGTCGCACATCAAGGACATCACCGAAGCCGAGGTGGCGGAACTGCGCGGCAAGGGTCGCTTCGAGGCGACCGCTGATGCAGCGCGACTGGCGGAGGCCGACGCAATCTCGATCTGCGTGCCGACGCCGCTGTCCAAGTACAAGGACCCCGACGTCTCGTTCATCGTGGCGGCGACTGAGGCGGTCAAGGCATCGCTGCGTCAGGGCCAGGTGATCATCCTCGAGAGCACCACCTATCCGGGCACCACCCGCGAGATAATGCTGCCGGCGCTGGAGAGCACCGGCCTCAAGGCCGGCGAGGATTTCTTCCTGGCGTTCTCACCCGAGCGGGTCGATCCGGGCAACCCGAAGTACGGCACCAAGAACACGCCCAAGGTGGTGGGTGGCATCACTCCCGACTGCGTGCGAGTCGCCTGCGCGATGTACGCCCCGGCCATCGACACGCTGGTGCCGGTGAGCACCACGGAGGCCGCCGAGCTGGTCAAGCTGCTGGAGAACACCTTCCGCAGCGTCAACATCGGCCTGGTCAACGAGATGGCGATCGTCTGCGACAAGCTGGGCGTCGACGTGTGGGAGGTGATCGAGGCCGCGGCCACCAAGCCGTTCGGATTTATGAAGTTCCTGCCCGGTCCGGGACTGGGGGGGCACTGCATTCCGATCGACCCGCACTACCTCGCCTGGAAGATGCGCGGCCTCAACTACAAGACCCGCTTCATCGACCTGGCCGGCGAACTCAACAGCGAGATGCCGCTGTTCTGGGTCCGCAAGCTGGTCGAGGAACTCAACGCAGCAGGTCGTTCGAGCAAGGGTGCCAAGGTGCTGGTGGTGGGTGTGGCATACAAGAAGGACATCGACGACCTGCGCGAATCGCCGGCTCTCGACATCCTGGGACTGTTGCACCAGTACGGTGCCGACGTGAGCTATCACGATCCGTTCGTGAAGTCCTTCTCGGAGGCAGGCCACGACTATCAGTCGGTGCCGCTCACCGAGTCGACCGTGCGCGCCGCGGACGCGGTGCTGATCGTGACCGACCACACGACGATCGACTGGGAGATGATCCGCCGGAACGCACGTCTGGTGGTTGACACCCGGCACATCCTGTCGAAGGTCGGCGCGTGAAGGTCACGGTGATCGGGTCGGGTTACGTCGGCCTGGTTGCAGGTGCCTGCCTGGCGGAGACCGGCAACGAAGTGGTCTGTGCCGACCACGACGCCGACAAGGTGGCGATGCTGCAGGTCGGCCGGATGCCGATCTACGAACCCGGGTTGGAGCCACTGGTCGAGCGCAACGTTGCCGCTGGCCGGCTCCGGTTCACCGACGATCTGGCCGGGGCAGTGCGACACGGCGAGGTGATATTCATTGCCGTGGGAACCCCGCCAGGGGAGGATGGATCAGCGGACCTGAAGCACGTTCTCGAGGTGGCGGGCACCATCGGCCGCCACCTCGATCGCTACAAGGTGATCGTGACCAAGTCGACCGTGCCGGTGGGCACGGCCAGCAAGGTGCGCGACGCGGTGCGTGCCTCGGCCGGTCCCGATGCCGACTTCGCGGTTGCTTCCAACCCTGAGTTCCTGAAGGAGGGTGCTGCGATCGAGGACTTTATGCGCCCGGACCGCGTTGTGCTCGGCGTCGACGATCCGCGTGCCGAGAAGCTGCTGCGCGATCTCTATGCGCCCTACGTGCGGAGTGGCGCCCCGATCCTCTTTATGGACCTCGCCTCCGCCGAGGTGACCAAGTATGCCGCCAACGCGATGCTGGCGGCTCGGATCTCGTTCATCAACCAGATCGCCGAGCTGTGTGATCTGGTGGGAGCAGATGTGTTCGCGGTCCGCCGCGGCATCGGCAGCGACTCGCGGATCGGACCGGCATTCCTGTTTCCGGGACCGGGCTACGGGGGGTCGTGCTTTCCCAAGGATGTCAAGGCGCTGGTCCACACGGCGCGCGAGGCAGGGATGGAACCGGCACTGCTGGAGGCGATCGAGACCGTCAATCGTCGCCAGAAGCAGGTCCTGCACCAGCGACTGAAGCGCGAATTGGGCGACCTGCGTGGCCGCGCGATTGCGGTCTGGGGCCTGGCCTTCAAGTCCGGCACCGACGATATGCGGGAGTCCCCGGCGGTCGATCTCATCGATGCCCTGCTCGACGACGGCGCATCGGTGAGGGCCCACGATCCGCAGGCGATGGATGCAGCACGGGGACTTTGGGGCGATCGGGTGACCCTGGTGGATGATCCTTACGCAACGCTCGAAGGAGCCGACGCACTGGTAGTGGTCACGGAGTGGCTGGAGTACCGCAACCCCGATTTCCCGCGGATGCACGCTGCGCTCAGCACACCACTCGTGGTCGATGGTCGCAACCTGTACCACCCGCCGCGGCTCCACGAACTGGGATTCCGTCACGTCACGATCGGTAGGGGGAGTTCCTGATGCGGGTCGCGATCACAGGAGCTGCAGGTTTTCTTGGTTCACACCTGGTCGATCGGTTCCTGGCCGACGGTCACGACGTGATCGGCCTGGACAACTTCATCACCGGCCGCCCCGACAACCTGGCTCACCTCTCGACCGAGCCGCGCTTCGAGTTCATCGAGCAAGACGTGTCCGAACCGTGGCGCGTTGCCGGCAGGTTGGATGGCGTGCTGCACTTTGCTTCGCCAGCTTCGCCGCCCGATTACCAGGCCCATCCGATTGAGACCCTCAAGGTGGGTTCCGCCGGAACCATCAACGCCCTCGATGTGGCAGAGCAGCACGGTGCCCGGTTCTTCCTCGCATCCACCAGCGAGGTGTACGGCGATCCGCTGGTGCATCCGCAGGTGGAGAGTTACTGGGGCAACGTATCGTCCACCGGGCCGCGCTCGATGTACGACGAGGCCAAGCGATTTGCCGAGGCCGCGACGATGGCCTATCGCCGCAGTCGCGGAGTGGATACCCGCATCGTGCGGATCTTCAATACCTACGGCCCCCGGATGCGACCAGCCGACGGTCGGGTGGTGTCCAACTTCATCGTGCAGGCGCTTCGCGGCGAGCCGCTCACGATCTTCGGGGACGGTTCGCAGACCCGCTCGTTCTGTTATGTGAGTGACGAAGTGGAGGGCCTGGTGCGGCTGTTCCACTCCGCCGAACTGGATCCGGTAAACATCGGCAATCCCGACGAGTTCACTATGCTTGAGCTGGCCGGGATCGTCCTCGAACTCACCGGCTCCACCGCCGGGATCGAACACCGGCCGCTGCCCGGCGACGACCCGAAGGTGCGTCGACCCGACATCACCCGGGCGCGCGAGCTGCTGGGTTGGCAGCCTGGCGTGAAGCTGCGCGACGGCGTCTCCGCCACGGTGGCGCACTTCCTGGAGGTGCTCTGATGCGCGTGAGCGTGCGGGAACTGATCGGCTCGGCACGCGAACGGTTCGCCGCCCACGACTACTACGGTGCGCTGTTGTGCCTGGAGGATCTGGATGGCCAGGCGCACGAGTACGCCGACGTGCATCACCTGCGTGGCCTCTGCCTGACGATGCTGGAGCGCGGCGACGAGGCGCTCGCCGAATTCGAGCGTGCTGTCGAACTAAACCCTCGCTACGTCGAGGCGCAGATTCATCGCGGCCTGTTGCTCAACCAGCTCGGCCGCAATGAGGAGGCGGTGCAGGCATTCGACGCCGCCCGCAGTGCGGAGGGTCCGCCAGTCGCGGGACTCGCGGCCCCGGTGGCCGCCCGGCTGGCCAACGAGCACGCCCGGCTCGGCGAGATGTACGCTGAAGCGGGGGCGATCGCCGAGGCAACAAGGGAATTTCAGCGTGCTGTGGAACTGGGGCCGGGCTTTCACGACCTGCGGCTCCGGCTGGCGCGGCTGTTGCTCGACGGCGGCAACCCGCTCGGTGCCCGTGACGAGCTGGAACGGATTGTCGCCGCTCGACCGGACTGGGTCGAGGCTCGGGTGCAGTTGGGCCTGGCGCGCTATCTGGCCGGCGACGTATCGGGTGCCCGGGACATCTGGGAGAAGTGCCGTCACGAGCGCCCGGATCTCGACCGGGTCACCGGATACCTCGCGATGGTGGAACGGATTCCCGGATGATTCGAGCTGTGGTGTTGCTGTTGTTGACCTCGGCGTGCGGCCCGGCAGTGGCCGAGGAACGCCGGGGCGACGCGGCGGCGGCGCTGGGCCGCTGGGACGATGCGCTGGCTGCCTGGCAGGAAGCCGGTGACGAACCGTCGCTGCTGGCCAAACGGGCCGATGCAGCACTGCGGCTCGGTCGCCACAACCTCGCTGCGGTCGAGTTCGGCCGGCTCGGACGACGTGACAGCAGCCGGATCGGTGAAGCTGCCGCCGGGCTCGCTCGCACTGCCGTTTCAGCGACGCAGGCTGGCGACGGACTGGCGGTTGCCACCGCCATCGGCAATCTGACGGAGATCGCGCCCAATTGGCCGGTTGGTCGGCTTGCAATGGGGCTCCGGTTGATCGACTTTCCGGCTGGCGAGGACGTCCGCCGACTGGCCCCCGCGGTGCTGGCATCGGTGCCGGCGCGCGAGGTTGCCGATCGGGCGCTGCTGGCCTGGGCCAGGGCCGAGCACGAGGATGGCGATTGTCACCTGGCGTTGGGGCTGTACCGGGCGGTGGAACGCCACGAGGACCCTGCACTTCTGCCGGATGCAAGCCGAGGAGTGGCTGAGTGCAGCAGCGTGATCGGTGTCCAACTGCTCGCAGCCGGTGATCACGCTGCTGCGCAGTCTGCATTCGAGGATGCGGTGAAGCGCGATCCCGACGGCACCGCTGGTCGCCGTGCGTTGGTCGGGCTCGGAGACGTCCTCATTCAGGGCGGCGATCATTTTCAGGCGCAACTTGCCTGGCGCACCGCCGCATCTACCGGTGGCCAGGCCGACTCGATAACCAAGCTCGCCCTCGAGCGACTGCGCACCAGCGCCGTCGCCGATTCGGCAGGAGACTCCGGTATCCCGTGATCAAGTGTTCGACCTCGCTGCTCGCAATCGCCACACTTCTGGTGGCCTGCGGAGGCAATCCGCCCGAGACTCAGCCGTCGCCCGACTCCAACTTCAGGCTGGAGGCACCGCAGCTCGATTCGATGTATGCGGCAGCACAGGAGTTGCTCGAGGAACGCGAGTGGCGCGACGCCGCAATCGCCTTCGAGCGGCTGCTGCTTGAGTTGCCACGCGGGGATGCCCGGCTGCCTGCGTCCAGGCTGTCGCTCGGCGAAGTACGCCTGGGCCAGAAAAGCTATCTGCAGGCGGTGCGCGAATTCCGTCGCACTGCCGACGAGTATCCCACCGATTCACTGGCACCATACGGACTGCTCCGTGCCGGTGACGCGTACGCCAGGCTCTGGCGGCGACCCGAACTGGATCCGACCTACGGCACCCAGGCGATCGCAACCTGGCAGGAACTGCTCAACCGCTATCCGACGGGAGTCCACGCCGACAGCGCCCGGGCCCGAATCGCCGGACTGGAGGAGTGGTTCGCGATCAAGGAGTTCAAGAACGGCAAGTTCTACGTGCGCTACAAGGCGTACGATTCGGCGATCCTGGTCTTCCGCGACCTGCTGTTCCGCTACCCGCGCGCGGAGATCGCCCCCGAGGTCCTCGGTGAGTTGATCGAGACCTACCAGCGACTGGGGTACGCCGAGGAGGTCGAGCAGAACTGCGACTACTTCCGCACCACATATCCCGACTCGCCACTGCTCGGCGAACACTGCCCGGCGCCGTTGGTGGCCGACTCGGGTGCCGCTCCAGGCGCCTGAGGTGCGGCTGGGTGTCTTCGGTGGATCCTTCGATCCGATCCACAACGGCCACCTGATCGTTGCCCAGGTGGCGCGCGAGGCCCTTGACCTCGACCGGCTGTTGCTGGTGGTGTCCGGATCGCAACCGCTCAAGCCGGGTCACGGCGCCTCCGCCGCCGAGCGCCTCCGGATGGTCGAGCTGGCGGTGCACGGCATCGACGCCCTGACGGTGGACGACCGGGAGGTCAGGCGCAACGGCCCATCCTACACCATCGACACGCTTCGTGAGTTGGTGGCCGGATACCCCGGCACGGAGTTGGTGCTGGTGCTGGGCAGCGACGCTGCGGCCGGTCTGTCAGCCTGGCGGGAGCCGGAGGAGATCGCCCGGTTGGCAAGGATTGTCGTCTACAGCCGTGGTGGCGAGACGGTTCCCGCGGGCCTGGACAGCTTTGACGTGCCACTGATCGACATTTCCAGCACCGCGGTGCGCCAGCGACTGGATGCCGGAAAGTCGGTTCGCGGCTGGGTGCCGGATGGCGTGGCAGACTACATTTCCGGGTTGGACCTTTACCGGACCAGAAGGGAAGTCGGATGATCAAGCAGGTGATCGAAAAGATCGTTGGTTCGCGCCACGCCAGGGCGGCCCGCAAGCTGGAACCGGTGCTGGCGGAGATCCGCCAGCACGAGGAGCGGTTGGGTACTCTTTCCGAGGAGGAACTGAAGGCCCAGACTGACCGATTCCGCGGGATCCTCGCCGAGCGCACTGGTGATCTCAAGTCCGAAGTCGACCGGATCAGGGCCGAGAAGCAGGGCAGTGCCGACCCGGTGGAGCGCGATCGCCTGGAGGGACTGCTGCAGAAGGCCGAGCACGCCTGGAAGCAGGAGATCACCACCGTCCTCGATGAACTGCTGCCGGAGGCATTCGCCACGGTGCGCGAGGCGTGTCGGCGGCTGATGGGCACCACCGTGATGGTCACCGGCCAGGAACTTACCTGGAATATGGTGCCGTACGACGTCCAGCTCATCGGCGGAATCAACCTGCATCGTGGCCGCATCGCGGAGATGGCCACCGGCGAGGGCAAGACGCTGGTCGCGGTGATGCCGTTGTATCTCAACGCGCTGCCGGGACGCGGCGCTCACCTCGTCACAGTGAACAACTACCTGGCCCGGCGTGACTCGCAGTGGATGGGTCACGTGTACGGCTATCTCGGCCTCACGGTGGCGTGCCTTGACGACACCCAGCCCTCGTCGCCCGAGCGGCAGGCGGCGTATCGTGCCGACATCACCTATGGCACCAACAACGAATTCGGTTTCGACTATCTGCGCGACAATATGGTGTTCACGCTGGAGCAGCGGGTGCAGCGCGAGCACGTGTACGCCATCATCGACGAGGTCGACTCGATCCTGATCGACGAGGCGCGCACACCGCTGATCATCTCGGGCCCGGTGGGTGACGAGGACAGCACCGTGTACCGGCAGCACAACGACCGCGTGGCTGCCCTGGTGAGGCGTCAGAACCAGGCGGTGGGCGCCCTGGTGGCCGAGGGCGAGCGGAAACTGGCTGACGAGGGTTCGCGCGAGGACGCCGCGATGGCGCTGTACGTGGCCAAGCTTGGCGGCCCGAAGAACAAGCAATTGGCAAAGTTGCTCAACGAGCCCGGCGTGCAGCAGATGGTGCTGAAGGCGGAACTCAGTCACATTGCCGACCGCAAGTTGCCGATGCGCCAGCAGTCGATGCGCAACATCGAGGAGGAGTTGTACTACGTCCTCGACGAGAAGGGCCACTCGGTACACCTGACTGACCGGGGCGCGGCGGAGTTGTCGCCTGGTGATCCCGAGCTGTTCGTGGTGCCGGACATCTCGCAGGAATTCCACCTGATCGAGACCGACCCCGACCTCGACTCAGCCGCCAAGCTGGCCGCCCGCAACGAACTCGAGGCATCATATGCCCGGAAGAGCGAGCAACTGCACATCATCCACAAGCTGCTGCAGGCGCACGCGCTGTACGAGCGCGAGGTGGAGTACATCGTCCAGGACGGCCAGGTCCTGATCGTCGACGAGAACACCGGCCGGATAATGCACGGTCGCCGCTGGAGCGACGGTCTTCATCAGGCCGTGGAGGCCAAGGAAGGGGTCACGGTAAAGGGCGAGACCCAGACGTTCGCCACGATCACGATCCAGAACTACTTCCGGATGTACGAGAAGCTGGCCGGAATGACCGGGACCGCCGAGACCGAGGAGACCGAGTTCTACACCATCTACGGTCTCGACGTGGCGGTGATCCCCACCAACAAGCCGATCGCCCGGCGTGACCTGCCGGACCGGATCTACCGGACCCGGCGGGAGAAGTTCAACGCGGTGCTCGACGAGGTGGAGCGGGTCCACCAGGCCGGCTGGCCGGTGCTGATCGGCACCACCAACGTGGAGATTTCGGAGACGCTGTCGCGGCAGCTCAAGCGGCGCGGACTGCCGCACGAGGTGCTCAACGCCAAGCATCACCAGCGTGAGGCGGAGATCGTTGCCAAGGCGGGCCTTGCAGGCGCGATCACGATCGCGACCAATATGGCTGGTCGTGGTACCGACATCAAACTGGACACCGCGCTTGATCTGGCCGCCGAGGGTGCCGGTTTGCACATCGTCGGCACCGAGCGTCACGAGTCGCGCCGGATCGACCGTCAGTTGCGCGGTCGTGCCGGTCGCCAGGGTGACCCGGGCGAGTCGCTGTTCTTCCTTTCGCTGGAAGACGACCTGATGCGGTTGTTCGGTGGGATGGACCGCATCTCCAAGATGATGGACAAGGGTGGTTCGGAAGAGGGCGAGGTGATCACCGGCAAGCTGATCACCGCGGCAATCGAGTCGGCGCAGAAGCGGGTCGAGCTGCAGAACTTCCAGCAGCGCAAGCGGGCACTGGAGTATGACGACGTGCTCAACCAGCAGCGCGACGTGATCTACTCCACCCGCCTGTTCGCGCTGGAAAAGGGCGAGGAGACCAAGGCCGAGGCACTCAAGATGATCCGCACCGCGGCGACTCGGCTGGCGGAGCAGTGGGTGGTGCCGGCCGACGGCGAGGAGGAGCTGGACCGGCAGGGGCTCAAGGAGGCCCTGGCGATGCAGTTCCTGATTGGATCCGACTCGCTGGACCGGCCCGAGGACACCCCCGACGATGCCGCAGTGGTGGCAGCGGTCGTGGCCGACGCCGAGGCGGCGTTCGACCGCAAGATCGCGTACCTGCAGGAGTTCGGTGCCGGGATCGGTATTCCGGATGTCGATCGTCAGGTGTTGTCGCAGGTGATGTTGAGCGTGCTGGACGAGAAGTGGAAGGATCACTTGTACGATCTCGACCAGCTCCGCAACGCAATCCACTATCGGGCATATGGCCAGAAGGACCCGCTGGTGGAGTACAAGAAGGAAGCGTTCGAGATGTTCGAGGATCTGCTGCGCGACATCCAGGGAACGTTTGCGGAGCGGTTCCTCAAGGTGCAGGTCAACGTGCAGGGACCGCCGCCGCCACCACCGCCGCCGCAGGTGGGTACGCCCTCGGCAGACCCGGCGGACGAGTTGTTCCCCGGCGCAGCGCCCTCAGCACCGGCTGCTCGGGGCGTGCAGGCCACCGACAGCAGGGGGCGGGCAGCGTTGCCAGGTGCTGCCTCGGCAGCAGCAGCAGCTTCGGCGTCGGCGTTTGCGGGTGTGGGTCGCAACGACCCGTGCCCCTGCGGCAGCGGCAAGAAGTTCAAGAAGTGCCACGGGGCGTAGCCGCTCTGCCGGTCGGCTGATTTGTCAGCCGGTACGGGCCTCGTTTCCCCGAGGAGATGTCGATGTCTGAAAGCGGACAGGCCACCGTCGTTCTCGCGGATGATCAGGTGGGAGTGGCTCACGCCATCACCGCTCTTCTGGCTCGACGTTTCGCCACGCTGCCTCCGGTCAATTCGATATTTCAATTGAAGTCACTGCTGGGTGAGTGGGCCAGTTCTCCTCCAGTCCCAGGCTCCCAATTGATTGTGCTGCTCGATCTGGAGTATCCTGATGCCGCGATTCTGTGTCCTTGCAGCGCGGCAGTCGATGGGCGAGCGAATCCCGCCCGAGCGCTGGGAGCAGGTTGTCGAGCGGGGTCAGGAGGAAATGGACCGCCTGCTGACCACCGACGGCGCGCCGCAGCGATTCGCTGATCCGCTCAGATTCAATGCCGGTGCATACGGCTTGGGAAGCGCGCCGAGTCGTGCGACGCTCGCGGTCGACATCCCGCTCGCGGCGCTGCGACGGATCGCAGGGCTCGACTCCGTCAGGACGTCGTTGCGGTGGCAGGTCCGGATTCGCAACCGCGACGGCACCTGGCCGGTGAGCAGCGAATTCCTGGGCACGGTCGCACTGCCGGCTGGCGTTGCGGATCCCGGCGAGGGCGGCATCGCCACCCTGATCCGCGAGTATCCATTGCCTACGGGAACCTACGACCTGCGCCTGGTGCTCTCCGACTCGGCCGGTACCACCGGTGCGATGTATTCCCGCGACGGTATGGTGGTACTGGGCGGCACCGATACCGGCATTTCCGACCTGGTGCTGATGCCCACCGCCGGGCAGGGAGCCAGTAGGAATATCGAAGGAGTGCCGGTGCAATTGGCGCCGACGTTCACTGCCGGTCCGTCGCCTTCAGTGGATGTGGGGTACGTCTTGCAGGGATTTGCGGGCGTCACCCCACGGGTCACGGTGGAAATCCGGAAGCTCGACTCCTACGACGACGATGCGGCACTGGCATTGACCTTCGACGAGCAGCCCGGAGAAGATCGTCAGTTCTTTGTCCGGCGCATAGACGTGTCCAGACTCGGCAACGGCGCATACGACGTGACCCTGCCAGATGGCAGCATCGCCACCAGAACCAAGCGGATGCTGGTGCGGCGGTAGGCCTACCGCTAGCAGTCCGGAAGACCCCTGAAGTCTCGCGGCAATTGGTCTCGGATTGACTACGAAATACCTCACAGGTAGAGCTTTAGCATCACTCCCAAACGAAGCCATATGACCAGAAGCCCGGCCATGCCGAGGAACTGTCTCGCACTGGGCATCGTTCTCGCCCTCGCGGCAGGAGGATGCCGCCCCGCTGCGCAAGCCGATTTGGAAAATTGGCCCTGAGAGTCGATTCTATGGCAGTGGCGCTCACTGTTCTGGGACAGCGTGTCGGTATTTCAGGCGCTGGACCGGCAGAGATCCGGATCGTCACGACTTCCGCGCTTGGTGGGCTGCGCAGGGGCCCCGAGACTGCCCCGTTCGTGCTGGTCGAGTTCACGGACTATTACTGCCCCTATTGCGCCACCTTCGCCGTGTCTGCTCTTGAGGACATCCTGGCTGGGGCAACTGACCTGCAAGTGGTCATCAAGAACTACTCAATTCGTGAAATTCACCCCGACGCAGCTCGGGTCGCATCCATTGTGGAGTGCCTGGCGGACATCGATGCCGACCAGGCCTGGGAATTTCACTATCGCTTCTTCGCGCGCCAGGCATCACTCGACTCGACCGGCGTAGATGCAATGCTTGCCTCGGAACCGACATTCCCGAGGGTCTGTGGGTCGCCGGATGGCGTTCATCCGAGGGTGATGTCTGATCTGGCCGAGACACGTCGCCTCAAGCTTCGCGGTACGCCCGCACTGGTACTGGGACGACGCCTGCCAGGCGATTCAGTGACCGGGCTGCTTCTCCCCGGTGCGCACCCCGCAGACGAAGTGTTGCGGATGCTCGACTCGATGCGGACAGCAAGGAACGACGCTGGCTCCAGATAGCAACCACATCTACAACCTGGGGGTGGATATGCTGGCAGGTCGGTTGTTGCTCGGTGTTGCAACGTTGGTTGTCGCATTGGCGTGCGGACAGCCTGGGGCCGATGGAATCACGGATGAGTCCCGACCGCCGATGCCGTCATTCGCATACAGCTTCGTCGGCTGTCTCAACTGGAGCTGTGTCTCCGGGCAGTGCCAGAATGATCCAGTGGTCTGGGGCGCGTGCTGCACGTATGTTTCGGAGGATCCCGAGGAGCAGGGGCTGCCACGACCGTCGTGCGGTGCACCATCCTATTGCGAGCAGTATCCGTCAAGGTGCGAAGAGGATCACGGTCCGTATCCGGGAACAACAGCACCGTATTGTTTCTATGCGAATGTGGGTACGCGGTGGGACGCAAACTACACGTCGATTTGCAGCCATATAGACTGGACAGACCGTTTGACGGACCCTCGTTGCCAAGGCACAGGCGTGATTGCCGATTTTCCCGAGTGCTTTCCTACCAGCGGTGCGAACTGATTGGAGCACCGATGCTGCTTGCGCTTGAGAGTCGACTTTGCCGATTGGGAAAGAGCTACCAGGCGCCCGAGTTGACCTGCTCGGCGTGGTTGAACGCGCTTCTGGTACTGTGGGTTGCAGTATCGCCTGGCGTATGCCTCCAGGCCCAGAAGGCCCACGAGCCATCAGAGAGTAAGCTGGTCGCGCACTGGTCCCATGCGATGGAGGTGGGCGGCAGTGCCATCCTGCAGTTGCCCTCGCGCATCGCGATGGAACTGGGCCTTGAAGTGAGGTCAAGCGGTGGCATCGATACCGTCCTTTCCAGCTCAGTGAGGTCTGGTGGTGGACTGCAGGACTCACCGTGGGCCTGGTTTGCGCTGGCCCGTCAACTGCAGGTGACTTCCGGGTCCTGTGCTCCGCTTGAGTTGCTCAGCGAGGTCGATTGGTTCACGCGTTGCCGACGCGTGGTCACTGCTTATCGGCAGGCTGCTTCACTCGATTCCGGCTTCGTTCCCGTCATCGCAGATCTGGATCAGTTGCTGCCGTGGCCATCGCTCTGGGCCGAGCCGGATGAAGAGCGGTCGATGCTTGTCCGTGGTCTCTCGAGCAAATCCATTCCGGCTGAGGTGCATCGACGGTTGGCCCGAAGGCTCCTGCTGCTCGAAATGCGAGTTGGCGATCCGATCGCGACGGCCGAGGCACTTGGAGCGACCGACAGTTTGTTGTTCACGGTCGGCGAACGCGATTTTGTCCGTGGCTGGCTTGCGGGCAGGCAAGGTGATGGGCTATCGGCAATCGACGCGTGGCGCAGTGCCGCCGCTGACACTAATCCGGGCCGGCATCACGACTGGTTGCGCTGGGAACTGGCAATGATAGGTGACAGCAGCGAGGTTGCAGAATGGGATACCACGATTGGAGAAGACCGTGGCAAGTTGCTGGTGGCATTCTGGGAGCGTCGTGATCTGGATGACGCTAGAGCACCGGGCCATCGTATCACGGAGCATCTGCGTCGCTGGGAACGGGCATTTCGGGACTACCGATATGTGAACGGTAACAGCCGACTGTGGGGAATTGTACGGGGTTCCATTCCGGGGCGAAATTGTCCGTCCGAGGACGACGGTAGCTATTCCGGTGCACGCATATCCGAGTGCCGCTTGCCACCGTCCTATGGTGCAGGCCGGATTCTGGATGATCGCGGCATAGTCTATCTCCGTCACGGCGAACCCCAACGACAGGCGAACTATCCCGGTCTCTCCCACTTCGCGGCGGAGTCCTGGCTGTATACCACAGACGCTGAGCCGCTGGTGATCCACTTTGGAAGAATGCTGCCAACACCATTGTCCGGGATGGCCGCCTCACCTCTGCCTGCTGGCGACTGGATGTCCGCCTGCCAGGTCACGCCGCGATTCTGTGTTCTTGCCGCACGGCGGTCGATGGGCGAGCGAATCCCACCCGAGCGCTGGGAGCAGGTTGTCGAGCGAGGCAAGGAGGAAATGGACCGCCTGCTGACCACCGACGGCGCGCCGCAGCGATTCGCTGATCCGCTGCGATTCAATGCCGGTGCATTCGGTCTTGGGAGTGCACCGGGTCGTGCGACGCTCGCGGTCGATATCCCGCTCGCGACGCTGCGAAGGATCGTAGGGCCCGACTCCGTCAGCACATCGTTGAGGTGGCAGGTCCGGATTCGCAGCCGCGACGGCACCTGGCCGGTGAGTAGCGAATTCTTGAGCACGGTCGCACTGCCAGCTAGCGTTGCGGATCCCGGCGAGGGCGGCATTGCCACCCTGATCCGCGAGTATCCATTGCCACCCGGGACCTACGACCTGCGCCTGGTGCTGTCCGACTCGGCCGGTACCACCGGTGCGATGTACTCCCGCGACGGTATGGTGGTACTGGACAGCGCCGATACCGGCATTTCCGACCTGGTGCTGATGCCGACATCAGGACAGGGAGCCAGTAGGAGTATCGAAGGAGTACCGGTGCAACTGGCGCCTACGTTCACCGCAGGGCCCTCATCGTCGGTGGATGTGGGCTACGTTTTGCAGGGATTTGCGGGCGCCACAGCACGGGTCACGGTGGAAATCCGCAAGCTCGATTCCGACCACGACGATGCGGCACTGGCACTGACCTTCGACGAGCAGCCCGGGGAAGATCGTCAGTTCTTTGTCCGGCGCATCGACGTGTCCAGGCTCGGCAACGGCGCATACGACGTGACGGTGTCGGTCACACTGCCGGATGGACGCATCGCCACCAGAACCCAGCGGATGCTGGTGCGACGCCGGGGCTGATAGCTTCACGGGCTCGCTGCAGTCGGACCCTGGCGAAGACGGAACCTATGCCTGGAATCAGTCTACCGAATTGCTGCCACCCGAGAGTCGCAGCGCTGTTCGTGCTCCTGTTCGTGACCGGTCTGCACCCCCTCGGGGCACAGGTGCAAACGGCCGAGCCTCACGCGAGGATCCAGTCGCTGCTCGAGGCCGGCGACTTTGCTGCGTTGGCCCAAATGGAGCCGTCTGGCAGCCAGTTCGAGCAGGAGGACGTCCGGGCAATGTGATCGTTTGCTTCGTGGGCGATCACCGGCGATCGTGGCGAGGCGGAGGCAGCTCTGTTCCGTTTGACGTCCGCTGCCATTCGATCACCCCGCGACCCCTGGCCCAGGTACCTTGCGGCCAGGGTTCACCTCGAGATGAATGCCCGGGGTGCTCCTGTACTGGCGTCGGCAGGCCAGTACCTGGGCGAGTCACATCTGGACGCCGCGATTCGTCATCTCGCTGCCGCCCTCGCCGTGGATTCGGTGATGCCGGAAGCGACCAGGTTGCTGACGGAGATTGCTTATGCATCGGCCGAACGCGAGCCAGGACTATGGCTTCGCGACGCTGTCGAGCGCGCCCTCCGCCAGCCTCTCACCCCTGCCGACCTTCATATTGTCGCGGCTCGTTGGCACCGGATGCGGCGCGAGTTGGTTGAGGCAGAGCAGAGTCTCTCACGAGCCGAAACACTCGGTGCTGATCCCGGTGTGCTCGCGCTTGAACGGGCACGGACATCCATTGCTGACGGTGACTCGGCCGCTGCGGTCGCGCAATACCTGCAGGGTCTCGTGGGTCTCTCCGCCAAGGGACGTGATCTGTATCGCCAGGATATTGCTGCCATCATTTCGGCAGATTCACTGGCCGCGTTTGATGAGTTGGCTCTGGAAGATCTCGAAACCTGGTTGAAGCTGTTCTGGGCCGAACGGGTCTCCCGCTGAACATTGCTGCCTGGGATGCCCTGGGGCTCATAGTTCCGGAGTACGCCGGCACTCGTGGACCGTGCAGCCGGGAAGGGGCCGCCGCCATCCGGCACCAGCGCGCCGATGCCTATCTTGCCACCACAACCGACACTGACGCGCCACAGGTCCACCGGCCGTGGAATGCGCCGATCAGGATGTATGGCGTCCCCGATCGGGAGTCGGTCGGCAAGGGGCTGATTTCATTCGCCATTCCCGCCGTCGACTTGCAGGTGGACACGGTATCCGCCATCCCGGTCTGGGATCTGGGATTCCGG
>CBFGRM010000040.1:0-18720 GCA_965651205.1 uncultured bacterium
CGCTGTCACTGGGCTGGACCGGGGCCGACTCGCAGTGGCGGCACTACTCGCGGGCCTACCTCTACCTGGCCGCACTGGCCACCCCGCTGGTGCTGTCGGTGCACTCGGTGGTGTCCTGGGACTTCGCGGTGTCGATCGTGCCGGGCTGGCACGGGACGATCTTCGCGCCCTACTTCGTCGCCGGCGCGATCTACTCCGGCATCGGTATGGTACTCACGCTGATGATTCCGCTGCGCAAGATGCTGCGGGTCGAGCATATGATCACCGAGTACCACTTCGACAACCTCGCCAAGCTGACGCTGCTCACCGGCACCATCCTGTTCTACGCGTACGCGATGGAGTACTTCATCGCCTGGTACTCGGGCAACACCTTCGAGCAGACCACCTTCTGGCGGCGCGCCTTCGGTCCCAACTGGTGGGCCGGCTGGACGATGATCATCTGCAACGCGTTCGTGTCGCAGTTGCTCTGGTTCCGGAAGATCCGCACCAACCTGACCGCGCTGTTCGTGATCTCGATCTTCATCAACCTCGGGATGTGGTTCGAGCGCTACGTGATCGTGGTGAGCTCGCTCGCCAACGACTACGTGCCCTATGCCTGGGGCCAGCTCAATCCGACCTGGGCCGACTGGCTGATCCTGCTCGGCTCGTTCGGCTGGTTCGGGCTGTGGTTCACGCTGTTCTACAAGAACTTCCCGATCGTCGCGATCCAGGAGATCAAGGAAATGATCCCGATGCCGAGGCGGAAGCAGCACGGGGGAGGGCACTGATGGCCAACAGGACCGTGCCCGGGGTGCTCGGGCGGTTCCAGCACGTCGACGGCGCCAGCGACGCGATCCGCGAGCTCAAGGGATCCGGCTTCGCCGACCTCACGGTGTACTCGGCGATGCACAATCACGAACTGGAAGAAGCCGTGGGTGAGCCGGTCTCGCCGGTGCGCCTGTGGACCCTTTTCGGTGGCGTGATCGGCTGCTCGGCGGGCTTCGCCCTGGCGTTGTGGATGTCGCGCGACTGGCCGCTGCTGGTCGGTGGCAAGCCCATTGCGACCATAACGCCCTATGTGGTGATCGGCTTCGAGCTGACCATCCTCACCGCCTCGCTGGTGAGCGTGCTGGGAATCATCGTGCTCTCGATGCGCAAGTCGCTCAAGGGCCGCCCGTATCATCCGACGTTCAGCGACGACCACATCGGCGTATTCGTGCCCTGTTCCTCCGATCGGGCGGCGAGTGTCGATGAAACGCTCCGGCGCCACGGCGCCGTGGAGGTTTCGCGTGAGGCTTAAGCTGCTTGGGGCAGTGCTGCTGCTCGCCACCGGCGGGTGCAACTTCTGGTACAACGAAGTGCCATCGCCCGACGACGCGATGCACGCGGTGCCCTGGTTCGACCATATGATCCTCTCGCAAGCGGTGCATCCGTACCAGCGTGCCGACATCCCGCGCAACACGCCGAAGGGAATCGTTCCGGTGGGTGGCGCCGAGGCCGAATGGGGCGCCGGCAACCCGGACGGCAGGCCGATTCCGGTGTACGGCTTCGACGTCGACTACGCCAACAGCCTGACCCGGCCGGCCGACCTGCCGCCGGTCGAGCCGGGGCGCGGTGCCGAGCTGTTCGCGACCTACTGCTCGGCGTGCCACGGCCCGGCCGGTCGGGGAGGCGGCACTATCCCGGTGCCGGCCACGCCACTGGGAACCGCCACGGTGGCGGGCTACACCGATGGCTACCTGTACAGCATCGTGCGGTACGGCCGCGGCCTGATGCCGCGCTATGGCGACAAGATCGTCCGGATCGAGGATCGCTGGGCGGTGGTTGACTACGTCCGGTCGCTTGCACCGGGGAGGCAACAGTGAGCGGCTTCGACGCAACCCAGGTCCACGACCGCCTGGCCGAGAAGAGCGTCAACGGCAACTGGAAGATCCTGACGCCGCTGGGTGCAGGCCTGGCGCTGGTCGGCCTGGTGCTGTTCGCGCTGTCGCTGTCCGGCGATGGCGCCGACCGCGCCTGGCACGCGTTCCAGGTCAACTGGATCTACTGGGTCGGGCTGGTCGCTGGTTCGATCTCGATCACCGCGGCGTCGAAGATCGCCAACTCCAAGTGGAACGGGTTGATGCTGCGGCTCAGCCAGGCCACGGTGGCGATGGTGCCGGTGCTGCTCATCGGCTTCGTGCTGGTGATGACGCTGGGCTATGACTCGATCTACGGCCATATGCAGGAAGAACTGCACGGTCTGTCGGCCGGCAAGGCACGCTGGCTGTCGCGGCCTTGGATGATGACCCGACTCGCGATTGGCCTGGTGGCGCTGTTTGCAATCGGCTGGGCGATGATCCGTGCCGACCTGCTTCCCGACCTCCAGGCAGTGCGCGACCGGGTGACCGGCAGCAGGCAGTCCCGCTACGACCGGATGCTCCAGGGCTATGACGCCGACCGCAATCACAAGCGCATCTACGTGCTGGCTGGCGTGTACGCCGTGACCTATGCGCTGGTGCTTACCTGGGTGATGTTCGACGGCGTGATGGCGCTGCAGCCACACTGGTTCAGCAACCTGCTCGGCGGCTGGTACTTTATGGGCTCGTTCCTCGGCGGCCACACGCTGCTCGCGGTGCTGCTGCTGTTCGCCGTAGGCGCGCTCGGCATCGGGGAATACGTCTCGCCCAAGCAGCGCCACGACCTCGGCAAGATGATCTTCGGCTTCACGGTGTTCTGGACCTACCTGATGTGGGCCCAGTTCCTGGTGATCTGGTACGGCAATATGCCCGAGGAAACCGGCTTCGTGTTCTCCCGGCTGTGGGGAGAATGGCGGCCGATCGGTGCGATGGTGTTCCTGGGAATGTTCGTGATTCCATTCGGCGGCCTGCTGTCCGTCGGCGCCAAGAAGACCCCGATGACGCTGGGCCTCTTCGCCGCCATCTCGCTCGCGGCACTCTGGCTGGAACGCTACCTGATGGTGACTCCGTCGGTGTCCGCCCACAACGGACCGATGTTCGGGATCCCCGAGTTCGGACCGATCCTGTTGTTCCTCGGCTGCTTCCTGCTGAGCTACGCCTGGTTCGCCCGCACCTACCCGATGATCTCGCCCCGCCTGGCGATGATCACGCTGGAGAAGGAGCGGGGGCACTAGAAAAGCGAAACAGCGAGAAGGCGAGAAGGCGAGAGAGGAGCAACCGTTCTCGCCTTCTCGCCTTCTCGCTTTCTCGCTTTTTCACTCCAGCGTCAGCTTGCTCGCTGCGATGGTCTCCAGTGAGTCAAACGGCAGGTAGCCTGCGACGGTGACCATCCTCGTGGTGCGGACCGGTGCGTCGGTGCTGCCGAGATAGTCGGGCAGGCCGCGGCGCGGAGTTGAAAGGGTGAGGCCGCTGGCCTCCAGCACCCGCGAAATCGGCTCGAGGTCCTGTACCGTGCCCTCGATGACCCAAACCGCTCGCCCGTCGGCCATCAGGTGACGGACCATCGCGGTGGGCCTTCCGCCGACCACACTGGCTTGCAGGCGGACTGCGTTCACCGAGACACCGTTGAGATGCGCCACCGCACCGGCGGACCTCTCCTGAGCCTCGGCGAGCGACGCGGTCTCCCAGCCATCGCCGCTGGGTCCGATCCGGAGCATCGGGTCGACCAGCTTGAGGCGCCGGTTGGAGACCGGCGTGTGAACCACCCGGCTGGGAATGACGCGCGGCGAGACGGTGGCCCGGGCCGCGAGCGCGAGGGTCCGGAAATTGGCCCCGTCGGCTGATGCCGCGTTGGCGCTGTCGCTGGAGGTCAGGTCGCCAATCCGGGCCAGGATCGCGGGTGCCACGAAGGCGGTGGAAATCCCGGGGCCGTCGTTGGTCGGCGCGTGGTTGGCGATCGCCCAACTGCCCAGCCCGATGGCCACGGCGGCTGCGGCCGCGATACCGCTGCGGCGGACCTGACGGCGGCTGGCACGCTGCCGGATCGCGGCCGGCATCCCCTGGATCTCGCGGGGAGCCGCGATGGCGAGCAGGGCACTGGTCCGATCCCGAATGCCGCGCACCTCGGCTTCGAGGGCGCGGCAGATCAGGCAGGCCATCAGGTGTTCGGCGATCTCCCGGGACTGTGCCCGGGAAAGCTGCTGGTCCAGCCAGGCGTGCAGTTCGTCTTCAGGAAGATGCGGCCGCACGCTGTTCCTCGCGTTGAGCTGCCATCATATCGTGGGCAGCCACAAGGCGCTTCCGGGCCCGGGCGAGCGTGGTGCCGACGGCACCGAGGGCCAGTCCGGTCTGCTCGGCGATTTCGGGATACGACAAGCCGGCATCCCAGAGCAGCAGGACCTCGCGGTCACGCGGAGTGAGGGTGGTCAGGGCACGGCGTACTTCTGCCTCCCGCTCCTGCACTTCAAGATCCTCCTCGATGTCGCCACCAGGCGACGGCGAGGCGATCGGTTCGTGAGTGAGCAGGGTCAGGTGCTTGCGCCGACGGATGGCCGAACGCGCTTCGTCTCGGGCGATGTTGGCCGCAACGGCAAAAACCCAGGAACGAGGCTTCTCGGGCTGGTGATGCAGCGCCCGCATAAAGACTTCCTGGGCAAGATCCTCGGCACGGTCGGCGTCCCACACCTTGCGGTACAGGAAGCGGACCACGCTGTCGTAAGTCGTTCTGTACAGGGCATCCAGATCGAACGCCATCAATGCCTCCAAGGCACGGGTGCGTCAGACAGGAGACGCACCCCGCGGGCCAGCTTGCACAGGTCCCCAGACGGTCGCCGTAAGCTATTGCCCCTATTGAACTTACAGCGGCACCTTCCGGCTCCGGAAGGCGCACCCCGGATGGAGGCCTGTCCTCTTTTCTGGCCACTTTGAACAGAGCTCGGGCTTGGCCGGCCGCCCGTCGGCCCGGGTGCGCCCGTGGAGTCCGCAGTGGATCCCGTCCTCCAGAAGGTAGCGGCAGGCGGAGAGGATCTCGACATTGAGGACCGGTTGGTTCTCGTCCTCGCGCTCGACCTTGCAGAGGTAGGGCGACTGGCGATGGCGGAGCAGGTCCTCGAGCAATTCCTGGCGGTCGGTGCAGCGGATCTCGACCTGCAGGTCGCGGCAGCAGGCCGCCCCGATGCGGTTGTCGGAGGTGCGGCACCTGGCGGTGGCACAGGGGTTGACGTTGGCGGACCCGGTAACCGGAAGTGAACGCTTGCGGCTGGCCGGTGGCGGGGCAACCGGCAGGCGGCGAGTGACCAGGCGGCGCTGATCGATCACGTTGAAGCGGTCACCACCCAGGCGACGCGGCTGCTCGGTGCGCGGCAGCTCGGCGAGCCGGGCGGTGAAGCCGTGGGCAGCGCAGCGCGAGCCACCATTGCCATCGCTCCTGAGGTGGCGACAGGGGACTGCGATCCGGGCATCGGCCCAGAGCTCACCGTCCTCGACCCTGGGTGGGCCGAAGTCGATTCGTTCAGTGTGGCCGTACAGCCAGGTGGCGTCGTGGTCTTCCTGGCCTTCGAGGACTGCGACGCGGAGCTTGACGTCCAGGCCACGACAGTGTCGTCCCATCCGTCGGCAGTCGGGAGCGTTCATCGGAATCCGGAACTCGAGGTGAGGGTTCGCGCTGGTAACCTAGCAGGTTCGGATGGGTCCGTCATCTCGTTGATACGAACGCTGCGGACATTGCCGCTGCTTGATGCGCGGGTTCAGAGCAGTCCGGCGTCGCGGTACCAGGCAGTTGTGTCGGCAATGCCGGTGTACAGGTCGAAACGCGGCTGCCAGCCCGTGGCCGCGATGAAGCGCGCCGGGTCGCCGGTCCAGGCCGGCTGCACGAATTCGTGCGCCTTGTCGGCGTGCAGGATGGTCTTCCGGTTGAAAAGTTCGGCCCACGCACCCGTGACCTTGAGTGCGTTGCGGGTCACCCAGTGTGGCAGCGGCAGGACGCGCAGCTCGCGTCCGACCGCGGTGCCGATCGCCTCCACCAACTGTCGCGACGTGATCACTTCGGGATGATTGACGTAGTAGGTGCCGCCATCGACCGTTGGATTCTCGACTGCCGCTATGATCGCCGAGGCGAGGTCGTCGACGTGAATCAGCGAGATCTCCTGGGAACCGTCACCGAACACCGGCGAGATTCCCATTCGCCTGGCCATCCGGAACACCGAGAGAAAATTGGCCAGGTCGCCGGGCCCGTACACCGCCGGTGGTCGCAGGATCGTCCAGGCGATCGGCGCCCGGCGCACCTCGACCTCGGAAGCGAGCTTGCTCCGGCCGTAGCCGGTGACCGGGGCATCGACTTCGTCTGCCGCCCCGCTGCGCGGCCGGCCGACAGCAGCCGGCCCGCCTGCTGCCGCCGACGACACGTGCACGAATCTCGGCACGCCCGCGTTGACGGCGGCATCCACCAGGCGGGCAGTGCCATCGCGATTGGCAGCCAGGAACTCCTGTTCGTTGGTGGCGCCGGTCAGGGCGGCAACGTGTACCACCACCTCCTGCGCCTGGGCGGCAGCCGCCATCGCGGCGCTGTCGGCGAGATCACCCAGCACCAGCCTGGCACCCAGGTCGTCCAGTGCCCTTGCACGCTCGAGCGAGCGGACCAGGGCGGTCACCTGGTGCCCGCGTTCGAGCAGTTGTGTGGCCAGCCGCTTGCCGACGAAGCCGGTTGCCCCGGTGATCATCGTCTTCACAGCGGTCGATCCATCACTCGATATGTCTTGTAGGGAGTGAAGCCGGCCTTGGCCAGGCCCTGAATGATTGCCTGGTTGTCCTCGAGCAGCCAGCCGGCCTCACCCCAACCGATGTTGCGCTCCGCGGCGCGGGTCCAGATCCAGTGGTACAGCGCGGAGTCGATGCCCTTGCCGCGCCATTCGGGGAGAATCCCCAGCAGCAGGATGCGGGCGCGAGTGATGCGGCGGGTGCGGAGCTTCCAGAGCATCGTGAGTGCGGCGGGGAAGGTGGCTCCGTTGCGATTCCTGGCCAGGGCCTGGTTGAGGTCGGGCAGCGCCAGTCCGAATGCGATGGTCTTGCCGTCGGCGGTCTCGACGAAGGGAACCAGCGTCGGCAGCACCACCGGCCGGAACGACTTGGCGAGATGGTCGATCTCGGGGTCGGTCATCGGCACGAAGCCCCAGTTGTGCTCCCAGGCCGCGTTGTAGATCCCCTTGACCGTCTCCACTTCCTCGTCGAAGCGCTTGAGGTCCAGACTGCGGATCCGGAGACCGTACCGTTTGAGGATCAGTTCCACCGCGCGTGCAGTGCGTTCGGGTGCCTGCACCGGCGCTTCGTGTGCGCCTCCCTGGAGGCAGACGAGGTCCTTGGCCTTGACGAATCCCGCGGTCTCCAGCAGGGTCAGGTACCAGGGCGGGTTGTGCGGCATCATCAGCGTGTTCGGGGTGTCGAAGCCGTCGATCAGCAGGCCGCACTCGTCGTTGACCGAGAACGACATCGGTCCGCGAATGGTGTCGAGTCCGCGCGCCCGGAGCCATTCGGCCGCAGTGTCGAACAGCGGTGCCGCAACGGTGAAGTCGTTGATGCACTCGAAGAAGCCGAAGAAGCCGACCTTGTCGGAGTGGATCTCGTTGTGAAGCCGGTTGTGAATCGCCGCGATGCGACCGACCACCACACCGTCGCGTTCGGCGATGAACCAGTCGGCCTCTGCGTGCTGGAAGAACGGATTGATGCGGCGGTCGAGGAGCTTCCGGACCTCGGCCTTGAAGGGCGGGATCCACATCGGATCCCGCCGGTGCAGGCGATACGGCAGCTCGATGAAGGCGGCCAGGTCGGCCGCGGTCTCGACGCGCCGGATCACCGGCGCGACGGCGCTCAGATGACCCCCAACTCCTTGCCGATCGTGGCGAACGCCTCGAGGGCGAAGTCGATCTGCTCGGGGGTGTGCGTGGCCATCACGCTGGTGCGGAGGCGGCACTGTGACGGCGGCACCGCTGGCGGCACCACCGGGTTGGTGAACACGCCGGCGTCGTAGAGCCGACGCCAGAACGCGAAGGTGGTCTCGAGCGGACCGATCAGCACCGGCACGATCGGGGTGGCGGTGGGTCCGATGTCGAAGCCCAGCGACTGGAAGCCCTGCTGCAGGCGGCGGGCGTTGTCCCACAGGCGGTCGCGACGTTCCGGCTCCTCCTGCATCACCTGCAGTGCAGCCAGCACGCCGGCGGTGTTGGCCGGTGGCAGCGAGGCCGTGAATATGAACGGCCGGGAGTGGTGCTTGAGGTAGTGGATCACCTGGTCGTCGGCGGCAACGAAGCCACCCACCGACGCCAGCGACTTGGAGAATGTCCCGGCGATGATGTCGACTTCCTGCTGCATACCGAAGTGAGCGCCGGTACCCTCGCCGTTGGGGCCGAGCACTCCGAGCGCGTGGGCGTCGTCGACGGCGAGCGCGGCACCGTGGCGGTTGGCCACGCGACGCAGTTCGGGCACGTCGGCGATGTCGCCTTCCATCGAGTAGACACCATCGACCACGATCAGCTTGCCGCGACCCGAGGTGTTGCGCTCGAGCAGGCGGTTGAGGCCCTCGATGTCGCCGTGATTGAAGCGCTGAGTCTCGCCGAACGCGAGCTTGGCTCCGTCGACGATGCAGGCGTGGTCGAGCTTGTCGAGGTAGACCGTCTCGCCGCGACCGACCAGGCCGGAGATCATCCCGAGGTTGGCGCCGTAACCGGTGGAGAACACCACCGCTGCTTCCTTGCCCAGGAACGCGGCGAGTTCGGCCTCGAGCTGCTCGTGCAGGTCGAGCGATCCGTTGAGGAAGCGCGACCCGGTGCACCCCGAGCCGTAGCGGAACAGCGCGCGCTGGGCTGCTTCGAGCACCTTGGGATGATGGGTGAGCCCGAGGTAGTTGTTCGAGCCCAGCATAATCCGCTTGCGGCCTTCAATGACGACCACCGTGTCCTCGGACTCGGAGATCGGCTTGAAGTAGGGGTACAGACCTGCCGCCTGAGCCTCGCGCGCGCGGGTGAACTGTCGGCACTTGTCAAACAGCGCCACCGGGGTCTGGACTGTGTCGATCGGCACGGGCCCTCGCAGATCTCTGGGGAATTCCGACGTCCGCACGGGATCGGGATGGGGGTCTACCACCGCAGTAAGGTAGAATCCGGGGCCGCCTGACACAAGCTGAAACAGCGTGAAACACCAAGGGGCACTTCGCGGCGACCCCTGCTGATTGACCGGCTACCGGTCTGGCCGTATCGTTGCAATCTGCTGGCCTCACTCATCAGCCGGGTCCCCCGTGTCGCAGCTACCCCACAATTCGCAGCGGTTGCCCGCCCCAGGCGAGCGCAGATTCCCGGCGTGACCGACCGCCCACGGGTGGCCGTAATCGGCGGAGGATTCGGCGGCCTGATGGCCGCGCTGCGCCTCCAGGAGCTCGGTCTTGAGCCGTTGGTGTTCGAGGCCGAGTCGGCACCGCGGGGTCTGGTTGCCACCGTGGAGCGCGGCGGCTGGCGCTTCGAGCTGGGGTGTGCGACGCTGGCGGCCGCCAACGGTACCGTGGCCCGACTGCTGGCGGAGGCGGTCCCGGAAGGAGAACGGATCCATCCCGGACAGGCGATGGGTCGCCGCTATCTGGTCCACCAGGGCCGCCTGGTCGAGGTACCAGACACCCCGGCCAAGCTGGTGGCCACGCCGCTGCTGTCGCTGGCCGGCCGGATGCGGTTGCTGCGCGAACCGTTCGTGCCCCGGGGCGGCGGACCCGAAGAAACGGTGGCGGCCTTTGCCTGCCGGCGCTTCGGGGTCGAGATGGCGCGAGTTTTCTTCGAGCCGCTGCTGGCCAGTTCGGCTGGTGGTGATCCCGAACAACTGCTGGCCCGCTTCACTTTGCCCACCCTGGTGGAGCACGAACGGCGCGCCGGCTCGGTGCTCAAGGGCCGACTGAGCGCCAGTCGCCGGGCCAAGCGGCTGGGTCGGCCGACCGGGGGCGCGCCCTGGAGTCACGGCCGCGGGGTGGCCGCGATCGCCGCCGCGATGGCGGACCGGGTCCGGGGCGGGGTTATTGCCGGCAGCCGGGTGACCGGTGTCAGGGCCGGCGACCAGGAGATGCTGGTGACCGACCAGTCCGGCCAGACTCACCCTGTGGCGGCGGTTCTCAGCACGGTGGGCGCCCCGGCGCTGGGGCGGATCGATTTCTCGCTGCCGGGCCGACTTTCACTGCAGCCAGTGGCCTCGATGCCGCACGCGTCGCTGGTGGTGGTGGGACTGGGATTCCGTCGCGAGGCGGTGGGCCATCCACTCGACGGGCGAGGCGTGCTGGCGGCCGCATCCGAAAAGCGGCGTTTCCTGGCGATCCAGTTCAGCAGCAGTCAGTTTGCCAACAACGCCCCGCCCGGTCACGTTGCATTCACGCTGACTCTCGGCGGAGCCCGCAATCCGGCGATGATCAACCAGCCCGATGAGGCGCTGGTGGAAGTGGCCAGGCAGGAACTGGCCGACCTGCTGGGCGTGGTGGAAGAGCCGCTGATCTCGCTGGTGCAGCGCTGGCCGGCCGCGTTGCCGCTGCCAGTGGCGGGCCATCCGGCGCGTCTGGCCGTTGCGGACGCGATCGAGGAGGCGGTGCCCCGACTGGCATTCGCCGGCCTCTGGCGCGACGGCCTTGCGGTTGGCGACGTGATGTCAGGGGGCGTGGCGGCGGTGGACAGGCTGGTCAGGCGACTGGGGTGGCGGACTGAACTCAAGGAGGCAGTTGAATGATGCGGTTTATCGGAACGAGTCGACTCCTGGTGCTCGGGGCGTGCGTTGCCGCTCCGTTGGCCGCCCAGGAGCCCGCCGCACCGGTCAAGGGGGCGACCGTCGAGGGCATCACCGAGTACCAGCTCGAGAACGGGCTCAAGGTGCTGCTGTTTCCCGACGCGTCGCGACCGACCACGACGGTCAACATCACCTACTTCGTCGGTTCCCGTCACGAGGGGTACGGCGAGACCGGAATGGCGCACCTGCTCGAGCACCTGGTGTTCAAGGGCACGCCCAGGCACCCGGACATAATGCAGGAGCTCACCGAGCGGGGAACCTCGCCGAACGGCACCACGTGGTACGACCGCACCAACTACTTCGAGACCTTCCCTGCCAGCGACGACAACCTTGCCTGGGCGCTGGATCTCGAGGCCGACCGGATGATCAACTCGTTCATCTCCGCCGAGGATCTCGCCAGCGAGATGACGGTGGTGCGCAACGAGTTCGAGGCCGGCGAGAACGATCCGACGTCGGTTCTGATGGAGCGACTGTTCTCCACTGCCTATCTCTGGCACAACTACGGCAAGAGCACCATCGGCGCACGAAGCGACATCGAGAACGTGCCGATCGACCGGCTGCAGGGGTTCTACCGCAAGTACTATCAGCCGGACAACGCGATGCTGGTGATCGCCGGCAAGTTCGATCCCGACACGGCGCTCGCGATGGTGCAGCGCACCTTCGGGGTGATCCCGCGTCCTGACCGGAGTGGTGCGAACCAGTTGTGGCCGACCTACACGCTCGACCCGGTGCAGGACGGTGAGCGTTCGGTGACGCTGCGTCGGGTGGGCGACGTGAAGTCGGTGATGATCGGATGGCACGTGCCGCACGGCAGCCATCCCGACTTTGCCGCCGTCGACATCCTTGCTCACGTGCTGGGCGCACCGGTGACGGGACGACTCTACAAGGCCATCGTCGAACCCAAGATCGGCGCGTCGGTCAGCGTGGTGCCGTTCCAGCTTCGCGAGCCGGGGATCCTGCTGGCGATGGCGACGGTGCGCAAGGAGGACGACGTGTTCGCTGGTCGCGACGCGATGTTGCGCGCGATCGATTCGATGGTGACCTCGGCGCCACCCACCGCGGAGGAGGTCGACCGCGCCCGGACCGCGCTTCTCAAGCAGGTCGAGCTCCAGCTCACCAATCCCAACTCGGTGGGACTCAGTATGAGCGAGTGGGCATCGATGGGCGACTGGCGGCTGATGTTCCTGCACCGCGACCGGCTCCGCACCGTGACTCCCGAGGACGTGAGTCGCGTGGCGGCGGCGTACCTAAAGGAGTCCAACCGCACGGTCGGAATCTTCCTCCCCGAGGCGAACCCCGACCGGGCCGAGATTCCCGAGGCGCCGGACGTGCTGGCGATGGTGCAGGACTACAAGGGCGACACCACGCTGGTGGAGGGCGAGGCGTTCGACCCGACGCCGGCCAACCTTGATGCCCGCACCACGACCACCACCCTGTCCAACGGGGTCGAGGTGGCGTTCCTGCCCAAGGAGACCCGCGGCGGCACGGTTGCGGTTTCGATGGTCTACCGATTCGGCACCGAGGCGGACCTCAGCAACAGAGGCGTGGTGCCCCTGCTCACCGGCCAGATGCTGATGCGCGGCACCCTGCGGCACGACCGGCAGGAACTGCGCGACACCATTGACAAGCTGCAGGCGCAGATCGGAGTCGGCGGCGGCACGGCGCAGGTGACGGCGTCGATCACCGTCAAGCGCGAGAACCTGCTCGACGCGATCCGCCTGGCGGTCGAGGCGATGCGTGAGCCCCGGTTCGATCCGCAGGAGTTCGAGTTGCTCAAGCAGGCGATGTCGGCATCGATCGAGGCGCAGCGTTCCGAACCGCAGATGCAGGCGATGATCACCGCGGAGCGGCACTTGTCGCCGTGGCCGCCGGGGCATCCATTGTACGTTCCGTCGATCGACGAACAGCTCGCGATGATCGAGGAGGCGACGCTGGCAGACGTGCGCGCATTCCACCAGGAATTCTACGGCGGCTCGCACGGCCAGATCGCGCTGGTTGGCGCATTTGATCCCGCCGAGGTGAAGCAGGTGCTGGAGGCGGAACTCGCCGACTGGGAGAGCACCACTCCGTTCCGGCGGATCGCAACTCCGGCCACCACGTCGACTCCGCTCAACGTGAATCTCGAGACGCCCGACAAGGCCAACGCGATGCTGGTGGCGACCCGTCGCCTGCCGGTGCGACAGGACAGCGAGGACTACCCCGCCCTGGTGCTGGCCGACTATATGCTGGGTGGCGGCTTCCTGAACTCGCGGCTGGCAACCCGGATCCGGCAGAACGAGGGGCTGTCGTACGGTGTCGGCTCGTTCTTCAACGCCTCGCCGAAGGATTCGACGGCAACGTGGACAGCGATGGCGATCTTCGCGCCGGAGAATCGGGACAAGGTCGAGATTGCGCTCCGCGAAGAACTCGAGCGCGCGATCCGAGACGGTTTCTCGGCCGAGGAGATCGCCAAGGCGAAGGAAGGATGGATCGAGGGCAACAAGCTGAGTCGCTCCAATGATGGTGCCGTGGCGAGTCGGCTGACCGACAATCTGTATCTCGACAGGACCTTTGCCCGGGACACCGAGCTGGAAGCGGCGATCCGGGCACTCACCGATGATCAACTGCGCGGCGTGGTGGCGAAGTACCTGGCCCCGGACGGGTTGGCGATCATCAAGGCCGGTGACTTCGAGGCGAAGGCACCAGCGACGCCGGTGCCGTGATGCTTGCCGCAGTCAACCCGGCCACCGGTGCGGTGGTCGGCACCTACCCGTCGCACCAGCCGGCTGAGGTTCGCCTGAAGGTGCGAGACGCGGGCAGGGCATTTCCCGGTTGGCGGCGCGCGTCGTTCGCGGAGCGCGCCGTGGTGTTGCGGGCGGCGGCGACGATACTGCGACGCGAAGCCGACCAGCTTGCGGTGCTGATGGCCAGCGAGATGGGCAAGCCAGTAACACAGGGGCGCGCCGAGGCACTCAAGTGCGCCCTGGTGTGTGACCACTACGCAGAGCACGCCGCCGCGATGCTGGCCGATGAGCCGGTGGCCATCGACGGCGGCGAGGCGTTCGTCAGTTATCAGCCGCTCGGTACCGTGCTGGCAGTGATGCCGTGGAACTTCCCGCTGTGGCAGGTGTTCCGCGCGGCTGCCCCGGCACTTGCGGCCGGCAACGTGATGTTGCTCAAGCACGCCTCCAACGTGCCGGGATCTGCGCTGGCGATCGAGCGAATCTGGCGCGAGGCCGGGGCACCCGACGGCGTGTTCACGACGTTGCTGGTGGACAGCAAGGCGGTGCGCTCGCTGATCCGTTCCCGCGGCGTGCAGGCGGTCACCCTCACCGGCAGCACCGCTGCGGGCAGGGCCGTGGCGCGCGAGGCCGGCAACCGGATCAAGAAGTCGGTGCTCGAACTGGGCGGCAGCGATCCGTACCTGGTGCTGGCCGACGCCGATCTCGACCTCGCCGTGGCAGCGTGTGCCACTTCGCGCCTGATCAACAGCGGCCAGAGTTGCATCGCCGCCAAGCGCTTCATCGTGGTCGAGTCGGTGCGGCAGGAGTTCACCGAACGCTTCGTGGCCCGGATGGCCGCTGCCAGGGTGGGGGATCCGCTGGATCCGACGACCGAGGTCGGGCCGATGGCCCGCCGTGACCTTCGCGACGAGGTGCACGACCAGGTCGCACGGAGCATCGCCCGGGGCGCGGTGGCAGCGCTGGGCGGCACGGTGCCCGACCGCCCCGGGGCGTGGTACCAACCTACGGTGCTGACCGGCGTCGCCCGCGGAATGCCGGCGTGGTCGGACGAGATCTTCGGCCCGGTGGCATCGCTGATCGTGGTGCGCAACGAGGCCGCGGCGATCAGGGTGGCCAACAGCACTGCGTTCGGGCTGGGGGCCGCAGTGTTCACCCGCGATGTCGAGCGCGGCAGGCGGATCGCGCGTGATGAGCTGGCGGCCGGCAGCACGGTCGTCAACGGTATCGTGCAATCCGATCCGCGGCTGCCGTTCGGCGGCATCAACGACAGCGGCTACGGGCGCGAACTTGGTCGTCACGGGATTCGCGAGTTCACCAACATCAAGGCCACGGTAGTGCGCTGATCGCTCGCCGTGGTTGCGTGACCTGCCCGGGCTGCTAGGTTGCCCGGGCAAGGTTCACCAGGACGGGAGTGGCAAGATTTGCTGTTGGCAACCGATCTCGATGGCACATTCCTCGGCGGCCGCCAGGCCGACCGGCTGGCGCTGTACCGCACCCTGCGAGCTCATCCCGAGATCCGGATCGCCTATGTGACCGGACGAGCGGTCGAGTCGGTGATTCCGCTGCTCGACGATCCGCTGGTGCCGGATCCCGAGTGGGTGATTGCCGATGTCGGCGCCACCGTGGTCGAGCGCGACGGACTCCGGCCGCTGGCGCCACTGCAGTGGGAAATCGACGCGCAGTGGATCGGCGTGCAACCGGTGCTCGATGTGCTGGCGGGCCTCGACGGACTGATTCGCCAGCCGGTGCCGCAGGAACGTCGGGTGTCGTTTTACGTCGAGGACGAGTCGCTGGTCGATGCGGTGCGGACCCGAGTGCGCGACCTGCCGGTCGACGTGCTTCACTCTGCTGGCAAGTACCTCGACATCCTGCCGCGCGGTGTCAGCAAGGGCACCACCCTGTCCCGGATGGTCGAGCTGCTCGACCTGCCGCGCGACGGGGTGCTGGTTGCCGGCGACACGCTCAACGACCTGAGCCTGTTCGAGGCAGGGTTCAACGGGGTGGTTGTCGGTGGCGCCGAGTCGGCACTCGCCGTGGCAACAGCGGAGCTGCCGCGAGTGCATCACGCAAGTTCGATCGGTGCCGGTGGCGTGCTGGAGGGGGTGCGCAGGCAGCTCCCCGGCCTGGAGCCGCCGTCACACTCGACACCTGCTGGTGGCGACGCCCAACTGGTGATGGTGTACCATCGACTGCCGTGGCAGGAGGAACAGGTCGGCGGCGAGACGCGGCGGCGCGCCCACTCCTCGCCCAATGGCATCCTGCCCACGCTGCTGGGCTCCTTCGAGGGCGGTCGCCACGGTTCGTGGGTGGCCTGGTCGACAGTGCCGCAGGGCCAGGCCGGGGCGGTGCAGCACGAGCTGGTGGATGAGGAGCGCTATCCCAACCTGGTCGCAGCCAAGGTGCCGCTCACCGAGGAGGACGTCGAACGCTTCTACAAGCGGTTCTCCAAGGAGGCGTTCTGGCCGGTGATCTTCTCGTTCGTCGACCGGGCCCGCTTCCGGGCCGACGACTGGGAACATTTCGTTTCGATCAACGAGAAGTTCGCGGCCGCCACCGCAGCCGAGGCAGACATCGGTGCTACGGTCTGGATCCACGATTACAACCTGTGGATGGTGCCGGGACAGTTGCGGCAACTGCGTCCCGACCTGCGGATCGGGTTCTTCCATCACACCGCCTTCCCCTCGGCGGAGATCTTCAACGTCATCCCGTGGGCCGGCCAGATCCTCGGCTCGCTGGCGCAGTGCGACCACGTCGGATTCCACGTGCCTCGTTACGCAGTGAACTTCCTCGACGCGCTGAGGTCGCGGGTGCCGGTGGAGGTGCTCGAGTCGGTGGCGTGTGCGCCGCGCTTCCGGATCCACGGTCTGGCGCTGGCGATTCCGCGGATGCCGGTGCGGCTTCGCACCGGCGAGCGCGAATTCACCCTGGGCGCACACCCGGTGGGGATCCGGGTGGAGGCGATCAGCGACGTGCTGCGGCGGGAAGAGGTGCGCGAACGACTGGCTGCCCGTCGAAGAGGGCAGGCGGGCCGCAAGGTGATCCTGTCGGTGGAGCGGCTCGACTATGTGAAGGGCCCGCTGCAGAAGCTCGAGGCATACGAGCGGTTGCTCGAGCGGCACCCGGAGCACCGGGGCAAGGTGGTGCTGGTGGCGGTCACCACCCCGGCAGCACCGGGAATGGAAGTCTACGACGAGGTACGTGACGCGGTGGAGCAGGCGGTGGGGCGGATCAATGGCCGCTTCGGATCATTGAGCTGGACTCCGGTGCACTACCTGGCCCGGTCGCTGCCGTTCGAGGAGGTAGTGCTGCAGTGTGCGGCGGCCGACGTGGGCTGGATCACCCCGCTGCGCGACGGACTGAACCTGGTTGCCAAGGAGTACGTGGCGGCGCAGGCGGAATCGGATGGTGCCGGGGTGCTGCTGCTGAGCGAGTTCGCGGGTGCGTCGGTGGAGATGCACGGCGCCCTGCTCACCAATCCGTACTATGTCGAGGGCCTCACGGCCGACCTGCATCACGCACTCGGGCTGTCGGAGGATGAACGGCGACAGCGGTTGGCGCGAATGGCGCGGGCGATCCGGGTGGACGACCTGCAGCAGTGGAGCAGTGGTTTCCTGGAAGCGCTGGCGGAGCGGCCGGACAACTGACCGGCCGCCCGCCCGCCGCCTGGGAAATCAGTCCTCCAGCACGAACGTGACCTTGAGGATCACCCGGTAGCCCGAGATCTTGCCGTCCCTGACCACAACCTTCTGGCTCTGCACCCACGCCTCGGTGACGTTGCGCAGCGTCTTGTTGGCCCGGGCGACACCCTTGGCGATCGCGTCATCGAAGCTCTTGTTCGACTCGCAGATCAGTTCGGTGACCTTGGCGATGGACATTCCGCTCTCCTTTGAGTTGTATACTGAAGGTACCCCGGGGACGCTGCACTGGCAGGATTGCCCACACTGCCCGGTCCCGGCCTGATCCACCCATCCAACCGGTGAGTACACCCAGATGCGCCGACTGCTCGTACCGTGCCTCCTAGCTGCCCTGGCGGCCACGCCCGTCCTGGCCCAGACCGACGCCGAAATCGAGGCCAAGGCGCGGGCGATCCACGACCGGGTGATGACGCTCGACACCCACGTCGACATCTCGCCGGCCAACTTCCGGCTCGACCAGCCCAACTACGGCGAGCGACTGCCGAGGACCCAGGTCGACCTGGTCAAGATGACCGAGGGTGGCCTGGACGCAGCCTTCCTGATCGTCTACGTCGGGCAACGCGCCAACCTGACGCCCGAAGGGTTTGCCCAGGCCCACGCCCAGGCGATGGAGAAGTTCGCCGCGATTCACAGGCTGGTCGACTCGATTGCTCCCGACCGCGCCGGGCTCGCGCTCACCGCTGCCGACGCCAGGCGGATCCACTCGGCCGGGAAGCGGGTGATCCTGATCGGGGTCGAGAACGGTTTTCCGATCGGCTCCGACGTGACCAACGTGGCACGGTTCCACGAGCTTGGTGGCCGCTATATGTCGCTGGCGCACAACGGCCATTCACAGCTTTCCGATTCGAACACCGGCGAGCGCGACGGCATCTGGTTGCATCACGGCCTGTCGGATCTGGGTCGTGAGGTGATCCGCGAGATGAACCGCGTCGGGATGATGATCGACATTTCGCACCCGTCGAAGGCGTCGATGATGCAGACGCTCGAGCTGACGCGGGCACCGATCATTGCCTCGCACTCCGGCGTGCGGGCGCTCTGTGACCATTCACGCAACCTCGATGACGAACAGCTCCGGGCCCTGGCCCGGAACGGCGGGGTGGTGCAACTGGTGGCGTTCAACGGCTACGTCAAGTGCGACCCGGTGCGTGACGCTGCGCGGGCCGATGCAATTGCCGCGCTGCGGACCCAGTTCGGGATCAGCGGCACCGGGCGCAGGGCGGTCCAGCAGGCGATCGACTCGCTGCCACTGGAGCGTCGCAACGCCTACCTCGAGGCCCAGCGCGAGATCGAGGAGCGCCGCTATCCCAGTGATCCGCCGGCCACCGTGGCCGACTTCGTCGATCACATCGACTATGCGGTCAAGCTGATCGGGATCGACCACGTCGGGATCTCGTCCGACTTCGACGGTGGCGGCGGTGTCGTCGGCTGGCGGAGTGCCGACGAAACCTTCAACGTGACACTGGAACTGGTGCGGCGCGGCTACACCGAGGAGCAGATCGCCAAGATCTGGAGTGGCAACCTGCTCCGGGTGATGGAGCAGGTGGAGCAGGTGGCGGCGAGACGTGAGACGTGAGACGTGAGACGCGAGACGTGAGACGTGAGACGTGAGACGTGAGACGTGAGACG
>CBFGRM010000041.1:0-17612 GCA_965651205.1 uncultured bacterium
CATCTGCCGTGGGGCGGGAGAGCGGGCTGGGCAGGGCCCAGCCCCTACTCGATGTGAACCGACACGGGATCGCTGGCGGGGAAGGACTCTTCCAGGGCCTCATCCAGTCGGCTTTCCAGATTGTCACCGGCCGGCCCGATCTCGGCGTCGGCCGCGTTCCGGTCGCTGGTAGCCGGGGTCACCGGCTGACGTTGCAGCCGTCGGCGACCCCGCTTGCCGAGCCAGACCAGTGCGGTCACCACTCCGGCGACCGCACCGATATATCGTGCTCGCATTCTCAACTCCCTTCGTGAATCAGCGTGTTAGACCGCCGGCGGCCGCTTGCCGGTGGCGATGCCGGCGACCAGCGAAATTGCGAACACGATGATGAACACCCAGAACAGCAGCTTGGCGATACCGGCCGAAGTGGCGGCCAGACCGCCAAAGCCGAATGCGGCGGCAACCAGCGCCAGCACCAGAAAGATCAGGGCCCAGCGAAGCATTGGACCTCCCTTGGCGAAAGTCAGGCTGGGGAGGCCCGGCTGCAACCGCAGTCGGACTACCCCCTGCGTGTCTAGGAGGTGACGAGCCGGCGGCAGATCATCACACCATCGAGGGCTTCGGGGCGCCGGGCGGGTCCCGGCTGCCGGGTCAGTGCTGGTGCCCGAGTCCCCCTTCTTTCTTCCGCTGGGAGATGCGAGCGAGAAATGCCCGCTCCTCGGCGGTGAGCGATCCGATCCCGCTGGCTGAGATCTTGTCCAGCACTCGATCCATCTCGGCGGTCTCGCCGGCGCCGGTGTTGGCCGTCGGCCCGGTTCGCTGTGTTTGCTGCGGCTCGGTGGCCTGCGCCGACCGGGATCGCCGCATCGCCGCACTCACCGGCACCCGCGGCTGGTGCGGTATCACGCCGGTGAGTTCGCGTTCATTGCCGATGTTGCGGATGCCGAAGTACAGCAGACCGAACACCAGGCCGCCGAGGTGCGCGATGTGAGCGATACCATCACCGCGACCGAGAATCGCGCCGAACACCGCCAGGCCGACGAACAACCAGACCAGCGTCTTCGCCTTGATCGGCACCGGTATCGGGAACAGCACCAGTTCGGCGTCGGGACTGAAGCGGGCGAAAGCGACCGCCATTCCGAGCACCGCCGCCGATGCGCCGATGAAGGGACCGATCGGCATCACCAGTGCAATCACCAGCGACAACACCGCGCCGCCGAGTCCGCAGTACAGGTAGTAGAAGATGAAACGCGGCGAGCCGAGTCGCCGCTCCACCGTCGGACCGAAGACGAACAGTCCCAGCGAGTTGGCAGCGAGGTGAAACAGGCCGCCGTGCAGGAACATATAGCTGAAGAACGTCCACGGCCTGCTGAATGCAGTGGCCGGATCGAAGCTCAACCACGCCGCGATGACCGGTGAAGTGAACAGCGTCTCCTGCAACAACAGCACGATGGCGTTGATCACCAGCAGGCGACCAACCCAGGGTGTGATGCGCGGAGACTCCATCATCGGCTGCATTGCGCTCCCTCTATCCCGACGATCCGTTCGCACAGGGTCCCGAAATCGATCCCGACTGCTGCCGCGGATTGCGGCATCAGCGACGCCGCGGTGAGTCCGGGCAGGGTGTTCACTTCCAGGCAGTACAGGGCGCCCTCGGGGGTCATCCGGAAATCGACCCGCGAGTAGCCGGTCAACTTGAGGGCCCGGTGAGCCGTCAGGGCCAGCCGCTGCACGTCGTGGGCCACGGCCGCCGGCAGGTCTGCCGGGAAGATCTCCGCCGACATTCCGGGAGTGTACTTGCACTCGTAGTCGAACAGCGCGTGCTTCGGGATGATCTCGCCCACTGCCAGTGCCTCCTCGCCCAACACTCCCACGGTCAGCTCGCGACCGGGAATGAAGCGCTCCAGCATCACTTCGTCGTCGTGACGCAACGCTTCTTCAATGGCGACGCCCAGCCCGCTGGCATCCTGCACCACCGAGAGTCCGACCGTGGACCCCTGCTTGGACGGCTTGACCACCACCGGCCATCCCAGTTCGCGGCTCACCCGCTCCGCCGTGACATCGCCGCCCACTCCCCGGCCCGGCACGACCATCAGCCAGTCGGCCACCGGCACGCCGGCGGTGCGGAAGTGGATCTTGGCAATCTCCTTGTCCATCGCCAGTCCCGACGCGAACGCACCGGCGCCGGTGTAGCGCAGGCCCGCCAGATCGAGCAGGTGCTGGATGGTGCCGTCCTCGCCGCGACCACCGTGCAACGCCAGGAAACAGATGTCGGCACCGCGAACCCGCGGGTCCGAGAGCAGTCCTCCCAACAATGTCGCACGCTCGGCGGCAGCCAGCGTGACCAGGTCGGTGGGCGCTGCCTGCACTCCGGTGGCAAGCAGTTTCGCCTCGGTCGCGGCATCGAGCACGCCGCTGGTGGTGTCGACCACCACGACTTCGTGTCCCCGCTGGCGCAGCGCCCGCACCACTTGCGCAGCGGAGGCCAGGGCCACGGCACGTTCCGACGACGAGCCGCCGGTGAGGACCGCGATTCTCACGGTCCGCGGCCCTTCGGCCTCGGGTGGGAGGGTAGTCCGCGGGCTATCGCTCGCGGGCGAGATAGTTCGGCCTCGGCGGCTATTACGCCGAACGCCGCCCAGTTGTCGCCGTCGATCAGTTCGCGGAACAGCGAGTCGGCTCGCTCCTGCCGGCCCTCGACCAGGTGCCAGGCGGCAATACCATAGCGCACTGCCGCATCCGCTGGTGCGTCGCCGTCGCTGCCTTGAAGCGAGTCTATCGGCAGCACGCCCTTGGCCAGCAGCAACAACCGATGGTACGACTGGTTCTCGATCACGTCGAGTGAATCGTTGATCGGCAACAACACCGAGTCGGCCTCGGCCCTGCGACCCAATCGCCTGAGGGTGAGGTAGCGCCACCACGAAGTTGCCACCAGCATATCGGGGTTGTCGGCGATTGCAGCTTCCTGCTGATACGCGCCCAGCGCCTGCTCGAAGTTGCCCTTGAGATAGTGCGCCAGGCCGAGATGGTACCAGATGTTCGAATGCAGGGTCGATGTCGGCGTGTTGCGTGCGTTGGGCAAACCGTCGGGTTCGACCTGATCGGGCCGGCCCTGCACCAGGTGCGCGGCGTTGGCCAGATCGGTGATCGCGCGATCGAACTCACGCACCGTGATGTAACGATGACCGCGGTGACGCAGGAAGCGCGCGTCGTCGGGAAAGCGGTCCACGCCCTCGCTGAAGATGTCGATCGCCTCGCGGTAGCGACCCAGGTAGGCGGTTCGCCTGCCGAGCCAGATCAGCGCCTCGGCCGAGTCCTGCGGGGTGAGGTCGGTGCGGGCGTACTGGGCGCGCGCGGTGTCGAGATTGGCCTCGTAGCGGAGCTGCAGTTCTTCGCTGAGCGGTACCCGTCGGAGTGTGTCGCCCAGCAACGAGATCGCCTCGACGTCGGTGGGAGGCGGCTCGACCGGGGCACAGGCGAGGGCCAGGATCAGCAGCGCGGCAAGCGGGTAGAGCGGTTGCATCCCCAACGATACCACGGAAGGTTGACGACTGTCGAACCCGGCGCCGGCTCAGCGGCCGATCATCACCCGGAGCACGTCGTAGCGGCTGACTATCCCGACCACGGCGCCGTTGCTGCGGACCAGGGCGGCCGGCGAGTCCTTGGTGAGCAGCGACGCCAGCCGCTCCAGCGGCAGCGACAGCTCGACCTCGGGGAGCGGCGCGTCCATCACGTCGCGCACCGCGCGATCGAGCAGCGCCGGCTCTTCCAGGGCCCGTTGCATCAGGGTGGCCTCCATCAGTGCGCCGACCTGCTGGCCGTTGTCCATCACCGGCACCTGCGACACGTCGAAGGTGCTCATCAGGTTGAGTGCCTGCCGCACCTGCGCCGCGGGCGCAACCTGCACCAGCTCGGGGGCGTCGACACCCCGGCGCGCCAGCAGTGCGGCCACCGTGTCACGCGGCGAATCGAGCAACTGATTGTCGCGCAGCCAGTCGTCGTTGAACACCTTCGACAGGTAGCGTTCGCCGGTGTCGGCCAGGATCGTCACCACGCAGGCGTCGGGGTCGTCGATCTCGCGGGCAACGTCGAGCGCCAGCAGCACGTTGACGCCACTCGATCCGCCGACGAACAGCCCTTCCTCGCGCGCCAACCTGCGCGCCATCGCCATCGCGTCCTTGTCGCTCACCTGCCGGAACTCGTCGACCACATCCCACCAGATCGTGTCGGGAATCTTGTCGCCGCCGATTCCCTCGACCTTGTACGGTGCGCCGTCGCTGCCCAGCGTGCCGGTGCGGTGGAAGCCGGTATAAAGCGAACCGACCGGATCACCGGCGATCACCCTGATCGCCGGGTTCTGTTCCTTGAGATAGCGACCGACGCCGCTCACCGTGCCGCCGGTGCCTGCGCCGGCGATGAAATGGGTCACCTTGCCGCTGGTCTGGGCCCAGATCTCGGGTCCGGTGGTGGCGTAGTGCGCTTCGGGATTGACCTGGTTGTAGAACTGATTGGCGAGGATGGCGCCGGGAGTGTCGCGGGCGATCTGCTTGGCCTTCATCACGTAGCTCTCGGGGTGATCGGGCGGCACCGCGGTCGGCGTGATCACCACCTCGGCCCCGAAGGCGCGCAGCAGTCGCACCTTCTCCTGGCTCATCTTGTCGGGCATCGTGAAGATGCAGTGATAGCCCTTGAGTGCCGCCGCTATCGCCAGTCCGACACCGGTGTTGCCGCTGGTGCCCTCGACCACCGTGCCGCCGGGACGGAGCGTGCCGTCGCGTTCGGCGGCGGCGATGATCGCCGCACCGATCCGGTCCTTGACCGAACCGCCGGGATTGAAGAACTCCGCCTTGGCATAGACCGGCGTCCGGATCCCGTCGGCCACCTTGCCCAGGCGCACCAGCGGCGTACCGCCCACCGTCTCGAGGATCGAGGAGTAGGGCCTGGGATGGGGCAACTCGCTCACGAGTTGGTCGAGTCGCGCAGTGAATCGGGGATCAGGAACCGGATCGGTACCTTGATCGGCGCGGTGATCGCGGTGTCACCGCGACGGGCCGGGGTGAATCGCAGCGTGGGTGCAGCCTGCAACGCTGCGGCATCGAAGGCATTGTGCCCACTGGATTCGTCGATCCGGGTCGAGTCACGGATCACCGCACCGGAAGAATCGACCACCACATAGAGCATCACCTCGCCCTCGACCCGGTCGCTGAACAGCTCCGCGGGATAGGGAATCGGATCCTGTCCCGCGATCGGGACCGGCGGAGTGATGGCGGCCGGATCGGAGTCGGGTTCATCACCGGCGCAGCCGACCAGCAGGACGGCCAGAAGGAAGGTCGTGCGAACCATAACGAGGAACTTAACGGGCGAGTTGCCTGAGGGTAGTGGCCCCGGCCGCAAAGTCGATCGCCTGCAGAACGGCTGCCAACGCATTCAACGCCTCGTCGGACTCGCCGCCCGTGGTGCCGGCGTTGATGACAACCAGGAATGCCACAACCTCTGCCAGCGATACCACCGCGGTGACTGGCTGAACGAACTCAACCCGCGGTGCAACACTCTGGCACAGTAGGCAGTCGGCCAGTCGATCCATCCGTAGGCGTATGATCGGAAGGGTTCAAGCGGGGTGATGCCCGTGGTCAGCACCCACAGTTCGTCTTGCGCAAGCAGTGGCGACAGACTGCGGCGGGCGAGCAGGATTTCCTTACCCAACCTCGACCAGTCCTTGAGCGAGAGATGAATCCTTCCCGATCCGTCCGCCCACGGCTCGTCACAGCCGGGACAGGGATCCCATCCGCCGGCCGAGGCAGTGTGTGCAACCTGCTGATCGCCGCCAATTCCGCTGCCCTGACCGGGGCGGGGAGAGGCCGCTCCCCGCCCCGGTCAGGTTGTCGCTAATCTCCGTGCAGTTCGTAGTACGCCCAGAGCCGGTCGCTGAGGGCGCTCACCAGGTCGATATGGCGTAGGTTGCCGGAGGCGTCCGTGAAGTTGGTCACCGTCATAACACCGACCCCGCGGTCCAGCGCCAGTTCTATCCTGGCGTAGTTGATCGTGTTCGAACCGTCGTGGCTGACCCCCCGACCCTCTGTCCAAGGGTAGGACACCAGGATCCAACCGCCGGCGTAGACATACCCACCGATATTGGTGACCCGCGAGGTCAGCAGTCGGGCGTTGTTCTCCCCGACCAGGCTCGAACCGCCCTGGTCGGCCAGCAACATCTCCTGTGCCACTCGGGCCCAGGCCTCTAGCGACCAGTGCGACCTTCCCGCCGCGGACAGATATGGCTCATTGTCCACCCCGGGCCACTCGACCCAGCCGCTGGTCCACTGGTGTCCGATCGGATTCTGGTTGGCATTCCACGGCGCCGGTCCCCAGCCGAACTCGGTGATACCGAGCGGGCCGAGCAACTGGTTCTGCATCACGTTTTCCCAACTGGTCCCCATCGCTCGCTCGACCATATTCGCCGCGATCATATAGCCGACGTTCGAGTAGTGATGCTCGCCGATCGGTACCACCGGCGTGAGCGAGGTCGCCCACTTGGCGATGTTGGCTCGCTGTTGAGCCAGACTTCCGCCACCCGGGACGGTGCTGCCAGGCGGCAGGTTGGCGATGATGCCGCCACCGTGCCCGAGCAGCATCAGGAGGGTGACGTTGGCGTACTGGGGGAGCATCGTGCCGGAGAACTCGGGGTACGCCTCAGCCAGGGTGGTTTGCCAGGTGATATGCCCCTGCTCCACGGCGATCCCCGCGACGAAGCCGGTGATCGCCTTGAGGTTCGATCCGATGTGCCACAGGTCTTCCGTTGTCGCAGCCGCCTGCAGGGATGCGGTCCTTACCCCGGCGGCTGCCTTGCCGAACAGCCCGGTGCGGGTGGTGATCGCAATTCCTATCGCCGGAGCATTGAACGCCGCGCGGAGCGAGTCGGTGATCGCAGTGAGAAAGCCGTCTCGGGTGTTGACCTTCATCGAGCTGGTGGTTGCAATGCCCTCCGAGGTCGCGGTGATGACCACCGAACCCTGATTCTTGCCGGTCACCTCACCGGTCTGCGATACCGATGCGATGGCGTCGTCGCTGGTTGACCAGGTGACGGTCTTGTCGGGCAGGACTGTCCCGTTCGCCGTCCTGACCGTGGCTGTCAGGGTTCGCGGCGTGCCGATTTCGAGTTCGGGTGCGGCGTTCCCGATCGTCACCGAGGCCACCGGTGCAGTGTTGACCGTTACCGACGCAGTGGCGGAGACGGTGCCGGATTTGGCGGTGATCGTGGCCGAACCCTGCGCCACCGCGGTGACCTTCCCGGCGCTGCTCACCGACGCGATCGTGCTGGCACTGGAGGACCAGGCGACCGTTGCGTTGATCGTCGACCCGGCGGCGTCCTTTACGGTGGCGGCGAGTGAGCCTTCCTCGCCCACCTCCAGCGTCAGGCTGGCCGGTGCGACGGTGACCGATGCCGCGGTTGGCGGCGGCGGGGGCGGAGGTGGAGGTGGAGGCGGCGGCGGTGGCGGCGCAGGCGGCGGCGGGGGCGGGGGCGTCGTCGAGGTGGAGGAGCCGCAGGAGATGCAGGCGAGCGCCAGCAACAGGGCTGTCAGGTATCTAGGGGACATCCAGGCCTCGTGGTCGGGGTACTCCCGACTACGCGCGGTCAGCCCCGACCCGGGATCACTTCCGGTCGAGCCCCTCCCTGAGTCGGGCCAGTTCCTGCAGCGCCTCGATCGGTGTCATCCGGTCGGGGTCGAGCGCCTTGAGTCGCTCGCTCACCGGGTCCGGCGCCGCGGGTCGAGGTGATCCCGGCGCTGGTGCGGGGTCCCAGAGCGACGGCTGACTGGGATCCGGATCCTGCGGCGGCCGGCCGGGCACCATCCGATGTCCGGTTTCCAGGGTGCCGAGCACCTCGCGGGCCCGTTCGACCACCTGCCCGGGCAGTCCGGCCAGTTGCGCCACGTGAATGCCGTAGCTGCGATCGGTGCCGCCCGGCTCCAGCCGGTGCAGGAACACGATGCCGTGTTCCGTCTCCTTGACCGCCACGTTGCAATTGCGGGCGTGCTGCAACTTCTCCGGCAACTGCATCAACTCGTGGTAGTGGGTCGCGAACATCGTGCGGCAACCGATCCGGTCGTGCAGATGTTCGGTCACTGCCCAGGCGATCGCAACACCATCGTAAGTGCTGGTGCCGCGGCCGATTTCGTCGAGCAGCACCAGCGATCGCTCGGTGGCATTGTGGAGGATCGCGCTGGTCTCGCTCATCTCCACCATAAAGGTCGACTGACCGCGTGCCAGGTTGTCGCTGGCGCCAACCCGAGTGAACAGTCGATCGGCGATGCCGATCCGCGCCTTCCGCGCCGGCACGAATGCACCCACCTGCGCCAGCAGCACGCAGACGCCGATCTGCCGCAGTATGGTGCTCTTGCCGGCCATATTGGGGCCGGTGACCAGCAACACCCGAGTCGACTCGTCGAAGTGAATGTCGTTGGGCACGAACTTTTCCCGCGGCATCATCCGCTCGATCACCGGATGTCGCGAGCGTTCGAGCGTGAGTTCGAGTCCCTCGTGCAATGTCGGCCTGGTCCACTGCTCGCTGCTTGCCACTTCGGCCAGCGACGCGAGCACGTCGAGTCTGGCCAGCAAGCCCGCACTGCCCTGGATCCTCGCAATCGCAGCACCGATCCGGTCCCGCAGCGCGGTGAACAGCATTGCTTCGCGTTCGGCGATCCGATCCTCGGCGCCGAGCACCTTGGCTTCGTACTCCTTGAGTTCGGGAGTGACGTAGCGCTCGGCGTTGGTGAGAGTCTGGCGGCGCTCGTAATCCTCGGGCACCGCAGCCTGGTTGGCGCGGGTGACCTCGATGAAATAACCGAACACCTTGTTGAAGCCGACCTTGAGCGACGGGATGCCGGTCCGGTCGCGCTCGCGCTGCTGAATCGCGGCCAGTGCCTGCTTGCCGTGGTCGCGCAGGTGACGCAGCTCGTCGATCTCGGCATCGGCACCGGCACGGATCACGTCGCCATCGGCCAGCGTGATCGGCGGTCGGTCGGTGAGGGTCGCTGCGAGATCCAGCGCGAGATCGTCGAGCGGATCGAGCGTGGAACTCGCATATCGGAGGAGATCGCCTCCAGCCGCGCCCCCTCCAGCCGCGCTCCCTCCAGCCGCGCCCGAAAGAGCGCGGCCCCTCCGCGCCCTTTCGGGCGCTGTTGGATTAGTTCCGTTCGTTGAGAGCTCTTCCAGCGCAATTCCCACGGCCGGAATCCGTTGCAGTGAATCGCGCAGCGCACCCAGCTCGCGCGGACTGGCCCTGCCGGCCGCGGCGCGGGCGGCCAGCCGCTCGACATCGCGCACTCCGTCGAGGGCCTCACGCAGTCGGGCGCGAAGCCGGTCGGCGGCGACCAGTTGCTCCACTGCCTGGTGGCGCGCATTGATGCGGGCGATGTCGCGGAGGGGTGACACCACCCACTGCCTGAGCAGGCGCGCACCCATTGGCGTCATCGTGCGGTCGAGCACTTCGAACAGGGTGACGCCCTTGGCACCGGCGCGGAGCGGCTCGGTCAGTTCGAGGTTGCGCCGGGTCATCTCGTCGACCCAGCACAGTTGTTCGCCTCGGCGCACTGCGGGGCGCTGCAGATGCGGCAGGCCTGCCGGCTGCAAGTCGGCGACGTATCTCAGCAGGGCGCCGGCCGCACCGATCGCTGCGCTGTCTCCGGGTTCCAGTCCGAGCCCGTCCAGCGATGCGATGTCGAGCTTTCGCGGCAACTCTTCGCGCGCCAGTTCGGGATCGAACTCCCACTTGTCGCGCCTGGTGCGGAGCACCGCCGCGTCGAGTGGCGGGTCGTCCGCGTCGTCGCGGAGCACCACCTCGGCGGGGGCGAGTCTGCCGAGCGCCTCTGCCAGCCCGTCGGACGAAATCCGTTCGAGGATGAACTCGCCGGTGGAAAGATCGAGTGCGGCCAGGCCATCCCCGTCGACCGCAACCAGCCAGTTGTTGCGCGAACCGGCGACGAATTCCTCGTCGAGAAACGCGCCCGGCGTGATTGTCTCGATCACCGCGCGCTTGACGATGCCCTTGGCCTGGCGGGGATCCTCGATCTGCTCGCAGATCGCCACCCGATGGCCGGCCGCGATGAACTGGCGCAGGTATCCCGCGGCCGCCTTGACGGGTACTCCGGCCAGCGGCACCCCGTCGCCGCGGGCGGTCAGGGTGATGCCGAGGACGCGCGCAGCCACCTGGGCATCCTCGTAGAACATCTCGTAGAAGTCGCCCATCCGGAAGAACAGGATCGCGTCGGTGTGACGCGATTTTATCTCACGGTATTGGGCCAGGAGCGGAGTAGTGGACACGGCGGGAAACTAGGGGGAAAAGGGGAGAAGGGGAGATCCAGCGGCGGGCCACTGGCCCGCCGATCCACCGGCCCACCGACCCGCCGGCCACCGGCCCGCCGGCCCTCAGGAGTCTGGACTCACGGCTCTGGTGACAAACGGCTTGCCGCCCACTTCCCTGGTCAGCTCCGCGACCCGGGCACTGGCCGCCTCCCGGCTGTCGAATGGTCCGGCCTGCATCTTGGTGAGGCCATTGGGGCCCGGAACCCGGTAGGCGGTGAGGCCCAGTCGGCGGATGATCCCCTCGACCCGCCGGATCGATGTCGGGTCGCTGATGGCGGCCACCTGGACCCGCCAGGGTCCCTCTGCCCGGGTCTCCGGCGCGGGTGCCGGCGGCGGTGGTGGCGGCGTGACCGGCGCCGGAGTCGGCGTGGGCTGGGTGACCGGGGTCCGGTCTGTCGGCCGTTCCTCCGGGGTCCGCACCGGTGTGATCGGAGTGACGTTGCCGCGGCAGCGCTGTTCGGCAAAGGCGAGCTGATTGCGCAGCTCGACGTGATCGCCCACGTGCGCGAGACCGCGTGCCAGCCACTCGCAGGCCTGGCCATTCTCGTTGCGCTCGAACGCCGCGCGCGCTCCCCACAGCGCGGCCGACGACAGGATCGGCGAGGTGGGATAATCGGCCATCAGGCGCCGCACCCTGTTCATCGCGCCCTCGGTGTCGCCGGTGCCGTAGTCGAGTTGTGCCAGCCGGAGCAGCGCCTTGTCGGCCCAGGCCGAACGATTGTGCTCCACGGCGACGCGCGAGAACAGCAGTCGAGCCTCCTCGCCGGACGATGCGATGGTGGCCGCGGTGTAGAGCGCCTCCGGGAAGTCGGGATCGGTGGGCTGGATGGCGGTGAGCAGGCCGCCGATGGCGGCGCGCGCACTGTCGGCGCGTCCGTCCTGCGCCAGTCGGAGAATCTCCACAAACCGCGGCGACGACGGCATCGCCGGATCCTGGGCTGTCAGCACCGCCGGTGCACCAAGGAGAACTGTCATCAACACTGCGCCGACCAGGCGACCCGACACCATCACGCTGCCTTCTTCCTTCTGCTGGACACAAGGTTGAGGACGAGATCGGTGAGGATCCCCTCCTCGTCGGAAATTGTCGTGCTCTTGAGTGCGACGTCGGCTGCCAGGGTTGCCTGCACTGCGGCACTCAGTCTGGGCAGCGACCAGCGGCCGACATTGGCAGCGGCGGTGTTGGCAAAGCTGTGGTAGTTGCCCACCAGGGGCCGGTTCTGGAACAGCACCTGCTTGATCGCCTCGGCCAGCGACCTGCCCTTGATCCGGCGCGCCTCCGCGGTGGCACGCGCCCACTGCATCACCAACAGGGATGCGCCGAGCGTGAGCAACAGTCGCACCCCCGAAACACCGGGCTGTTCGAGGATCCTCGGCAGGACCCTGGTGGCGGTGGCGAGGTCGTCGGCCAGCACCGCGTCGCGCCAGTCGTCGAGGGTTTCGCCGTGGCGGATGCCGAGCAGCGCGGCCACGGTGTCGCGGTGGAGTGACCCCTCGCCGGCCAGGCCCGACAGCTTGGCCACTTCGGCGGCCAGCAAGCCCAGGTCGCCGGTGGTGGCGCGCAGCAGGTGCTCTCGGGCGTCATCATCGAGGGTGATGCCGGCGCTGGCCAGTCGGGCATCCAGCCAACCGTCGAGTGCGTCCCCAACCAGCGCGCTGCAATCGACCTGGGTGGCGAGCCTGGCCAGCTCGGCGTCGGGCGCATCAGGGTTTCCCTGCACCATCACCAGCACCGTGTCCGGGCTGGGCGATGCGAGATAGTCCACCGCGTCCTGCTTGGCCTTGCTCTTCCGCTTCCACGCCTCGATGTCGCGCAGGATCACCAGCCGATGCTCGGCCATCATCGGCAGCGTGGCGCACAGTGCAGCGAGCTGGTCGGGAGCGGCCTGCTGTGCCGAGGCAAGGTCGAGATTGAAATCGCGCAGCGAGGGGTCCAGCACCTTGTCGATGATGGTGCGGATCGCCTCGTCCTTGAGAATCGTCTCACTGCCGTGGATGTACCACACCGGAGCGATCGGCGATTTGTCGAGCGCCGCAGCCAGGCGGTCGGGCGTGAGCGGGCGTGCCATCCCTGTATCTTATCCGTCCCGGTGAAGCGGCGCGAGCCGTCAGCCAGGTCGCGATGCAATCAGGATCGCAACGGTGGTCTTGGCGTCGGTGATGTCGCCGCGCAAGATCATCCGGACCGCCTCCGAGCGACGGAAGGTGTGCAGTTCGAGCACTTCGTCCGCCTCGTGCGCGGTGGCGCCCTCGGACAGTTCCCACGCGGAGTAGAGATGGATCACCTCGTCGGTGAATCCCGGCGTGGTCCAGATCCAGGTCAGGTGCTTCATCTTGCCGGCCCGGTAGCCGGTCTCCTCCTCCAGCTCACGATTTGCCGTCACCAGCGGCGGCTCGTCGGCCTCGCGTCGCCCGGCCGGGATCTCCCACAGCCAGCCGTCGGTGGCGTGACGGAACTGGCGGATCAGGATGATGCGCGGATCCTCACTGTCGGGATGATCGAGGAACGGCACCACGGCAGCGGCACCGGGATGACGCATCATCTCCAGTTCGCCAACGTTGCCGTTGGGAAACTCGACCGTGTCGATGTCGAGCGAAACGACCCGGCCGGAATGGACGCGGCGGCTGGATAGCAGTGTCATTCTCCCCTCTCCCTTCTCCCTTTTCCCTTCTCCCTTCTCCCCTCTCCCTTCTAGATGTCGAACTTCTGTCCGTGCTTCGGGATCTCCACCTGCTCCACGCCCTCATCGAGCAGCATCTGCTTCATCCCGTCGAGCGCCTCGGGTTCGCCGTGGACGCAGAAGGCGCGCCTGATCGGGCCACCCAGGCCGCGGACCCAGCGGCGCAGCTCGCCGGAGTCGGCGTGGGCGGAGAAGCCGTCGATGGTGGCGACTTCGGCGCGAATGCTGCGCTCCTCGCCGTAGATCCGGAATGGCGGCGTTCCCTCGCGGATCCGGCGGCCCAGCGTGTGTTCCGCCTGGAAGCCGACGAACAGGATGGTGTTCCTGGGGTCGTCGCCGTGGTTGATCAGGTGGTGCAGGATCCGGCCGGCCTCGACCATTCCGCTGGCGGCGATGATGATCGCCGGACCGGACATCGTGTTGATCTCCTTCGATTCGTCGACGCTCCGCGTGAAACGCACCATCCGGTGATCGAATATCCGGGAGTCGGCCCTGATCATCGATTCGGTCTTGTCGAAGATTTCCGGGTGCATCCGGAACACTTCGGTGGCGCCGAATGCCAGCGGCGAATCGACGATGATCGGAACGGCGGGAATCTTTCCCTCGTCGAGCAACTGGTGCAGTGCGTAGACCATTTCCTGGGTGCGCCCGAGTGCGAACGCCGGAATCAGCACCTTGCCGCCACGTGCCGCGGTGCGCGAGACGATCCTGGCGAGGTCGTCGTCGGCATCGCGGATGGTGCCGTGCGACTTGAGCGCGTAGGTGCTCTCGATGATCAGCACGTCGACCGGTCCCCTGGGCGGTGCCGGGTCGCGGATGATCGGCTGGTCCCAGCGACCGACGTCACCCGAGAACACGATCCGTGGATCGCCCTCGCGCGAACCGGTGATTTCCACGCTGGCGCTGCCGAGAATGTGACCCGCGTCGTGAAAGGTGGCGCGCAGCTCGGTGCCGTCGACCTTGAATTCGCGGCAGTAGGGATGGCCGTGCATCAGCTCCTGCACCCTGGTCGCATCGGCGGTGGTGTATAGCGGTTCCGATGCCGGCCCGACCTTGCCCTTGCGCTGGAGATATTCGAAGTCCGATTCCTGGATATGGGCTGCGTCCGCCAGCATCACCGCGCAGAGATCGCGAGTGGCCGGGGTGGCGTGGATCGCCTTGTCGTAGCCGCGCGCGGCGAGCAGCGGCAGGCGGCCTGCGTGATCGATGTGGGCGTGCGAAAGCAGCACGCTGTCGATCTGGCGCGGATCGAACGGCAGTTCGGCATTGAGCCGTCGCGATTCCTCGCGATGCCCCTGGAAAAGGCCGGCGTCGAGCAGCACCCGCCGACCGTGGATGTCGAGCAGGTGACACGAGCCGGTCACCTGACCGGCGGCGCCCCAGAAGGTGACTGAAGGATTGCTCACGGCAACAGGCTCCTTGCCACCAGGACTGGCAGCTTGACGGCTTCGGCCAGGAAATACTCGAGTTCGGTGCGGAAGCTGGAAGAGATCGGCGAGGTGGTGGTCGGTGATGTCCACGCTTCCAGTCCTAGTCTGCTGGCCTCGAGTCGGAGACGGGCGAGATGGAACGGATCGCTGACCAGGATGACCCGGTGGTGGCCCTGACCGATCAACCAGTCGGCGACCGCGTCCATCGAGCCGGCGGTGTTGCGGCCTTCCGACTGCACCACAACCGCCTCTGCCGGGATGCCGATGCTCACCAGGTACTGCCTGCCGGCGGTGGCCTCGCTCATCCGGTCGCCTTCGACAATACCGCCGGTGACGACGATCAGGTCGGCCCAGTTCTCGTTGTAGAGCTGGGCACCGTGGTCGAGTCGCGCCTGCAGCACCGGCGATGGTCGGCCGTCGTACTGCGCCGCGCCCAGCACCACGATCGCGTCGGCGGCGTATCGCTGGTCGATCCGTGACACCGTGACCACCGTCAGGAACGAGAGCAGGAAGAGCGCGCCGGTGCCGATCGCGACGGCGATCACCCAGCGGCGGGTCTGCCGACTCAGAAGGGGAACGACTCCCCCTCGCGCGGCACAATGACGTCGCGCACACCTTCTTCGCGCAGGATGGTGACCATCATCGCCACCGACAGGTCGTCGCCGTGCACCACGAATGCGCGACGGATCGGTCCCTGAAGCGAGCGGATCCAGCCGCGCAGCTCCTCGCCGTCGGCGTGACCGCTGTAGCCCGGCAGCGACTCGATGTGCGCCTTGACCTCGACCGGCACGCCCTCGATCATCACTTCGGTGGCGTCGGACTGGAGCTGATGCCCCACCGATCCCTCTTCCTGGAACGACAGCAGCAACACGGTATGCCTGGTATCCGGCAGGCAACGACGCAGGTGGTGCGCCGAGCGTCCGGTGTCACCCATCTCGCTGGGCGCGATGATGATCGCCGGGCCGGTTGCCGCGTCGAGCTCGGCTCGGCCGTCGCCGGCACCGTAGCGGATCAGCGACTTGTCGAAGGCGCCCTCGCCGTCGCGATACGCCTTCTCGAAGTCGGGAATCGCGTCGGGATGCAGCCGCAGCACGGTCGAGAGCGAGATCGGCGCGGGAGTGTCGAGCCATACCGGCAGCTCGGGGATCGCGCCCCGGCGCCACAGCACCTGGACCGCGCGGATGAATTCGTGCACCGGACCGATGCTCGACGCCGGCACGATCAACTGGCCGCCCCGCTCGACGGTTCCGGTGATCAGCTCGGCCAGTCGGGCCTGTGCGTCGGAGTACATCCGGTGGCGCGCGTGCGCGAACGGACCGCCGATGATCAGCGTGTCGACCTGGCCCGGCAGCGGCTCGGGGTCGCGCAGCAGAGATGAGCCCGGACGGCCGAGGCAGCCGGAATAGATGATCCGGTGGGAGCCTCCCTCGCCGGTCCGGAGCTCGATGGTGGCCGAGCCGAGGATGTGGCCGGCGTCGGCAAACTCGAACACCAGGTTGCGTCGCAGGTGGGCGGCGCGATGGTACGGCTGTCCCACGGTGAGTTCCTGGGCGCGGACCACATCACTCAGCTCGTACGGCGCCTCACCGTCGCTGGCGGCGTGCGCCAGCGCGGTCTCGGTGTGCAGGACTGCGGCCAGGTCGCGCGTGGCGGGCGTGGCGTAGATCGTACCCGAAAAACCGTGCCGGACCAGTTGCGGAACACGACCGGCATAGGCCAGACCCGCCTGCGACAGCAGGATGGCGTCCACCTTGGCGGGATCGAGCGGCAGGTCGCGGTTCTTGGCGGCTGCCTCGGCCAGGTCGCCCTCGAACAGGCCGGCGTCGAGCAGCACCCTGGTGCCTGCGGCCTCGAGCAGGATCATCGAGCCGGTGGTGCTGGCGGCGCCGCCGAAGAAGGACAGGGTGCGAGTTGTCATCTTGTTCCGAAGATGCGGTCACCGGCGTCGCCCAGACCGGGCAGGATGTAGCCGTGATCATTGAGCTGGCGGTCCATCGCTGCAACGTACACCGGCACGTCGGGATGCGCAGCGGCAAAGGCCGCCGCGCCTTCGGGCGCAGCAACCAGTGAGAGCAGCATCACCTCTTCGGCGCCGGCCTCGCGCAGCGCAGTAGCGGCGGCTATCGCGGATCCGCCGGTGGCCAGCATCGGATCAAGGATCAGGAAACGGTGTTCGGAAACCGGAGTGGGCACCTTGAAATAATACGACACCGGCTGGAGGGTGTCGTGGTCCCGGAACAGTCCGATGTGGCCGACACGGGCGCTGGGAATCAGTTGGTGGATCCCCTCTACCATCCCCAGTCCGGCGCGGAGGATCGGCACCAGCGCCAGTCGGCCAGTGAGCTGCTGGCCGGTCATAGTCTCCAGCGGTGTCTCGACCTGGACGCTCTCGGTGGGCAGGTCGCGGGTCACCTCGTAGGTCATCAGCGCAGCGATCTCGCCCACCAACTGCTTGAAGTCGCGCGAGGTGGTCTGGCGATCGCGCAGCAGCGACAGCTTGTGGCGGATCAGGGGATGGTCGAGGATGGTGACGGGCGGCATCGCTGAAAGGTAAGACGGAGAGCGGAGAACGGAGAGCCGGGGCGGTTCACCGATCCTGGATCTCGGTACTTTTCGCTATGCCATCAAACGGTAAGGATCTCGAATCGGTCTGGTCCGACTGGATGCCGATCACCGGCGCACTGGGAATCACGGTCGCGGAGCTGGATGACCACCGGCTCTCGCTCCGGATGCCACTGGACCCCAACCGCAACTATCAGGGCACGGTCTTCGGCGGATCGATGGCCGCGCTGGCGACGCTGGCCGGCTGGAGCGCGGTGTGGCTGATGATGCAACGAGACGGCATCGACGCCACGCTGCTGGTGCAGGACTCGTCGATCCGTTACCTCCATCCGGCCAGGAGCGACGTGATGGCCGAGGTGGAACACCCGGCCGGGACAGCCTGGCAGGAGGCGGTGCAGACTCACCGGCGCCACGGCCGGGCTCGGCTGGAGGTGCAGGTGATGGTCCGCGACGCGGCCGGGGCCAAGGTGGCGGAGTTCAGCGGGAGATATGTGTTGGTAGGGGAGACGTGAGAGGTGAGACGTGGGGCGTGAGACGTGAGACGTGAGGCGTCCGCTCCGGCACAACTTTGGCACCAACGCCGCATCGTCCCGACCGTTAGGGG
>CBFGRM010000042.1:0-16604 GCA_965651205.1 uncultured bacterium
ACCTCGTGATCGATGGCAGGTGCGAAATGCGAATACCTGGCCACATATCGCGGGATCCGCCACCACGACTATGGATGCGGTATCAAGTGTTGCTCCTTCGAAAGCAAGCTCCCGGACGACCAGCTCCTGGCGGGTCGCTACCAGGCGTGCCGCGGCTTCCGCGAGCGCGGCGAGTTCCTTCACGACGCCAGAGCCGCAAGTATTCCGGTGAACTCGGGATCGAAGAAATAGGTCGCTGTTACGTCGTGATCGATGGCTGGCGCGAAGTGACTGTATCTGGCTACATACCGGCCGGCAACATAGACAACAGCGACCGAATTGCTGCGAGCGACACCCGGTTGACCAATATGGTTAGCGATGAGCTGGTGCGCCTTGCTACAGATCGCGGGGTCTGCAATCATTGTGATCGAATCAGGAAGTATCTTGATGCCAGCTAGCGTGCGCTCACGAAACTCCTGATAGCCTCTTGCATCCCGAGTGCCGATACGGCTGACCGTCTTGATCAGCAACCTCGCTTGAACACTCTCGGCTCCGAGGCACCGGATTTCACCCGTTGAGTTCGGGCTGCCATCCTGTGAGACAAGAGGCGAGGCGACGACACACAACACGGCTGTCACGAGCAAGGCGATATGAGTCTTCATTGCGTCCTCCAGAACAAGGCGATTTGTTGGCTCAGAACGGAGCGTGAGGCGCGCAATTGAATTCGGCATCGCCAGCCCGCCAGCGGCCCGGCTACTGGACCACCCGCACGCCTGGCGGCACCCGGAAGGTGAAGATCGCAGCGGGTATCGTGCCGTTGGTGCGGATCCGCGAGAGGTTGACGGTGCGGATCAGGATCTTCTCGTCGAACTCGAACCGACGCGGCAGCCCCAAGGCGCGATCAATCCACACCGTGGCCCGTCGGAAGCCGAGGTTGGGCACGGTTGGTTCCAGCAGCAGCACGTCGGTCTTGTTGCCATCGACCGATTCCTCGCGCAGCCAAGTGGCGCGGTACTTCTCCGAAGGACGATCCAGCAACCAGGCCAGCAGGTTGTAGTTGTACACCGGCTCGCCGGGCATCGGCAGCTTGCGAACGTTGCGCGGGTCGTCTTCGGGCAGGTAGACCCAGAGCGCGGTGCCGTCGATCACGATGGCGCTGCCGGCCGGTTCGGTGAACCGCATCGCAAACCGGTTGGCACCACGCTGGTACAGAGTGCCGCGCGACTCGCCCTGCTCGACCAGCGGGTCGTCGATCCGCTGCCGGAAGTCCGCCTGGAAGCTGCTCAGCGCCTTGTAGGCCCGCGATGCCCGCTCCATTATCGCGTCGGCAGACGGTGTGTTGCCTGCCTGGGCGACGAGGGCAGCGAGCGGAGCGACCGCCAGGACGCTGGTCAGCAGCAGACGGATCACGTCGCTGCACCTACCGGAGCCGCCACCTGTCGGCCGATCACCTCGGCGATGGCGGTGACCTCGCGCATCATCCGGTCGAACTGGCCGGGGAACAACGACTGGCCGCCGTCGGACAGTGCCCGCTCCGGATTGGGGTGTACTTCCACCAGCAACCCGTCTGCACCGGCTGCAATCGCCGCGCGAGCCATTGGCGGCACCATCTCTCGGTGACCGGTGCCGTGACTCGGGTCGGCCACGATCGGCAGGTGTGAAAGGCCGTGCACCACGGCGATAGCCGCGAGGTCGATAACGTTGCGGGTGGTGGTGTCGAACGAACGAATACCCCGCTCGCAGAGGATTACGTTCGGGTTGCCCGCGGCCAGGATGTACTCGGCCGACAGCAGCAGCTCGGGGATGGTGGCCGACAGGCCGCGCTTGAGCAGCACCGGCTTGCCTGCCTTGCCGCATTCCTTGAGCAGCGAGTAGTTCTGCATATTGCGCGCGCCGATCTGGATGATGTCGGCCGACGCCGCGACCAGCTCGAGTCCGTGGGGATCCATTGCCTCGGTGACGATCAACAGGCCGGTTTCCGCACGGGCCAGCTCCAGCAGTTCCAGTCCTTCCTTGCCCAGGCCCTGGAATGCGTAGGGCGACGAGCGCGGCTTGAAGGCGCCGGCGCGGAGCACCGTCGCACCGGCTTCCTTGACGATCCGCGCCGATTCGAGGATCTGCGCCTCGCTCTCCACCGAGCACGGACCGGCCATAACCACCACCTCCCGGCCACCGACACTGGTGCCGTCGGGAAGTGCGATCCTGGTGGGTTCGGGCTTCCATTCCCGCGACACCTGCTTGTACGGCTTGGAGACGTGGATCACCTCGGCGACGCCGGCCAACCCGGCGACGGTGCTGTCATCCACCTTGCCGTCGTTGCCCACGAGTCCCACGGTGGTACGCTGGCGGCCCGGCATCGGCCGGGCTTCGTAGCCAAGTTGCCGGATGCACTGCACCACGTTGTCGATCTGCTCCTCGGTGGCGTCCGGCTTCATCACGATCAGCATCTGGATTCTTTCTCTTCTGCGGTTCAGGCCGCGACCACGTTGTCACCGAACCGGACGCCCACGATGGTGGACACCCCGGGTTCCTGCATTGTGACGCCGTAGACGGAGTCGGCGGCTTCCATCGTGCGCGGGTTGTGGGTGATGACCAGGAACTGCGTGTCGGTCTTGAATTCATCGAGCAGGCGCAGGAACCGGCCGACGTTGGCGTCGTCGAGCGGAGCGTCCACCTCGTCCATCAGGCAGAACGGCGATGGCTTGGTGAGGTAGATCGAGAACAGCAGCGACGCCGCAACCAGCGTGCGTTCACCCGAGCTGAGCAGGTGGATCCGCTGGGTGCGCTTGCCGCGGGGTGCGGCGTGGATCTCGATCTCCGCCTCGAGCGGGTCGTCGGGATCGGAGAGCCGCAGGTCGCACTCGCCGCCACCGAACAGCGTCTGGAACACGCTCAGGAAGTTGGTGCGCACCGACTCGAACGTCTCCAGGAACAGGGCCTTGGCAGTGCCGTCGATTTCACGAATGGCCTGCAGCAACGACTGCCGCGCCGCGACCAGGTCATCACGCTGTGATTGCAGGAATGTGAGCCGCTTCGATTCCTCGGCGTGCTCCTCCATCGCCAGCGGATTGACGATTCCGATCGCCTCCAGCGTGTCGGCGATCCTGGTGGCTTCCTCTTCCAGCGTGGCGAGGTCGGCGTCGACTGCTGGTGCGATCTCGACCAGATCCTCGAACGGTCGCTTCCACTCGGTCTCCACCCGTTCGACCACCCGGCGGCGCTCGGCCTTGGCCTCGGTGACACCTACGGCAAGCGAGTGGTGCTCCTCGGTCATCGACTCGACCAGCTGTCGGGCCTCGGCCAGCGCGGTCTCGGCAGCGTCGAGGCGACTGGTCGCGGCCTGCAGCGCCCCGGTCGCCTCACCAGCGGCAGTCTCCAGCGCAAGCAGTGCGGCGGCCCGTTCGTCGCGGCTTTCCTGCCAGTCGGCCCGCTGCGCCTCGAGCTGCTCGCTGTCCTGTTCGAGACGCGCGATTTCCTCAGCTCGCTCCTTGCCGAGTCGCTCCGCCTCGGCGATCAGCCGACTTGCGCGCTCCACCGTTTCCTGGTCAGCACGCAGCCGCGCCGCGAGATGCGCTTCCTGGACCTGCCATTCGGTGCGTGCCTCCCGAGCAACCTCCTGCGCGGCCTCGAGCGACACCAGCTCGGTGCGCGATGCGGCCAGAAGCTGATCGAGTCGTTCGCGCTCGCTCGAACCGGCAGCCAACATCGTGTCCACTGCCTGGTGGCGCGCGGTGGCAGTTTCGCGACGCTCGCGATGCCGGGCCAGTTGTGATTCCATCTCGGCGATGTCACGCTCGAAGTTGCCCAGGCGGCGGTTGTGGTCATCGACCAGGGCAGCCGCCTGACGCTCCGCTTCCCGCAGCACGGCGGCCTGATGTTCGGCAGCGGTGGCTGCCTCATCCAGTCGTTCCAGCTCCTGGTGGGTCGCTGCCAGGCGTGCCTCGGCTTCCGCGAGCGCGGCAGTGATGTCCGGCAGGCGCTTGCCGAGTTCATTGAGTTCGGCACGACGACGCAGCGGTCCCGAGGAACCCGACTCGCCGGTGAGCCAGATCGAACCGTCGGCGCGCCGGATACCGCGACCACCTCCCAGCGGCACGGCGCCGCCCACCAGTGCAGCCACCCACGGCGCCGCCACCGCGTCGACCCTGAGCCGCGGGTCGCCGGAACCGTTGGCGCCCACAGGCCCCGGTTCCACCGGCAGCAGGATCAGCGTGCCCGGCTGCTCGCGCTGGTGCCATTCGCGAATCTCGTCGACTGTCTCCACATCCTTGACCAGCACCGCGTGGATGAAGTCACCCAGCAATTGTTCGGCGAGTTCGGCATCGTCGCCTTCGGCACCAACGTGATCGGCCAGGGTGCCTAGCACCCGGTTGCCGTAGCGACTGCGCTCGGCCAGCAATGCGGCTGCGGCCGGTGCGATACCCACACGGTCGCGCTCCAGTGCCTCCAATGCGCTCTTGCGGGCGGTGAGGGTGGCGAGCTCTGCCTCCAGGCCGCGCCGGGCGGCCACTTCGCGTGCCTCGCGGGCGCGAGTGTCGCGCAGTCCTGCGCGAGCCTGCTCGGCGGCTGCCGCTCCCGCCATCGACTCGGCGGCACGCTCTGCGCCGGCGCGGCGTGCCGCTTCCAGCCCAGCGATGATCTCGTCGCGATCACGCGTCAACTGGGCGGTGTGGGCCTCCTCGCGTGCGATCCGCTCGCCGAGCGAAGCGAGTTCCGCCTCGAGGGCGCTGCGTTCGCCAGTGAGCTGCTGGTGGGTTTCGGCGTGCTGCTGGAGCGCCTGTTCGGCGTGGCGCACGGCGTCACGGCCGGCGATCACCCCTTCGCGCCCTCGCTGCTCCGCCGCGTTGCGGCCAGCCAGTTCCTCGCGAACCTTGGCGAGTTCCTGTTCGGCGATGATGGCGTCGCTGCTGGCGGCATCGAGATCGATGCGTGCCTGCTGCAGCCGCGCTTCGAGATCGCTGCGTTCGGCGCTGGCGCGCTGGCGCCGCTCCGCGGCGTTGCCGAGGCGTTCCGCTGCAACCGCAAGGTCGCCCTCGAGGCGGCCGAGTTCGAGCCGGGCACGGGCCAGGTCGTCGACCACGGTGCTGCGATGGCGCTCCGCCGTCGCGCGGGCAGCGGCTGCGGCTTCGCGGTCGGTCTCCGCCGCTGCCAGCCGCTCGCGCGCGAGCGGCAGCGCGGCTGTCAGTTCGGTGTGACGTCGCTCGAAGCTCACGGCATCTTCGGCGAGCTGCACTAGCTGACGCTGAGCCAGTGCGATGGTGACGGCGAAGCGTTCCTCGGAGAGGGCCTTGTGCCGCTCCGCCTTGCCCTTCTGTCGTGCCAGCGAGCGCAACTGTGACTGCACCTCGGCGATCAGGTCCTCGAGGCGCTGCAGGTCGGTTGCGGTTTCTTCCAGGCGACGCGAAGTGGCGTGGCGACGATCCCGATAGAGGCCGACACCCGCTGCTTCCTCGAACAACGAGCGACGTTCGTCGGCGCGATCGGAGAGCAGCAGGTCGATCAGCTTGGCCTCGATCACGACCCCGGCATCGCTGCCCAGGCCGGTGCCACGCAGCAGGTCCTGGATGTCGCGCAGGCGTACGTTGTTGCGGTTGAGCAGATAGTCACTCTGTCCCGAACGCGACAACCGGCGCGTGATCACGACTTCGGTGTAAGGCGTCGGCAGTTCGCCGTTGCTGTTGTCGAGGTAGAGCGAGACTTCGGTGACGTTGACCGGGCGACGCGTTGCCGCACCCTGGAAGATCACGTCCTCCATCTTGCCTCCGCGCAGCAGTCGGGCAGACTGTTCGCCCAGCACCCAACGGACGGCGTCGGAGACGTTCGACTTGCCGCAGCCGTTGGGTCCGACGATGGCGGTGACACCCTGGTCGAAGGTGATCGTGACGGTATCGGCAAACGACTTGAAGCCGGTCAACTCCAGCTTGGTGAGCTTCATCGGACCTGCGGATCGGTGTGAATCAGGACTGGGCCGTGCCCTCCTGGGCAGCGGCCGGAACCCCGCAAAATAGCAGGATTATCTGCCCTACGGGGCCGGGTTTGCCGGGGTGGTGATGAAGTAGGGCCTGCCCAGGCGCCGCCCGTCGGCCTCGGCCTCGTCTCGACTCTGGTAGGGGCCTACCAGAACCCGATAACCGCTGCCCTCGGACTCGGGATCCCGGACCCGGGTCCGGAAGCCGATCTCGCTGAGCTGGCGGGCCAGCGCCTTGGCATAACCTTCGTTCTGTGACGAGGTCACCTGAATGTAGAACTCACCGTCGACCGCTTCGGCAGGGGCCTCCACGGCCGGATCGGCCTCCACCTCGGTGTCTGGCTCGGGTTCCGGTGTTTCGGTCGTGGTAGCCACCTCTACGGTAGGCCGGGTCGGTTCCATTCCCCTTGGCCGCCAGTCGAGCGCCAGGAACACGTCTTCTGCCGCGTCCTCCAGACTGGGACCCCGGGTCGGCGTGGCGCTGATGAGGTTCCACGAGACAATGTCAGCACCCTGGCGGCCGAGCAGGTAGCGGCCGCCAGAGACCAGGGGCAGATCATCGGCCCAGGGCAGCGGCAGGGTTGCTACCAGACCACCCCTGACCAGGTCGACCACCCAGACCGAGTCACCTACCTCGGCGCGAGCCAGCAACCAGCGTCCCGACCGGTCCGGACGCAGCTCCCGCGGCGCGCCGGGCAGGTCGATGGTAGCCAGCTCGTCGCGGCTGAAGCGATCGAGCACCACTACGTCGCCCCGGGCACGGGCGACGTAGATCCGGTGTGCGCTGGGAGAAAACGCACTCGAAATAGGGGTGCCACCCAGCTCGACGAAATCGTTCATCTCCCGACTGGGTTGCACCAGGGACAGGCCGGAATCGGTAGTGATCGCCAGGATGTCGCCGAACCAGCTCGAGGCGAGATGGCCGGCCGGAACATCGTAGCGATGCAACTCGCCGTCCTCGCCGATCAACTGGAGCGACCGGCTGCCGGGCGCGTAGGCGCTGAGCCGGGTTCCCTGGGCTCGGACCAGGCGGACATCGGCTCCGCCACCCACGGTGGCCCGGAAGGTGGTCAGGTCACGGTTGGAGAATCGCAGCGGCCGACGGGCGGAATCCAGGCCCAGAACCACCCCGTCGGCGGTACCGCTCAGGTGATTGGCCTTGGCGAGGTAGGCGCGGGAACGGCGCGCCAGCAGGTCGATTCCGATCACCACGGTGTCGGTGGTGACGGCGTAGACCATTTGGTCATTGAGGTCGAAGCCGAGCGCCCGACTGATTTCAGGCAGCGAAGAGGGGCCATCCCAGTCGACAGCGGTCAGCGAATCGATGCGGTAGAGCCGTGCCTGGCCGCCATCGGAGGGCAGTCGCATCAGGACACCTGCGTCGGGCAGGCCGGTTGGCAGCTCGCGCGGGCCGGCGGGTTCGGCGTCATCGCCGCAGGCAACGAGTCCCACCGCGAAAAGGGCGATGAGGAGAAATCGGATCCGGTTCACGCCTAGAATGTAGGCCCGAGAGAGATCGTCCAGAATGGTGAGGTGCCGGGACGCCGGATCGGGTTGGTGTAGTCGAAGCGCAGGATGATCATCCCGAACAGGTTGACCCTGGCTGATGCCCCCCAGCTCCGCAGCGGTGCGCGAACGTCCACCGGCGACTCGCCCTCACGTCGGTTGCGGAAGACCACTCTCGAATTGGCATCCCACGCCACGCCGGCGTCGTAGAACAGCGCGCCTTCAATCGGCGGGAGGAAGGGCGGCACCCATTCCCAAAGCGGGGTGAGCAACGGGAATCGCAGTTCCAGGTTGGCTACGGCGACGGATGTGCCGACGAGCTGGTCGAGCGCGCCGCAACCGGTGACCGTGGTCGGGTCGACAGCGGTGTTGAGGCACTCATTGCGCCGGAAGGATCCGGTGGTGTAGCCGCGCAGCAGGTCGGGGTAGCCGAGAAAGAGTGCGAAGCGTTGCGCGTCGCTGCCCGAGCGTCCGAAATAGAGTGCCCGCGATGCCAGCACGAACGGTCCGAACAACCGGTCGTAGCGGCGATAGTCTGCGGTGATCTGGGTGTAGTTCCAGCCACCGAAGGTGGGGGCGACCTCGAAGCGCGCCCGGCGTCCCATTATCGGGCCCACGAAACCGAACAGGGAGTTGTCGTCCACGAACCCGAGCGACGGCTGGATGTAGCCGGCGGAGCCGAGGCCCTGGCGCACGACCTCGGGGTCGCGGGTGTAGAAGCCGGAGATCGGGTCGTAGTATTCGTTGAGGTGCAGTATCGCGTCGTCGACCAGGGTGCCGCGCAGGCCGAGTTCGATGCGGCGGAAGCGTGACAAGGGATACGCAGCCTGGGTGAACGCCGAACGCAGCACGATCCGGCGCACGTCGGTGGTGAGCACGTTCTCGAAGGCATCGATCCGTTCGACGGAACTGCCCTCGTAGAAGAAGTACGGCTCCTGCTGGATGCCCACGGCCCAATTGAGGCGACGCGAGATGTTGGTGTATGCCGCAAGGACCTGCGCCTCCTCGATCCTCCCGTTGATGTAGCCGGAGAAGATGAGTTGCCGGTCGCCCAGCATATCGGAAAGCGTGATCGTGGTGCCACCGAACACGCCGTTGCCGAAGTTGTCGCGCACGTAACCGATCGTGGGGCGCGCCACGTAGTCGGGCGAGAAGCTGACCTTGTACGGCCGTTCGGTGAAGCTGCTGGTGTCGGGCAGCCCGAGCGACGCTGAGTCGTTGAGCGCCACGATCGACAGTGGCGGCGGCGGCCGGAGCGAGTCAGGCACTGCGACGATCACGTCGGCCGGTCGCAACTGACCCTCCACGCCGCGGTAGAGGGCCTGGCCGCCGTCGGCCGCCACGGTGGTGTCCACCTGTGGGGGCCGGTCGGCCACGATGGTCACCGGCTCGGTGGGCTGCCAGGGGGCACCCTTGAGCGCGCGCGGATTGTCGAGCGCGTAAACGTCGTAGTCGCCGTCCTCGAAATAGACGAATGCCAGCCTGTCGGCGCCGCGCGCCCACGAGATCGACGGCGACAGCGGCGTGATCCCCTGTGCACCGGTGAACAGGTCGGTGATCTGGAACACGTCGTTCGCTTCGAAGTCGTACAGGAAGACGTTGGTGACGCCGGTGCGGTCGGAGAGGAAGGCCAGCGAGCGACCGTCGGGCGCCCACTGCGGGTTGACGTTCTTGCCGGTGTCCATCCTGTCGAGCAGCGTGATCCGGCCGCTGGCCAGGTCGTAGGTCGCGATCCGGAAATTGCCGAAAGTCAGCAGGTCGAAGTCGGTCTCCGGGCCGCGATCGGTGGCCCAGGCGAGGGTGCGGCCGTCGGGCGACCAGACCGGGTGCATATCGGCGTAGCGGTCGTTGGTGAGGCGCCGCAGGTTGGATCCGTCGGCGTCGACGATGAACAGGTCCGACAAGCCGCCGTCGTATCCGGTGAACACCAGCTTGGTCCCGTCGGGACTCCACGACGGCGTGGTGACGCCGTTGAGGTCGACCTCGATCCGGCGCTCCTCGCCATTGCTTTCGACGTCGATGATCAGGATGTCATCGCGCGGTCCGCGCTTGGCGGCGACCGCGAGAAACCGGCCATCCGGTGACCAGCTCGCTGCGGAGTTGATGAACCTGAACGTCTCGTAGTCGGAACTCCAGGTGCTCTCGAACAGGCGGCGGATCACCTCTCCGGTGGCGACGTCGGCGAGGTAGAGGTCGACGAAGTAGAAATCCTTCTCGCTGTAGTAGGCGACCCGGGTGCCGTCGGGCGACAGCGCGGGTGCGAGATGCAGCGTTCCTTCGCTTCGCTCCTGGGTGAGCACCGGCGTCGCCACTTCGCGGGCCGGCTTCTGCTGGCCGAGCAGCGGCAGGTACGCCTTCTGGGTGGCGTCGCGCCACTGGTCGCCGAGCTGGACGAAGTCGAGCCCGATCACGCGGCGGAATGCGCCCTCCAGCGAACCGCTCCGCGACGCGGCGAGGATGGCCCCGATCGCCTCGTCGCCCCAGCGGGCGCCGATGTAGGCCACGATCGCCTGGCCGAAGCGATACGGGAAGATTCGCGGATCGGTCTCCAGTTGCCGGATCGTCGGCAGCTTGCCTTCCGCGGCCGCGTCGCGCAGCCACATTGCGGTGTTGGGATCGACCGGGCCCACCGACAGGTACTCGGCCATTCCCTCGACGAACCAGAGCGGCGGATTCACCGCGATCAGCGTCTGCAGTCCGCCGCCGGCGCGACCACCGGCCCAGATATCGTACTGGAACTGGTGCACCATCTCGTGCTGCAGCACGTGGGCGATATCGGCGTACGATCCCGTGAGCGGCATCACGTTGCGATGCTTCAGGAAGTCGGTGAAGCCACCGGTGCCCTCGCCCACTTCGCCGGGAGTGGTGTTGGTCTGCTGGAAGTCGGAATGCGAGGCGTAGAGGATGATCGGCTTGCGTTCGCGGAACTCGTGCCGGAGGATCCGCGACAGGCGGGCGTACGAACGCTCCGCCATTCGCGCCACGTCGTAGGCTGCCTGGCGCTCCGCTTCGTAGTAGTAGACGTCGAAGTGCTCGGTCTCGAGGACCCGGAAGTCGAACTTGGTGTACTGGACCTTGTTCTGGCCGAAGTACTGCGCCGGCAGTGTGACTGGCAGCAGCAGGGCGGCGAGAAAAGCCAGGGTGGTGGCGGGACGTCGCATACGGATCGACCTTTCGGACGGCGGAAACGTCACGGCGTCGGCAGAAGCTGCGGCGCGTCCTGCCAGAGACGCTCCAGGCGGTAGAATGCCCGGGTCTCGGGGTGGAACAAGTGGACGATCACGTCGACGAAGTCGAGCAGCACCCAGCGCCCGGAGCCGAGGCCCTCGACGTGGAGCGCTGGCTGGCCTGCCTCGGCCATCGCGGCCATCACCCCGTCGGCAATGCCCCTCACGTGCGCGTCGGAGGTCCCCGACGCGATCACGAAATAATCGGCTGCATCGCTCAGACCGCGCAGGTCGAGCACCACAATCGTCTCGCCCTTGCGTGACTCGATGGCGCGTACGGCATCTGCCACGATCGCGGGAAGGGGCCCCTGGCCGGAGTCGAAGCGTGCAGCCGGCAGCGTCAACTCACTCCTCGGCGCTGACGTTCACCTTGACCTCGGCGTGGACGTCGTGAGGCAGCTTGATCGCGACGACGTGGGCCCCGAGGTCCTTGATCGGGTGCTCCAGCTCGATCTTGCGCTTGTCAATCTCGAAACCGGCAGCGGCGAGCCGCTCGGCAATGTCGGCGGAGGTCACCGAACCGAAGAGCTTGCCGTCTTCGCCGGCTTTTGCACTGAAGTCGAGGGTCACCCCGCCCAGCTTGCCGGCCAGTGCCTCGGTCTCGGCGCGCTCGGCGGCCTCGCGGGTGGCCCGTGCCTTGGATTCGGCAGCGATGCGCTTCTTGTTGCCCTCGGTCGCCTCGAAGGCCAGGCCGTGGGGCAGCAGGAAGTTGCGGGCGTAACCCGGCTTTACGCGAACCAGGTCGCCCGGCTTGCCGAGCGAGGGAACGGCTTGGCGCAGAATCAGTTCGATCACGACAGTGCTCCTTCTGGCGGCGCCATCCGGCGCCGCAGGTCCAGCCAGGTGTCGGCAATCCCGATCAGGGTGACCGTCATCAGGGCCAATGGTAACAAGACGATGCTGGCAACTGACAGCAACACCGCCAGCGCACGCGGCGCCGGCAGGAGTGCGGTCTGGATCACGGCCAGCCCTCTACCAGCATAGAGGGCCAGCAGGAACAACAACAGGTTGCTCACCACCAGATCTGCCGTGGGCGGCAGCCCCATCAACAATGCGGCCCCGGCGATCACCACCAGCCAGATCAGGTGATCCCAGAACCGGAATTCCCGGAATGGCACCGGTCGGGTGCCGATCGGCTCGCTGGCGACCCGGTGGTACCAGGTCCACGCCAGCCAGCCACCAGCCAACGCCAGCACGGCGTGAATCGCCGGCCAGAACTCCACCGTGGTGAGGATCCCCCGGGTCAGCTCGGCCACCCGGCCGTGCAGCACCCCGGAATCCAGTTCCATCGCGGTGGGCATCTGCTCCGGCAGGTCATCGAGGAGCAGCCGGTAGAGCGCCCACTGCGAGGTGATGATCGATTCCCTGAGGTCTGACCAGCTCAGCCCCAAGGTTGCGAACCATCCCACCACTGCCACCACCGCTATCCCGATCGCGGTCAGGGTCCGGTGCAGCAGCGACCGGACACCCGCCAGCGAGGTCATCACGAATGCCCCGGTGAAGAACGCCGCGGCTGCCCGCAACGTTCGTTCACTCAGCGTCGCCGGCAGCCGCAGCAGTGCCACCGCCAGCGCCACGCTCACCCCGATCCACAACCACTCCCGCAGCGTGCGCGGACGGGAGAGGAACAGCAGCAGGGCCAGTGGCCCGAGGACGAATCCCTTGGGCCCCGCCAGCAGGTAGCCGAGCAGCAGGATCGGCACTGACCAGCGGCCGCCTCCGGTGCTGTCGACGGGTGCCGCCGACCCGGAGGTCAGCCCCCGAAGCCCTTGATGTAGGGCAGCAGCGCCACTTCGCGAGCCCGCTTGATCGCGGTCGAGAGCTGCCGCTGGTGTCGTGCACAGGTTCCCGAGAGTCGGGCCGGCAGGATCTTGCCGCGCTCGGTCAGGAACCGGGAGAGCAACCGCTCATCCTTGAAATCGATGATCCTGACGCCGCTCTCGCAGATGGCGCAGGTCTTGTTGGGTCGGGCCATTATTCGTCCTCCTCACCGTCGCGCGACGAAGGCGCGGTCGACATCCGGGCGCCCTCATCCAGCACGATCAGGTGGCGGATCAGTTCTTCGTCAAGCTTGAGCACGCGCTCGAACTCGGGGAGCTGGTCGGGAGTGGCGTTGAACTTGGCAATCACGTACCAACCGGTCTCGCGACCATTGATCGGATATGCAAGCGTCCGCTTGCCCCACTGCGTCAGGGCGATCTCTTCGCCCGGCGCCTGCGGGATCAGGGCGTGAAACCTGTCGAGTTTTTCGGTGATGGCGGACTCTTCGAGGCTGGGGTCGAAGATGTACACCGCCTCATACGTGCGGACCACGGGCACCTTCCTTCGGTCTTGAGGATTCGCCCCGGGGCGGTGCGGCCCCGAGGAGGATGAATTTTGACAGCCGTCAATCTTAAGGCCAGCCAGCGTGCTGGGCAAGCGGGGTAGATTGCCGGAATGTTCGGAGACCGCGGTAGGTACACGCTGATATATGATGGTGAGTGCAGCTTCTGTCGCCGGATGGTGGGCCATCTGGAGCGACGGGATCTGGCCGACCGGCTGGAGATCCTCGCCTCGGGCGATCCCGAGGTCGGGGTGCGATTCGCAGGTATCAGTCCGGAGGTACTGGCCGAGTCGATCCACCTGGTGGCACCCGATGGCCAGGTCAGTCGGGGCGCCGAGGCGGTCGAGCGGGTGATCGGGCTGCTGCCCCGGGGGCGAATGGCCTCCTGGGTGTTCGGAATTCCACTGGCCCGTCCGCTGGCGGAGCGGGTGTATCGCTGGGTGGCGCGGAACCGGCACCGGTTGGGATGCGGTGCCCATTGAAGGGCATTCGTCACTCCGCCCTGGGGGGAAGTGACGATGAGGCTCCCTTGGAGCCACCGGTGTATCGTTGATGCCAGCCCGATCATCCATACCCGGAGGCGTCCCGATGAAACACGTCCCAGGCCTGTTCTGCATAGTCACTGCCGTAGCGGTGGCACCGATGCTCCACGCCCAGGCACCCACCGGATGGACCTACCATCTCGACCGGTCACAGGCGGAACCGGTACGCGAGTTGGCCCCGGGTGCGTGGGCATACCAGGAGATGCCGCCGGGCTGGCACCTGACCACTACCAACCAGGGTGTGACGCTGTTTCCCGACACGCCCCACCCGATGAGCGGGGCCTGGGGGGTGGAGATGGAGTTCTTCCTGTTTCCCGAGCCGAGCGGGGAGGGTGTCGGCATCGCGCTGCTGCCGACCACCGAGAGCGAGCACTCGGGGGAACTGCGGTTGTTGCTCCGGCGTGATGGTCAGGTGAGCGCCACCGTCATCGCCGGCAGCGACACCGTCACGCTGGCGCCGTGGACCAGCGACACCTCAGTGGTGCCGCACGACGGCAAGGAGATCAAGCAGTACGTGATGCGGGTGATGCACCAGGGCGACCAGCTCACCCTGTCGGTCGACGGGCGGGAGAGGCTCAGGCTGCCGATCGGTCCCAACGTCCAGAATCCGGTGGCCGGGATTCGCGCCGGCGCCGGACTCAACCTCCACATCGCCCGGTTCGACCTGATCAGACCGCTGGCGCCGCCCAGGCCCGCCACACCGTAGCGGGCCGGTTGCCCGCTTGAGTCAATCCGCTGGGCGCAACGTCAGCCAGCGCACCTCGCGCAATTCGGTTTCGCCCAGCTTGCGGAGCACCAGCAGCGAATCACCGTCGGCGAGCACCACTCGATGGTCGCCGGGCAGCTTGAATTGCCCGGTGGGTTGACCGGCGGCGTCGATTCGGAGAAAGGCGATCGAGTCTGCGGTGAGTGGCGTGGCAACCGCAGCGAGGATCGTCCCGGCGGGCGTTATGGTGAGGCCGGTGACCGCAGGCAGGATGGTGTCGGATCGCTCGCGCATCATCTCGAAGTCGATGTCGGCCAGCGGCAAGCCCGACAATGATTCCCGCAACGCGGCCTCGCGCGCCTCGAGGTCCTCCGGTTGAACCGGCACGCTCAGGCTGCCGTCCAGCCGCCAAATGACATTTCCGCGACGGGTACGGCGCTCGATCAGCATCCTGTCGCCTGGCGACCAGATCAGTTCACCGTCCGTGGTCAGTGCCCAGACCGGATTGGCGGCGATCATCGGTGGTATTGGCGGTTGGGTTGCGGTGCCGCCACGCAGCCAGTCCACCGGGGCGTCGAGGATCGTGGTGCCGGCGGTGTCGGTGACGCGCTCGAGCACCTCGACGATCATCCGGCCCGAGCTGTCGCTGTCCCAGTCCGAGTACTGCTGCCGGATCACTCGCGAACCGACGAAGCCGATCGAGGTGAGTGGTTCCGGATCGGGCAGTGTGTCGACCTGGTGCACGGTGCCATCGACTGACAGGGTGATGGCGCGCCAGGTGGGGCCATAGTCGAGCACGCGGTAGCGATCACTGCCGCTGCTGGCAATGGCAATCACCGCGTTGTAAGGTCGATCGGGTATATCGGCGAGCAACGTGTGCGCGGAATCGCCTGCAGTCAGCAGCATCACCGGCTGGCCGGGTTCCCAGATGGCGATCTGTCCGTTCTCGAGCCGATTGGCGACGGCCTGGTTGAACGGGCAGGCGCTGTAACCGTCGGCCTCGCACACCTGGCTGCCGCTGTCGGCAACCAGCACCGGCAACGCGGCGATCGATGCCTCGGTTGCCGTGATGATGGTGGGCGCTGTCGTTGCCGAGTCGCCGCACGCAATGGCCGCGACAGCTAGCAGTGCGGGGAGGCGGGTCAGCCGCGGGATTCTGGTGGTCATCGTCATCGTCGTTGTCAGAACTCAGGTGTTGAAGCGAAACAGCATCACGTCGCCATCCTGGACGACATACTCCTTGCCCTCTGCACGTGACAGCCCCTGCTCGCGGGCGGCCTTCCAGCCGCGCACCCGCACGAAGTCGGAATAGGCAACGGTTTCCGCGCGGATGAAGCCGCGTTCAAAGTCGGAGTGAATCACCCCGGCAGCCTCGGGCGCCCTGGCGCCGCGCCGGACGGTCCACGCGCGCACCTCCTTTTCGCCTGCGGTGAAGTAGCTCTGCAGGTCGAGCAGGTGATACGCTGCGCGTGCGAGTCGGTCGAGTCCCGATTCCTGCACGCCGAGCGATTCGAGGAACATCGCCCTGTCCTCCAGCGGCAGTTCGGCCAGTTCGGCCTCTACCTTGGCGGAGAAGATGACCACCTCGGCCTGCTCGCCGCTGGCAGTGATCGCCTGCCGCAGCGACTCGACGCCCTGGTTGCCGCCGGTGAGCTCGTCCTCCTGCACGTTGGCGGCATAGAGCACCGGCTTGGCGGTGAGCAGGTTGAATGTCCGGAACAGCGGCCGCTCCTCGTCGCTCACCTCCACTGTGCGTGCCATCCGGCCGGCACCGAGTGCCTCGACCAGTCGCTCCAGCAGGGCCTTCTCGAGCTTGGCCTGTGCTTCGCCGGTCCGCGCGGAACGGGTTGCCTTGTCGAGTCGCTTTTCGAGTGAAGCCAGGTCGGCCAGCGCGAGTTCGGTTTCGATGATCTCCTTGTCGCGCACCGGATCAACCGCGCCCATCACGTGCTGAATGTCGTCATCGGCGAAGCAGCGCACCACGTGCACTATTGCGTCGACCTCGCGGATGTTGGCGAGGAACTGATTGCCGAGGCCCTCGCCCTTGGAGGCACCCTTGACCAGGCCGGCGATGTCGACGAACTGGACTGTTGCCGGTAGCACCCGTTCGGGCTGCACGAACTCGGCGATGGCGTCCAGGCGCTCATCGGGGACCTCGACTACGCCGGTGTTGGGTTCGATGGTGGCGAATGGGTAATTGGCCACCAACGCGCCGGCGCGGGTGAGTGCATTGAAGAGGGTCGACTTGCCGACGTTCGGCAGGCCCACGATTCCGAGGCTCAGCATCAGGTGATCAGGTCTGGGTTCACGGGAGAATCAGGGTCGCATCCGCGGGCAATCTAGCAGGGGAGTC
>CBFGRM010000043.1:0-16420 GCA_965651205.1 uncultured bacterium
CGTCTCGCGTCTCACGTCTCACGTCATCAGTACGCCGCGATCCCGGTGATTTCCTGGCCCAGGATCAGCGAGTGCATATCGTGGGTGCCCTCGTAGGTGTACACGCTCTCGAGATTGGCCATATGCCGCATCGAGTGATACTCGACCAGGATGCCGTTGGCACCCAGCAGCCGGCGGGCCTCGCGAGCCACCTCGCAGGCCATATCGATGTTGGCGCGCTTGGCCAGTGACACCCGGGCCGGCGTGGCCTTGCCCTGGTCCTTGAGGCGACCGAGCTGCAGCGCCAGCAACTGGCCCTGGGTCACCTTGGTGAGCATCTCGGCGAGCCGTTCCTGCTGGATCTGGGTTGCCGCGATCGGCCGGCCGAACATCACCCGGTTGGCCGCGTAGCGACGGGCCTCGTCGTAGCACGCCATCGCCGCGCCCACGCCGCCCCAGGCGATGCCGTAGCGCGCCTGGGTGAGGCACATCAGCGGCGCCTTGATGCCCAGGCCCTCGGGCAGGATCGCATCCTTGGGAACGTGGACATCCTGCAGGTGCAGTTCGCTGGTGTCGGAAGCGCGCAGCGACAGCTTGCCCTTCTGGTCCTTGCCGGCAAAGCCCGGAGTGTTGGTGGGTACGATGAAACCGCGAATGCTCTTGGGATCGTCGATGTCGCCGGTCTTGGCCCACACGATCGCCACGGTGGCCTGCGAACCGTTGGTGATCCACATCTTGGTGCCGTTGAGCACCCAGCCGTCGGCAGTCTCGCGCGCGGTGGTGATCAGGCCACCGGGGTTGCTGCCGAAGTCGGGCTCGGTGAGTCCGAAGCAGCCGATTTCCTCACCCGACGCCAGCCTGGGCAGCCAGTACTTCTTCTGCTCCTCGCTGCCGAAGGCGTGGATCGGATACATAACCAGGGCGCCCTGCACCGACGCGAACGAGCGAATGCCACTGTCGCCCCGCTCCAGCTCGAGCATAATCAGGCCATAGGCGACGTTGTTGAGGCCGGCGCAGCCGTATTCCTCGGGCAGGTTGGCACCGAACAGGCCCAGCTCGGCCATCCCGGGGATCAGTTCCCTGGGAAACTTGGCCTCGTCGTAGGCCTTGCCGATCACCGGCACCAGCGCGTCGCTCACCCACTGACGCACGGTGTCGCGAACGGCCCGCTCTTCTTCGGAGAGGAGTGAATCGACGTCGTAGAAGTCGACTCCGGTGTATTCGGCAGATCCCGCCATTTTCAACGCTTCCCGGGTTGAGGTCGGCGGGAAAATAACGGATTCAGCGGGCGAGGGCACGACCTGCCGGTACCAGCCTCAGGCGATGCGCCTGCCCGCGCCCTGGAGCTGGCCGGCGGGGATGGTGGCGGCCGGTCGGATACCCAACTGGCGCGCCTTCTGCCGGAACGCCGCGCCGTGGTCCAGCGGCAGGCCGGTTTCATCCTGCCACTGGTGAATCATCTCGTGCAACAGCGTCTCGGTGACCGCGGCCCAGCCGTGCCGCTTGAGGTGCCGGTGGGATATCCCGATTCGGGCCGGCTGCCCCTCGATCGCCGCCAGGTACTCGCCCAGACGCGTCTCCATCCGGTCCGAAACCCGTATCTCCAGCGACGACAGTCGACCACCGAAGTGGCGCTCGTTGAGGATCTGGTGCAGCCGCACCAGTTGCTCGACCAGCGGTGCGTGTTGGGCCGACGGTGCCAAGGGCCGACGCCGCTTTCGTGAGGCGACGTGTCGGTCGACCGGAAAGCGCAGGAACCGCCGCCTGGCCGCGAGCCGTTCGGCGCGGGTCGCGCGCGGCCTGAGGAAGGTGACAATCGCCGCCAGCACGTCGTCGCCGGCCCAGGCGTAGCCGGCGTGCAAGCGCAGGCCGGTGGCAGTGGCGTACGACACCAGCACGGTGCGATTGCGGGTGAGGGTGACGTTGACCCGCTCGGGGAGTCCCAGCCGGCGCAGCCGCTCCGGCAGTCCGGCTTCGGGCGCGGCATCGAGATCGAGCGCGAGTTGCAGCGGCACCGACTCCGACATCATTCCACCCCGGCGCCGCGCACCGGTCGGGGAAACTGCTGCTCCGGCCCGATCACGAACCGCCGCTCCTCGGCCTGCCAGATCCGGTGCTGCACCGTGATGGTGTCAGCGGTCGCGTACACCACATTGCAAGCGGACGGCCGGCCACCGCGGGTGCGATGCGTGTGCGTGCTGCTGGTCGACACGACGGTGCCATCGGGCAGCGTGCCGGCACCTTCCTGATGATCGTGACCGCAAAGGATCAGGTCGGCGCCACTCGCCATCAGGTTGCGCCAGGCGCCGCGCCACCGCGCCAGCCCCATCCGGCGCGAGATCTCGCCACGCAGCACGTTCTGATGCATCACCAGCACCCGGAGTGAGTCATCCGGCTCCGCCTCGAACCGGGCCCGGACCCGCTCCGTTTCACTGGCGGGCAGGTGACCCTTGACCGCCATATCGTTGAGGTTGTGGGTCATCGATCCGGCCGCAACGCCGTAGCTGGTCAGCGCACCGCACAGCACCATTCCGTCGACCACCAGCGTGGGGCCAAGCTCGTCGCCGAAGTAGCGGCGATACTTGACGTACTTGGGCGCGGCGCCGAGCACGCCGAACGGGGTGGTCCACCACTCGACATCGTGGTTGCCGGGAACCACGAGGGTTGGTGCCACCTTGCGCAGCGACTGCACCAGCACCAGCGCGCGCTGGAACTCGCCGTGACGGGCGCGCTGGGTGAGGTCGCCCGCCAGCGCGATTGCGTCGGGAGCCAACTGGGCGGCGAGCGCCTCGAGCGCGGCGACCTGGTCAAGGTCGGCATCGCGCCCGAAGTGCACGTCCGATATCTGCAGCAGTGAAAGCGGTCGCGTCACCACACCACGCGAAGCTGATAGGTGAGGGTCGCTTCGCCGCGGGCCGGCACGGTGAGCGGGAACACCACCCGCGACGATGAGCGGCGCACCGGGGCCACCGACGAGTTGACCACGCTCCACTCACCGGCGCGATCCTCGCGCACCTCCACCTGCACCGCCTCTTCCTTGGCGTTCCGCACCACGACCCGATACCCGATGGTCGCGATGGTGCGGCGCGGATCGGGGGTAACCGACGAGCTGTAGCTGGTCTGGGTCCGCCGCGCGGTGACGTCGAACGCCGATCCGGTGGAAACCTCCACCGGCTCGCCCGCGGCGGTGTGCCCGATGGCACCGGAACCCACGAGCTGCATCCTGCCGGCACTGTCGCGGTCGTACACGCTGACGCTGCCGGCCGGCAGCGCAGTCTCGCCGAACGGAGTGTCTCGCTCGCGGTCGAAGCGATAGCGCACCTCGACCGGAACCTCGACCTCGTCGGGCATCTGACCAACACCGCCGCGGTACGACAGCGCACCGCCGATCGACAGCCGCAATTCCGGCTCCACTTCCACCGGCGCGAACAGCGGCACCGCCGTCATCACGCCCGGCACGAAGGTGGTCCGACCGGGCAGCGTGTACAGCCGCACCTCGCCCACCGCCTCGTTCGATGCCACCGCGTCGTACGACGCCGCTCGGGCCATCAGCATCTCCGGTCGGGGCATCGGCGCGCCGGCCTTCATCCCGATGTCGCCCGCCAGCAGTTGCACTGCCGCATCGGCGAGATCAAGTGCACCGGCCGACACCGATGCCACCCCCTCCACACGACTGTCGCTGCCCAGGAACACCCGGTACGACGCCGACCAGTTGCCGCCCATTGTCTCGTACATCACCGGCAGGGAGCTGCGGGCCCGGTCCGCCGTCAGCGTCACGTCGGCAACCGGACCGGCGGGCAGTTGGTCGGCGCTCCAGAGCAGGGTGCCCGGTCGGCCGAACAGGATGCCGCGAATTCCGGTTGCGGGTTCGGTGGCGGTCACTTCCCAGCGCTCCGGATCGACCCCCAGCAGTCGCGCGTGCAGAATCGGCTTGTCGGTTCCCTGCGAGATCCGGAACAGCTCGCCGACGTTGCGCCGAAGCAGCGCGCTCTCGTCGAACGCGGGGTCGTAGCGGACCTGATCGACCCTGACACCGGGATCGAGCACCATCAGCGAGGACGGATCGAACAACCCCAGCGTGAATTCGTGAGTGGAACTGCCGACCGGGACCTGCACCGGCAGGTCGCGGCGCACCAGGGTGCGACCGTTGGAGAAGAGGGTGACCGATGCGGCCGAAGGCGCCTCCTGGGCTGCGAGCCCGGGGGCGAGCAGGAGTCCGGTCAGAACCACCGACATTATGCGCCTCATTTGAAGACCTCCACTGCGAATCGGGAGACTAGCATTCGAACTACGAGCCAGGTGGCCGGCACGCCCAGCGCAACCGACCAGACAGGAGATGCCGGACGGGTCACTACCGCCCACACTCCGTAGAGTGCGGCGGCCACCAGTGCCGCCACCCGGGCGATCCGGGCGGCCCGCTCCTCCCTGGCCCAGCGGCAATCAGGACAGCGGTCACCGGGCGGCAGGCCCTTGACCCGCTTGCCGCACTCGACGCAGGGAAAGTCAGCCCACTCGCCGGGCGACTGCCGCACCGAATTCCTCCGTGCTCGCGGTCCCCCCGAGATCCCGGGTGCGGACCTTGTCGGCCACGATGGTTGCCGTCACCGCGCGCCTTATCCGGTCGCCAGCATCGGCCTCGCCGGCGTGGTCGCACAACATCGCCGCGGCGAGTATCAGTGCCGACGGATTGGCGATCCCCTGCCCGGCGATGTCGGGTGCCGAGCCGTGCACGGCCTCGAAGATCGCGGCGTCGGTGCCGATGTTGCCGCCGGGTGCCATCCCCAGGCCACCCACCAGTCCCGAGATCTCATCCGACAGGATGTCCCCGAACAGGTTGGTGGTGACGATGACGTCGAACTGTTCGGGTCGCATCACCAGTTGCATCGCACAATTGTCGATGATGAGGTCGTTGCACTCGATCCGTCCCTCGTACTCACGTGCAACCTCGCGACCGACCTCGAGGAACAGCCCCGACGTGAACTTGAGGATGTTGGCCTTGTGTACCAGGGTGACCTTGCGACGGCCGTGCCTGAGCGCGTACTCGAACGCATAACGCACCACCCGCTCGGAGCCTTCGCGCGTCACCACCGCCACCGACTCGGCGCGACCGCGCGGGTCGTCCCCGACCGGCACCCACTGCTCGAGCCCGATATAGAGTCCCTCGAGGTTCTCGCGCACCAGCACTATGTCGACATCGTCGTAACGACCACCGGGGATCAGGTCCTTGGCGGGACGCACGTTGGCGTACAGGCCGAATTCCTTGCGCAGCGCGACGTTGACCGAACGAAAACCGCTGCCTACCGGGGTGGTGAGCGGTCCCTTGAGGGCCAGGCGGGTACGGTGAATGCTGGCCAGTGTTGCGGCCGGAAGCGGATCCCCCGCTGCCTCGACCGCGGCGATGCCGCCGAGCTGCGAGTCCCATCGGAAGTCGAGACCGGTGGCCTCGAGCACAGCGACGGCGGCCTTGGTGATCTCCGGGCCGATGCCGTCGCCGGCAATCAGGGTTACATCAATGCTCATCGGTTTCTTCTGTATCTACTGAATGTCAGGAAGGATCAGCGCGATGCCGGCGCGAAGCGCCGCCCGCGCACTGGCACCACGACCGACCGGCTGGCTGCGCCACAACACCGCCCCGTTGCGACTGTCGACCAGCACCAGCGCCAACTCGGCGCGCACACCATCGGTCGAGTCGGCCGCCAGCCTGGCTGCGGCTGGGATCAGGACGAAACGCGCATCGGTCATCGCAGTGAGCGCGCGCAGGTAGGAGCGGAGTGGATCGGGAACGACTTCGATGTTGCTGGCGCGCATCAGCGCCTGACCCATCCGGTCGGGATCGGTGACCGTGGCCGGCGCCCGCCGTGCAGCGGCACGCAACTCGTCGGGCAGCACCCAGGTAACCTCGGGGCCGCGCGACTGGAGCACATCGCCGATCAGCGAGTCAGCCCAGGCCAGCCGAGCCACCCGGTCGCCGGCGAGTTGCTCGTCGATCGGTGAGTCAGCGGCAAGCAGGGTGAGCGGCAGCACCGGCACCCGCTGACCGGCCAGCGGTGCCACCGCCAGGGCAGGCGTGGGCGCTGCCTCGTCGGCCTCGCGCTGGGCCTCGGCCGGTGGCACCGCGGCAGTCGAACACGCCGCCAGTGCCAGCAGCAGAACCAGGGGTCTCGATGAAGTCATCACCCGCCAAAACTAACCCGACAAGCGGTGGCGGGATGGATCAGCCCAGCGACATCCCACCATCGACCACCAGGGTCTGGCCGGTGATGTGGCGGGCCGCGTCGGAACAAAGGAAGCTCACCACGCGGGCCACGTCCTCGGGTTCTGCCAGCCTGCCGAGCACCGCACGACGACGAGCCCGCTCGATCACGTCAGTCGGCAGCAGGTCCAGTCGCTCGGTGTGAATGAAACCGGGCGCCACCGCGTTGACATTGACATTGCTGGGCCCCAGTTCGACTGCGGCGGAACGAGTCAGCGCCTCCAGCGCTGCCTTGCTGGCAGCGTAGTTGGCCACGCCGAAGCCGGGACGTTCCGCCTGGTGGGCGGAGATGTTCACCACCTTGCCCCAGTGCTGGCGACGGAACAGACCAGCACAAGCCGCGATGCAGTGGAACGCACCGGTCACGTTGGTCTCCAGCACGTCGTGCCAGTGCGATTCGGAGATTCGCCACAGCGCGCCGTCGTGGGCGATGCCAGCGTTGTTGACCAGGAAGTGTACCCCGCCCCAGCGTTCCTCCAGCTCGGCGACGAAGCGCTCGATTTCGTCACGACGCCGCACGTCGCAGCGAGTGGAGAACACCTCCGCGCCGGCGTGATGGAGCGCCGCCTCGGTGAGCAACGCCATCGACTCGATGTCGCGACCCGGCATCGGCACCCAGCAGAAGGCCACCCGGGCACCCAGCCGGGCGAACTCGTGCACCACGGCGCGACCGAGACCGGTCGCACCGCCGGTGATCAGCGCGACCTTGCCTGACAGCGTCTCCCGAGTGGATTCGGGACGCGGCTCGGTGAGCGTGGCGGGAGCCGACGCGGCGGCACTGGACCCTGCCGCCCAGGGCTCGCGGTTGCCGAACGGGGACCAGGACATCCCGCGAAGCTACGGATGAATCGGGAGGCCAGCAAGCGGCACCCCCGGATGACTCAGCCCTCGCGCTCCAGGCGACGACGCCGGGAGGCACCAGCCAGGCCGAGCAGTCCACTCGCCAGCAGGGTGATGGTGGCGGGTTCGGGCACGGTGGAAGCGGCCAGTGGGTCTTCCAGCCCGGGCATCGCGCCGAGCAGGGGCTGCAACTGCCGGGCGTCAATCAGGTCGTCGACCGGTTCGTCCAGAAAGTACAGCGTCAGCACGTGGGCACCGCGGATATCGACCTGGTCGTAGCCACCGGTCCATTGCCACCAGGTTGCCACCGCCGGATCGAAGGCCAGCATTCCGGTGTCGTACTGCAACTCCCCACCCAGCAGGAATCGAAACGACATTGCACCGCTGCCACCGACCCAGAAGCCGAAGCTGCTCCGGGTATCGCCGAACCAGAGCGACTCCTGCGGCATCGGATTGGAAATGTCCCAGGGTGTCGCGCCGAAGTTGCTGCAATCGTCGAACACCCCACCCGGCGCACCCGATGGCGCGGCAGTGCCGCTGTATGCCCCGGCGGGCACGGTTGGGTTGACCAGCAGGCAGCCCGGCGATGACGCCGAAAGCGGCGCGGCGAGCAGGAGCAGGAGCAGAACTGCGCGGATTGTGTGAGCCATACCGCAACAACAGGCAGGATGCGTACCGGAGAGTCAAGTGATTGCAGGACAAGGACTTGGCAAATTTGCGCCAGTGGCCGAGGCGGCAACTTGCCAGAGGGGCACGGCGGGAGGATGGACCGCAAAACAAAACAGGAAGGCTGTGGCCGCGCACTCAGGTCGGGCCAACAGCCTTCTCGCTTTTGGTGCCTTGGGGCCCCTGCTCTGAAACCACCTTGCCGCTGGCTGGATCAGGCGGTCAGCCGACGCCGCCTGACCGCAGCCAGTCCGGCCATCCCGGTGGCCAGCAGCGTCATCGTGGCCGGTTCGGGGACCGTGCTGCCCGGCTCACCGGGGTCCCGCACAGCCAAGTCGTCCAAGGTCAAGAACTGGCCACCTGTGGTAATCGCGACCTCATCGAACCAGCCCCCAGTGTACGTGTAGAAGGCCCACACTTCGGGGTCGAAAGCGAGAGCGCCCGAGTTGAACTGTTCCGTACCATTCAGGAAGAACTGAAAGACTGCCGATTCAGTGGAGCCTACCCAGATGGAGAACGCACCCCAGGAACTGTCGAAAAAGATCGACTGGGTGGCAACCGTGAAGAGGGAGTTGAGTGCCAGAAAGTTGCCACCGGAATGTGCTGCCCCGACCGTGAAATTGCTGCACCCGTTGAGAATCGAGCCACCACTGAAATTCACCCCGGATGCTGCATATGCACTGGTCAGCTCATCGGTTGACGTGAAGAGGCAGGGCGCGGCGACTTCGTCGAAGCCTGTAGTGAACTGAGCAGACGCGGGCGTGGCAATCGCAACCAACGCGACCGCAAGGATGCTGCCAAAAACCTTCTGCACGATGCACCAGCCAGAGTTGAATGTAGGAGTTGAGTTCACCACCTTAGCAAGCCTCGTGCCTTCATCACGATCGCGGCCAACCCTCTGGTGATGCTGATTTCCCCAGACGAGCCACTGGGCAACACAAGTTTTTTGCTGCGCAGCCGCATCGACATTGTGGTGCCGAAGCAACAAATCCTGGCGGGACCATCGCAGCAGCGCGAGCCCCTGACAGTGCATCCGGCCCGGGGCGGCGCACTACTCCAGAAACAGCAGCTCGCGATAGGTGGGCAGCGGCCACAGGTCGGCCGAGGTGTACATCTCCAGCACGTCGCAGGAGCGGCGCATCTCTTCCATCGCCGGGATCACGTTGTCGCGGATGTGCTGCGCGTGCTTGAGCGTGTCATCGTCCTCGTGAGGCAGTACCGCCTCCAGTGCCAGCAGTGCGCGTCGTCCCTCGCCCGCCAGCGCGGTGAAGCGCTGCAGCGCCTGTACCGTCTCCGGGCATTCGACGCCGGCCGACTGGGTGCTCAGCACTGTCTGGGCCAGCCGGTTCTGGTGCTGGTTCGCGGCGGGCAGGATCATCGTGCGCACCACGGTGGCCATCGTCTCTGCCTCGATGGTGAGCTGCTTGACCCACTTCTCGACGTTGACGTGGAAGCGCGATTCGACCTCGGTCTTGCCGAGCACGCCGTACTTGCGGAACAGGTCGAGAGTGCGACGACTCTTGAGCGCGGGAAACGCCTCCACCGAATCGCGCAGATGCGGCAGGCCGCGCGCTTCCGCTTCCTTGTGCCAGGAACCGGCGTAGCCGTCGCCGTCGAACACCACCCTCTTGTGGCTGCGCACCAGCTTCTTGAGCACTGACATCACCGCCGACTGGAGCTTGGCGGGGGTGGGTGATGCGCCCACGGCCTTTTCCAGATCGGTTGCGATCTCGTCGAGCGATTCCGCCACGATGGTGTTGATCACCGTGTTGGGCCAGGCCACCGAGTGGGTCGAGCCGACTGCACGGAACTCGAACTTGTTGCCGGTGAATGCGAACGGAGAGGTGCGGTTGCGGTCGCCGGAATGTCGCGGAAGCTGCGGCATCCGGGTTCCGAGGTCGAGGGTGCCGCCGCGCAGGGTGCGCTTGGTGCCGCCCTCCTCGATCTGGCTCAGGATGTCGGTGAGCATAGTGCCGAGGAAGATCGAGATGATCGCCGGCGGCGCCTCGTTGGCGCCGAGCCGATGATCGTTTCCTGCCGACGCAACGCAGGCTCGCACCAGCTCGGCGTGCAGGTCCACCGCGCGAATCACCGAGCAGAGGAACACCAGGAACTGCAGGTTGCTGTGAGTCTCGTCCTGCGGATCCAGCAGGTTGACACCGGTGTCGGTGGACATCGACCAGTTGTTGTGCTTGCCGCTGCCGTTGACGCCGGCAAACGGCTTCTCGTGCAGCAGCGCCTTGAGTCCGTGGCGGTCGGCCACGCGACGCAGCGTCTCCATCAGCAGCATCTGGTGATCGCTGGCGATGTGCGACACCTCGAACAGCGGCGCGATCTCGTACTGGCCGGGCGCCACCTCGTTGTGGCGGGTCTTGACCGGCACGCCCACGCGGTAGAGTTCCTCCTCCACCTCGGACAGGCAGCGCAGCACCCGCGACGGGATCGCCCCGAAGTAGTGGTCCTCGAGCTGCTGACCCTTGGGCGGCCTGGCGCCGAACAGGGTGCGGCCACAGGTGACCAGATCCGGGCGGCGATAGAACAGCTCGCGATCCACCAGGAAGAACTCCTGCTCCGGGCCCACCGTGGTGAGCACCCGCTGCACTCCCTCATCGGTGCCGAACAGCTTGAGGATCCGCATCGCCTGGCGCGACAATGCCTCCATCGATCGCAACAGCGGGATCTTGGTGTCGAGTGCCTCGCCGGTCCACGACACGAAGCCGGTCGGGATGCAGAGCGTGACCGTGTCGCCACTCCGAAGCAGGAAGGCCGGCGACGTCGGATCCCACGCGGTGTAGCCACGCGCCTCGAAGGTGGCCCGGATGCCGCCCGAGGGAAACGACGACGCGTCCGGCTCGCTCTGGATCAGGTCGGCGCCGTTGAAGTTGTAGAACACCCCGCCCTGCCCGTCCGGTGCCACCAGCGAGTCGTGCTTCTCGGCGGTCGAACCGGTGAGCGGCTGGAACCAGTGCGTGTAGTGCGTCGCACCACGTTCCACCGCCCAGTCCTTGATCGTGGTAGCAACCACATCGGCGATCCCCGGATCCAGCGGCTCCCCCAGGTCGATGGTGCGGATCAGCGAGCGGTACACCGCCTTGGGCAACCGCTTGTGCATCACCTCGCGCGAGAAGGTGTCAGAACCGAACAACGCCTCGAGACGTTCGTGCATACCTGCGTGGAGATCGGACACTGGGGTTCCTGTGGTGAGACGTGAGACGTGACACGCGAGACGTGAGACGTGAGACGTGAGACGTGAGACGCGGGACAATCTCGGTACCGGTATCCGATCTGCGCAAGAATAGTTGCCCGACTCACCAAACCAGATAACCCCAGTGGCTGCGAGCTTTGCCACCACTGGGGTAAATGACTACGCTATTGTTGTCTGGCTATGTATCGCGAGGTTGGCCCGGCTGTCAGCCGTCCCGGCTGATCCAGCGGGAAAGCGGGACCGCCAGGCCGCCGGAGGAACTGGCCTTGGCGATGAACGCCGCCGGATCGCCGCCGTCCTCGGCGAACCACTCCAGCCAGCCCTCGTGGGCCAGCGCGGCGGCCACCGCAACCAGCGGCTCCTCCGCGGCAGCGGCGAGCAAGTCGCGCGCCTCGCTGCCGGGCATTCCGGTGTGCTCGGTGATCCGCCCCACCAGCTCGTCGGGCTGGGCTCGCCGGGCCTCGAGCAGCAGCTCCGCCTCGGCCGCCACCCCGTCACGGAGCGCGAGGTCGGCCGAGGCCAACCGGCGCTCGGGCGAGCCCAGCACCGCTGTGTCCTTGAGCAGCGCGGCCACGGTGCGGCCCCAGCCACGCCTCAGTCCCGGCGCCACCAGCAGACGCCGCACCGGTTGCCGCTGCAAGCTGCGCGATGCCTCGAGGATGGCCGCGCCGCGTGCCCGCACCGCCCAAGCCGCCAGCGTGGCCCGGTCGTGAACCATCGGAGCCGGCGGCGGCGGGGTCTCGAACACCGGCAGCCCCAGCGCGCCGAACTCCTCGCCCACCCGCAACCACTCCTCCAGCCACGCATCGAGTCGTTCCAGTGGCTCCAGCTCGGCGATCTCCGGCAGCGCATCAAGCGCGGCGCGCCAGTCGCGGTCGAAGCCCAGCTCGAAGGCGGCCGCTGCGAGGGAACGCTCGACGCCGCTCCGACGCAGCTCCAGCAGTCTCAGCGTTCCCTTGACTCCGATCGGGTCGTTGCCGAGCAGTTGCAGTTGGGCCTCGACCGCGTCCTCGCCGATACCCGGTTCGCCGCCGACCCGTTCGACACCGGTGAGCCACTGCAGGTGAGTCGCCAGTGCGGCCCGTGCCGGCGCAACCGCCTCGTCATCGAGTCGCTCGGCGATCGCGTCGAGTCGTTCCATCAGGGCGTTGGTGGTGCGCACCGCGACGTCGAGCAGGAAGCGCGGCGCAGGCCGGTCGTCCTCCCGGAGCGACGCCAGAAACTCCGGTATCTCGCCCACCCGGGCGCGCAATGCCGCCTCGCGTCCGGCGTCGAAATCCTCGCCGGTGAGCGCGTCCAGTGCCGCCGCGACGTGTCCCAGCGGACCACCCGGGTCAGCGGTGGGGCCACTGGTGCGCTCGGACAAGCGACGGATGTCGGCGCGCACGGTGTCGAGCAACATCGTGCGATCGACCTCGTCGGCAAGTGCATCGACGGTGTCGAGATCCTCGATGGCGTTGGCGATGCTGCGGAGCGCGGTGACCTGCCCCGCCAGCCACGGCCGATCAAACCGCCCCAGTCTGGCCTGCACCTCCACCGGGGCCTCGTGGGGATGCCGGAGCGGATCGAGATGGCGAGCCAGGTCGAGGTAGGATGCCAACAACAGGTCGATGCTGCTCACCGATCCCCCGTGATCTCGCTGTCGCTGCTGATCGATCCACTACCGCGGAAGCCGCTGATGCTGACTCGGTCGCCGAGCATCGCCTGCCTGATCTCGCTGTCACTGATCTGACAGCCCTCACCGACGATGGCATCCACCAGTGCCGACTCGCGGATCACGCTGCCGGTCTCGATCGTCACGTTGGGGCCGATGGTCGATCGTTCGATGGTGCAGCCGTCCTCGATGAGTACCGGATCGATGATCCGGACATCGTCGCCGAACTGCGGATGTCGGGCCGCTCCCTTGGCCAGCAGGATCCCGTTCGTCTCCAGCGTGGTGCCCAACTGGCCGCAATCGTACCACCCCGCCACCTCGGCGGTGCGGATCCGCCGACCGTGGTCGATCATATGCTGGAACGCGTCGGTCAGGAAGTACTCGCCCTTGACCGTGGGCGAGGCCAGCACGTGATCGATGCCGGCCCACAGCGCCTCGACGTCGCGAATCCAGTACAGCCCGATGTTGGCCAGCTTGCTGATCGGTGTCGACGGTTTCTCGACGATCCGGGTCATATAGCCCTCGTCGTCGGTCACCACCACGCCGAAGCGCTGGTAGTCCTCCACTTCCTTGGCCCAGATCACCCCGTCGGCGTCGGTGTCGCGCACCACGCCGAGGTCCGCCTCGAACACCGTGTCGACGAAGATGATCATCACGGGGCCGTGCACGTAGGGGCGTGCCAGGTTGACAGCACCGGCGGTGCCGTCCTGCACCCGCTGCTCGATGAATCGCGACGGCACCGCGTAGCGACTGCGCGCGTATTCCTCGACCTGTTCCTTGAGGTGACCGGTGATGAAGATCAATTCCTCGACATCCAGTCCGTCGAGACGATCCATCACCCAGTCCATCACCGGACGTCCTGCCACCTTGAGCAGCGGCTTTGGCACCAGGTGGGTGTGCGGGCGGAGACGGGTTCCCTTGCCGGCCAGGGGGATGATCACCTGCATCGGTCACGTCCTTCCGTAGCGGTCCTTGAGTCGGATCACGTCGTCGAGATGCGGAGTCGAGGCCTCGAGTACGTCGCTGTCGACCACTGCCTCGATCGAGTGGATGACACCCGGTGCGATGTGCACCGAGTCGCCGGGACGAAGCAGTCGTTCACGAGGCACCGCATCGGGATGGTCCCACAGCCGCAGGATCACCTCGCCCTGCAGCAGGTGCATCGTTTCGTCCTTGCGTTGGTGATACTGCGTGGACAATACCTGCCCGGCACGCACGTGCAGCGTCTTGCCGATGTACTGCTCGGTGTGCGCCCACACCAGTTCGTATCCCCACGGCTTGTCTACCCGGAACGGAACGTCGGCCATCAGTTGCCCGGTGGGTGAAAGGTGAACGAGGACGGTATCGTGATGCACTCGCGCACGCACGCACCGCACCCGACGCAGCCCTCGGCCTTGAGCACCGGCCGGCCCTCCTCGTCGAGCGACAGGGCCGACTCGCCCACCGGGCAGACGTCGACGCACACGCCGCACGGCTTGCCCTCAAACGTAATGCAGCGATCGGGATGGAATTCGATCCGGCCCAGGCGCTGGTCGAGCCAACCGCCCTCGGGGATCTCGAGGGCATCAGTGGGACAGGCGGCGGCGCAGGGCATATCGGCGCAGGCCAGGCACGGAATCCGGTCGGGTTCGAGGAACGGGGTGCCGGCCGCCAGTCCGCCGCGCGACGACACAGTGAGGATCGCGCCTGCCGGGCACACCCGGGAACACTCCCCGCAGCGAGTACAGGCGGTGAGGAATGCCACCTCGGTAATTGCACCCGGCGGCCGCACGTAGCGCTGCTGGACCACCCGATCCTCGGTGGCACGCGCGATCCGCTCCACGGAATCACCGAGAAGCTGCCGGAAGAACGAACGACGGGAACCGGGGGAACTGGTCATACCGGAAAACTAGACGGAACGAAGCAAAGAAGGCGAGAAGGCGAGAAAGCGAGAAAGCGAGAAAGCGGGGTCTGTCATCCTGAGCGAAGCGGCCACAGACCGCGCTTTCTCGCTTTCTCGCCTTCTCGCTTTCTCGCCTTCTCGCTCTCTCGCCTTCTCGCTTTTTCACATCAACTGCTGCCGCAGCCTGCCCAGCCGCTTGCGCACCGAACCGTCGTACACCCGGTCACCCACCTTGACGACGGTGCCGCCGAGGATGGCAGGGTCGGTGACGAAGGCGGCGATCACGTCCTTGCCTATGGCCTGGCCCAGTCGCTCGGCGATCACTTGCCTGGTGAGCGGATCGGCGTCGCGCGCCAGGGTGATCGATGCCCGCACCCGACCCAGCTTGCTGTCGAGCAGGTCGCGATACTCGTCCGCAATCCCCGGGATCAGAACCTGGCGGCCGCGATTGATCACCGCTGTGATGAACAACACGAACGGCTTCGGTGCACCGGCGAGCGCCCCGGTTACGATCTTCACCTTCTGTTCCCTCGTGACACTGGGCGACATCAGCATCGCCTCCACCGAGGGCGCCGCGAAGGCAGCCGCGGTCTCCTCAATCAGGTCGCCGTACCGCTCCGCGCCGCCGTCGACACGACCGCCGAGTTCGAACAGCGTCTCGGCGTAATTGCGGGCGATGGTCACATCCCTCACGCGCGCTTCCCGATCTCGGCGAGATAATCCTCGACGATACGGCGATCATCGGCGGCGTCGAGCCGCTGGCCGATCACCTTGCCAGCCGCGGCAATCGCGATGTCCACCGCCTCGCGACGAATCTCCGCGGTGGCACGGTCCTTCTCTGCCGCGATGTCGCGACGGGCACGGGCCAGCAACTCCTCCTGCTCTGCCCGCGTCTTTTCGATCCCCACCTGGCGCTCACGCTCGGCGGCAGCGCGGGCCTCGGCGATGATCGCCTGGGCCTCGCCCCGCGCACCGGCGAGAAGCTGCCGCTGCTCCTCGAGCACACTGTTCGCCTCGCCGTGCAAACGCTCCGCCTCGGCGAGCTGCGAAGTGATCCGCTGCTCCCGCTCGACCGTCGCCTTGACGATCATCGGGTAGACCAGCTTCGACAGCAGGAACAGGAGTGGCAGGAACACCACCCAGGTCCAGATGAACAAACCCCAAGTGGGCGAGAACGGCGGCGGGAGGGACCCGGCGGCCTGGTCAGCCCTGAGCAGCAACGGCAGCATCATAACCCGGCTTCCCGCGTTGTCAGATGAGCTTGAAGAGCAGCGCGAACACCAGTGCGATGATCGTGGCACCCTCGAGGAGCACGGCGAACAGCAGGCCGGCACCGCGGATGGCACCCTCGGCCTCGGGCTGGCGGGCAATGCCCTCGGCCACCTGGCCACCAATCCGGCCGAGACCGATCCCGGCGCCGATCAGCGCGAGACCCATCCCGATACCGGCACCCATCGCGCCCCAGCCCGCGCCGACCGAAGCCGCCGCCACGTCCGACATCGCCTGCGCCTGCATCAAGAGATTCAGCATTTCTCAACCCGTCGTAAGTGGAAGATCAATTGTGATCCGCATCGCTCGATCCGGCGACCCGTCTCTCCCGGAACGGAACCGGTCGGTGGAGACCAACGGGCCGAGGCCCAGCCTCCAGGCGGAACTCTCCGCCCTGTGACGATCCACGGGATGCACGGGGATCGTCACTCCCTTCTCCCTTCTCCCTTCTCCCTTCTCCCTTCTCCCTTCTCAGTGCTCGTGCTGCATCAGTCCTATGAACACCGCACTCAGCAGCGCGAACACATACGCCTGCAATCCTGCCACGATCAGTTCCAGTCCCATCACCGCCAGCACCACCGCTGCGGTGGTGATGCCGATGCCGGTGGCCGCGATCCAGTGCAGCCCGCCGAACATAAATACGATGCCCCACAGCGACAGGATCACGAAGTG
>CBFGRM010000044.1:0-16189 GCA_965651205.1 uncultured bacterium
AGCCGATGATCCGGGTGCCGGATGTGCCCTGATACACCCGCTCGATCGGCTTGTCGAAGTCCTTGACGAACAGTGCCGCACTCAGAACTTCGCCGCGCGCGGGGTACCATTCCCAGCGCAGGTCGAAGTTGCTGATCAGGGTGCGCTCGAGCTCGGCATTGCCGCGGACGTTGTCGCCGCCGATGACCTCACGGAACAGGATCGGCGAGAGTTCGCGATACTCGGGGCGCGACAGCGTGCGGGTTGCCGACAGGCGCAGGTTCATATCACCGCTGGTGCGCCAGGTCAGCGCCACGGCGGGAAGCAGGTCATCGAACACCGGGGTGGCGAACGATTCCTGTTGCACGGTCGACAGGGAGGCCACCTCGACGGTGGAGTGCTCGAACCGGGCGCCAGCCACCAGCTCGATCGACCGGGTGATCGGTGTCATCAGCATCGCATAACCGGCGGTCAGCCGGTCACTGGCGCGGTACGAGCCACCAGCCCCGAGCGGGGCGATCCGGAAGTATTCGCCGTTGCTGCCGTGGTCGGAAAAGATCTGCTCGGGGTCGCGCTGCTGGTCGCCGTCGGGCAGGCCCTGCCTGAGCGACACCGAGTAAACGCGATTGTCCGCATCGCGCTCGACGGTGCGGTACAGGCCGCCCACCCGCAGCAGGGAGGTGGTGCCGAAGTTGTACTGAAGGTCGAGATTGCCCTGGATTGCGCGTTCGTCGAGGCTGGCAAAGGTGCGTACCGCCGCCTCGTTCGAGAAACCGAGCCACTCGCGCTCACCGGCGGCGTTGCGGGTGTAGACCACCTCGGAGCGATCCGGTTCCTGCCGCGTCACGCCCGACAGGGTGACGCCCCAGTCGACGCCCACCTTGCCGGACATCACCTCGTGGTGGACGCGGAGCTGCGACGAGTAGATGCTGCGCTCGACGTAGCGAAGCCGCTGGATTTCGAGCGGCAACGCGAGGTTCTCATTGTAGCCGGTCTCGAGGCGACCCTCGTTGTCCATCGTGCGGTTGTACGCGTTGTTGAGGGAGACCTTGGAATGGCTGCCGATCGTGGTGGACAGGTTGGCGATGCCCCCCCAGAGCACGCTGTTGCGCGCCGTGGTTCCCTCGAAGCGATCCAGTTCCTCCGCCGCACCGCTCGAGACCGGTGCCGCCAGGGCGCGCACCTCATCTACCCGGGCCTCCTGACTCGCGGAGTAGGTGCCGCTCAGCAGGTAATTGAGGCCGTTGCCGCCGATGGGCAGGTTGCCGCCCAGTGCAGCGCCGAACGAACCGTTGGGTGCCGCACTGCGATTGTTCACCGACCAAGCGTTGCGGAGCGAACCCACCAGCGCGCCACGCTGCTCGGCGTCGAGCGCCTGCGACCAGTCGACATTGTCGAGTGCAGCCGGGATGGCACGATCGCCGGCACCCATCGCGAAGCGATCACCGGATACCCGCGGCGCAAAGCCGTAGTCGTTGCCAGTCACCGCATCGTTGAAGCCCAGCGATGTCGACAGCGAAAAGAACGAGCGCCCGGCAAACTCGCGGGTCTCGATGTTCACCGACGCACCGGAGAAATCCCCCGGCTGGTCGGGAGTGAATGTCTTGGAGGTGGTGATCGACGCCAGCAGCGACGACGGGAAGAGGTCGAGCGGAACCACCCTCTTCTCGGGCTCGGGCGACGGGATCCGGGCGCCGTTGAGCGACGCCTGGGTGTAGCGGTCGCCGAGTCCGCGCACCGACACGTACTTGCCATCCTGAACCGTGGCGCCGCTCACCCGCTGAACCGCTGCGGCTGCGTCACCGTCGGCCGAACGCGAGATCTGCTCGGCGGATACGGAGTTGACGATACCGACGGAGTTGCGCTGGACATCGAGCGCCGCATCAACCGAACCCTGGGCCGCTGCGGCGGTCACCGCGATCTCCTGCAGCTCGATCGCAGACGGCTCGATTGAGATATCCTGCTCGCAGACGCCGCCGTCCGCCACCACCAGGCCTGTCACCCGCGTCGGCGTGTAGCCCACCATCGTGACCCGCAGGTCGTGGGTTCCGGCGGGCACGTCATTGAGGCGGAAGCGACCGTCCACGGCCGTGGTGGCCCGGAGGTTGGTGCCCATCACGAACACTCGCGCACCGCCGATCGGAACACCGGCGCTGCCGTCCAGCACGCGACCAGTGATCCGTCCGGTTCCCGCCTGCTGAGCTGCCGCAAACGTCGGCATCACCAGCAGCAACAACACGCCAACCCACCTGCTCCACCGTGTCATAGGTGACCTGTCCGTCCCGTTGTCAGGGGCCGTATGGGTCGCCCGCTCGTCGGGCGCCCAATCCCGGCTCGGCAACAGGATCGCAGCCGACAGCGACAATCAGGTCACGAATTGAGCAACAAGTGCGTCACGACGGCCGGCAGGCCGCCGGAGCAGGGGCTATTCGGGGACTCGATGGGTCCGGGTGAGCTCGGTGGGTGCGTTCGGCTTGACCCGGACGCTGCGGGCGGGGATGCCGACATTGACGTGGTAGGGACGGACGTCCTTGGTCGCCAGCGCTGCGGCACCCACCATTCCGTTGCGGCCGACCCGCACCCCGGCCAGCACGGTGGCGTGGTAGGTGATTCGCACGTCGTCTTCCAGAACGGTGCGATGCGCGGTGACATCGCGCTGCTCGACGATGCTGTGGGTGTGCGAGTAGATGTTGGCGTAGTCGGAGATCGACACCCGGTCGCCCAGCACGATGCCGCCGCGATCGTCGAGCAGCACGTGGCGATGCACCACCACGTCGTCGCCGACCTCCATATTGTACCCGAACGAAAACTCGGTGTGCTGGAAGCACTTGAAGTTGCGACCCACCCGCGCGAAGATGTGCGGCGCCAGGATCCGCCGGAACTCGACCCCGAGGGCCACGTTCTGGCCGCCGATCGGCAGCCGGTCGAAGCTGTACCACAGCCACAGCAACGGCTTGACCCGCGCAAACCGCGCCGCATCGACGTCGGCGTAATACTCCGGTTCCAGCGTCACGTTGGCGGGGTCGAGCGACTCGATCGCCAGCCGAGTCGCCACCGGCAGGTCGGTGTCGGCCGCCCGCTCGGCCCAGCTTCCTTGGCCGGGCCATCCGAGCTGCCACAACGTGTCGCGACAGATGGCGCGCCAATCGGCTTCGGGTGAGGCCAGCAGGGCATCCAGGTCGGCCAGCCATTCGTCGGCCAGCCGCCGATGTGCGGCAGGCAAGTCCACCGGCTTGAGTGGCAGCATCGGCATCAGTCGCGCCCCGATTCCGGCGTGGTGCCACTGGCGCGTGACTGGATCCGGGCTCGCTCGCGATCGAACCGCGGCAATCGTCGCTCCCATTCGCGGCTGCTGGCGCTCAGGTACTCGATTCCGAACGGCTCGGTCACCGGGATCCGTTCGTCGAAGATGTACAGTCCCATCGCTTGCTGGCGGATGTCGAGTTGCTGGGCCGAGAACGACGCCGACAGCGGCAGGATCGCCACCGGGCGTAGGATCCGGTTGTGCGACGCAACCGTCAGCAGGTGGGGGTCGAAACGGGTGTCGGGCGCCAGCGCGTAGTATGACACCAGCACCAGTCCCGGTTCGCGGATCCCCGAGCGGCGTGCCACCGAATCGATTTGCGGATGGTACCGCTCCACCAGTTGCTGCAGCGATCGCCAGGCGTCGGGCGCCAGCAGACGGGTTACCCGTTCGTCCAGCGGCGTGAAGCGGATCTCGAGGTTGTCGCTGCGGAGCTGGAGGGTGATCACCTCCTGCGCGAGCTGGCCGCGTCCCTCGGGGAGCACCGAGTCGAGGGCCGGGACCGGGTCCTGGGCCGGCGCGGGGCGCGGACCGCAGGCGGTGACGGCCAGGATCAGGCCGAGGCAATGGCGGTGATTCATTCGGAGTCCTCTCCTGCTGCTGCCAGAATGGCGATCCCGAGGTCGCGGATACCGTCCCCACGTTCGGCTGACACCACCTGGATCTGGTCCGGTTCGAGCGCCAGCTCGCGGGTCCGGTCGCGGACCGCGCTCGCCAGCGCGGAGCGGGTCAGCTTGTCGGCCTTGGTGAGCACGGCCAGCACGCCCACGCCCGACCTTTCGAGCAGCTCCTGAAAATCGCGGTCGTCGCGCGACGGTTCGTGACGGATGTCCAGCAACCATACTACCCCGGTCAGGCTGGTGCGGTCACGCAGCAACCGGGTGAGCAGCTTGCGGTAGCCGGCGCGATCGGACTTGGTGGCCCGGGCATAGCCGTAGCCGGGCAGGTCGATCAGGTGCATCACCGGCAGGGTATAGACATTGAGCAACTGGGTCTTGCCGGGTGTGGCCGACACCCGAGCCAGCTTGCGGCGACCCAACAAGGCGTTGAGCAGCGACGACTTGCCGACGTTGGATCGACCGATGAAGGCGAACTCGGGCAGCGGGGGCAGCAACGGCTGCATCGGGTCCGGAAACGACCCCACGAACTCGACCGGCAGCCGCGCCAGCGGGTTGGGCGCGTCCACCGGGGGTCAGGCTTCTTTCTTCTGCCGCGGCCGCTCGGTGACGATCAGCGGCTCCTTGCCTTCGGAGATCGTTTCACCGGTGACGATCACCTCGCGCACGTCGGTGCGCGTCGGCAGGTCGAACATCAGGTCGGTCATCACGCTCTCGAGGATGGCACGCAGGCCGCGCGCACCGGTCTGGCGCGAGATCGCCTTGCGGGCCGCCGAACTCAGCGCGTCCTCGTGGAAGGTGAGGCCGACGCCCTCCAGCTCGAACAGGCGCTGATATTGGCGGGTGAGGGCATTCTTCGGCTCGACCAGGATCCGCACCAGGTCGGCCTCGTCGAGGGTGTCCAGCGGCACCAGCACCGGCAGGCGTCCCACCAGTTCGGGGATCAGGCCAAAGTGCAGCAGGTCGTCGGGTTCGACCTTGTCGTAGGGACGCGACTTCTCGCCCGACTGGACCCGCGTGTCGTCACCCGAGAAACCGATCCGCTGCCGGCCGAGTCGCGCCTCGATGATCTTGTCGAGGCCATCGAACGCGCCGCCGCAGATGAACAGGATGTTGCGGGTGTTGATCTGGATGTACTCCTGCTGCGGATGCTTGCGGCCGCCCTGCGGCGGCACGCTCGCCACGGTGCCCTCGAGGATCTTGAGCAGCGCCTGCTGCACGCCCTCGCCGGACACGTCACGGGTGATGCTGGGATTCTCCGACTTGCGGGCGATCTTGTCGATCTCGTCGATGTAGACGATGCCGCGTTCGCATTCGCCGACGTTGAAGTCGCCGGCCTGCAGCAGCCGGACCAGGATGTTCTCGACGTCCTCGCCGACGTAGCCGGCCTCGGTGAGCGTGGTCGCATCCGCGATGGTGAACGGCACGTCGAGCATCCGGGCCAGCGTCTGGGCCAGCAGCGTCTTGCCGGTGCCGGTGGGGCCGAGCAGCAGGATGTTGGACTTCTCGAGTTCGACCTCGTCACCGGGGGCGGCGGCGTTGATGCGCTTGTAGTGGTTGTACACCGCCACTGCCAGCGAACGCTTGGCGCGGTCCTGTCCCACCACGTACTGGTCGAGGTGTTCCTTGATCTCGTGCGGCAAGGGAACCGGCTTGCGAGCCTCGCCGGCCTCGCGCTCCTCGTCTTCCGCCAGGATCTCGTTGCAGAGCGTGATGCACTCGTTGCAGATGTACACCGATGGGCCCGAAATGAACTTCCGGACCGAGTCCTTGCTCTTGCCGCAGAATGAGCAGCGCAGGTGCTTGTCGGTGGACATAGTGGTCACCGCCGTTCGACCGGGAGAAGGGTCCCGGTGATAGTGCGTTGCCGGACGGTCCCGGTCAAGGCACAGCCGGTCCGTCGCCGGAGCGACGGGGTGCAAAGATGGTGTCGATGAGGCCGTAGTCGCGGGCCTCCTCGGCGCTCATAAAGCGGTCGCGGTCCATATCGCGCTCGATCTGCTCCAGCTTCTGGCCGGTGTGCCGGGCGTACAGCTCGTTCATCTTGCCGCGCAAGTAGAGAATCTCGCGGGCCTGGATCTCGATGTCGGCCGCAGTGCCCTGGGTGCCCCCCGAGGGCTGGTGGATCATTATCCGCGAGTGCGGCAGCGCGGCCCGCTTGCCGGGCGTGCCGGCCGCCAGCAGGAACGAACCCATCGACGCCGCCATACCCATACAGATCGTGTTGATCGGCGCCCGCAGGTGCTGCATCGTGTCGTAGATCGCCATTCCGCTGGAGACCACGCCACCCGGCGAGTTCAGGTACAGGTAGATGTCCTTCTCGGCGTTGTCGGCCTCGAGGAACAGCAACTGCGCAATGATGATGTTGGCCACGTCGTCGTTGATCGGCGCGCCAAGGAACACGATCCGGTCCATCAGGAGCCGGGAGAAGATGTCGTACGTCCGCTCGCCGCGCGATGACCGCTCGATGATGTACGGCGGATAGATCGAGGCGTGGGTCACGCCGCGCCCTCCGTGATGGTGGACTCCGCGAGGAGGGCTGCAAATGCCTTCTCCTCGGAGATCTGGTGCTCCAGGTCGTGCAGCCGCCTGGATTGTTCCAGTTGGCTGTAGAGCTTGCCGGGCTCGGTGCCGCGGGCAGCCGCCATTTCGGCCACCTTGGCGTCGAGCTCCTCCTCGGTGGCACGCAGGTTCCGGGCCGTGATCACCGCATCGAGGATCAACTGGCGGCGGACCTGCGCCTCGGCCACCGGGCCGAACGAGGCCCGGAAAGCGTCCATCTGCTCCGCCTCGATGCCGTAGTTCTCGGCGTACATAGCCAGAAGCCGCTGGACCATCGCCGGCGGGGTGGGCACCTGGTTGGCCTCGGCGATCTGCTGGATCAACTGCTCCCGCACCGCCGCATCGGCGCTGCGAAGGGCATCGGCCTCCAGATCCTCGCGGATCGCGTTCCGGAGCGCCTCGATCGAGGCGAAGTCACCCACCTCGCCCGCAAGCGAGTCGTCCAGCTCGGGAAGCTGCCGGTCCTTGATCTCGTGCAGGGTGATCCGGACCTGACGGACAGCCCCCCGCAGCGACTCGTCGGAATGGTCGTCGGGGAGCCGCAGGTCGGCCTCGATGGTCTCGCCGGGGAGCAGGGTGGTGATCTTCTCCTCCAGGTCGGGAATCGCCTGTCCCTCGCCCAGTACCAGCGAGTGCGGGGCGGCGTTGCCGGCTGGCTCGCCGTCGGTGATGGTCTCCACGGTCACGGAGACGAGCTGTCCCTCCTTGGGACGCACTCCCTCCGGCACGGGAACCCAACTGCCGCGCTGCTCGCGGAGTCTTTCGAGCTGCTCCTCCACCTGCTCGTCGGTCACCGCCGGGGCGGTCCGCGTGAGCGCAAAGCCACCGGTAGTGGTCAGTTCGATCTCGGGACGCACCTCCACGAACATCTCGAAGGTGAGCGGCTTGCCCTCCTCGAACGAGACGTTGCGGACCTGGGGATCGGCGATCGGTTGCAGCGCCTGGTCGCCAAGGACCTTCTGCCAGGACTCCCGGAGGGCGTCCTCCAGCACGAACTGGCGGATCTCGGCGGAGAAACGGCGCCGGATCATCGGCTCCGGGGCGTGACCCTTGCGAAAGCCCGGGAGGCGGACCCGGCGGGCGTATTCCTTGACCGCTCGGCGCTCGACCTGGGCCAGATGGTCGGTCCCGACCGTCACCTGAAGGGAACGTGAGGCGGCGTCCTGCGCAGTGGTTTCGATGGTAATCTCGGTCATAGCCCTCCAAGTTACCCGCCGCGGTCGCCGGGGGTCAAATCCCCGGCTCCACTTGACCTAGGACGCCTGCCAGCGGACACTAAGGGATATGACAACAGTGCTGGTGGTCGACGACGAGCCCGATATGCGCCGAATCCTGCGGCGCGCCCTGGAGGGTGACGGTCATCGGGTGCTAGAGGCGGAGTCGGCCCCGGCGGCGCTTGATGCATTGCTCACCACCGACCCACCCGATGTGGTGGTGAGCGACGTGCTGATGCCGGGGCAGAGCGGAATCGCCTTCTTCTCGGAACTGGTCGAACGGCTGCCGGCGCTCCGCCACCGGGTGATCTTCCTCACCGGGGCCGCCCGCGATCGCTCGGTCCACGACGAGATCGAGGCACTGGGAGTGCCCCTGATTGCCAAACTGGACGACCTGCAGCTGGTGCTGGATGCGGTGCGGGTGGCGCTGCTCCGGCGGTAGGGAAGGGGGCGGCTCCCCTGCGGACCCCTAGCCTCCCGCAGCTCGTACCCGAAGGTGGCCGAGGGCCAGCCTCCTGAGCCACGGTCTTGCACCGGCAGCTCCCAGGGGCTGGGTTCGAGCGACCTGAGTGCTTCCCATTTGGCAGCTACTTTTTCCTGGGGGAGCGGAGCTTCGCCGAGGATATGCAGCGGCGTGATTCGTGTCAAGCCGGAAATTGTTCGGGCAGACCTTCCTCTCGAATTCTGGACCTGGCGCGGGAATGAATGCGAGCGCCGGGAGTCGAACCCGGACCCCTTGCGGGACAGGATCCTAAGTCCTGCGCGTCTGCCAGTTCCGCCACGCTCGCCTGATTCGAAGCTAGCCCGGCTCACTTCCTCCGCCAATCGGGCGGCCACTTCCCCCGGGAGCTACCTTTGTGGGGTCCGTTCCACGATGACCACCCAAAGGATGCCCACACGATGCCGCGCCTCTTGTATGTCCCCGCCACTGCCATCCTGAGTCTGGCCGTCCTCACCGCCTGCGGCGACAGCCGCACCAAGAACCTGTCGCTGGGCATCGACCGGGACAGCGTCGCCGTGGTGATGAAGAGTGACGCGCCACACCGCTCCGCCAGCTACCTGCTGGAGGGCAAGTTCCTCGAAGTGTTCTACTACGCCAAGCCCGACACCCCCGCCACCGACTCGGTGGTCTGGCGCGAACTGGTGCCGGTGGTGCTGGCCGATGGCGCCGTGGCCGGCTGGGGTTGGAAGTACTGGCAGCCCGAGGCCGAGCGGCTGCGGGTGGAACTGCCGCCCGAGGAGTGAGCGCGCCGGGCTCGCCCGGCCCACAGGCATTGCGCACGCGACCGACCGGAAATGGCAACGGATTCGGCGCTCCAGCCTGGCGAGGGTCAGTCGAGCACCACGGGAGCCGGCGATCCGGTCGATCATCAGGTACCAGGCGTCGGCCGGGGTTGCCAGCATCAGTCAGTTCGACACGGTCCTCAGGTGTGGCCCGCTATTCAGCCACGTCGTGCGTGTTGCATTTTCCGTACATTGGGGACACGTGCATATTCTTGTACGTCGGAGTAGAGTCGTCCGACTCGTGCTTGCTCGTGCCTTGTACCAGATACTCATTGCACCCGGTTTCGAGTCCGGTGGTACCTTCTGCGGCATTCACCGGTCCAACAGCGGAAAGCAGAGCTGCCAGCAGTCCTGCTGCAACAGCGGCAATAGAGGCTGTGCGCTTCATCGGATCCTCCTAGCGAATTGAGTCCAAGGCCTGCGGAGGGCGAAATTCAAACATACGATACACGATCAGGTCCGGATCGGGAATCCATTCCTCGTAGGCAGTGCTGTCGTCCGCGAATCCGCTGAGTGCGGGATCGACTCGCGCATAGGCGAGAAGATTTGAGGATGAATCCGTGAGCTGATACACCGCCATCACGGCATCCAACGCGTTCCGCCCATCAAAGCCCCAATATTGAGCCACTGCGGGACTCCCGTGCTCATCCGGCATTTGTGGCACCGACACTGCGGATCGCTCAGGGTCCGGCTGCGGAACCACGGTGAGTGTCCATAGTCTTCCATCTGAGTCTATCCGTATTGCGCTCGTGTGTGGGACGGCTGCTACCGATGCCACACCTTGCTGCACCATTCTCACTAGGGCTTCGGCGTCATAGTCCACAAACCACGGTGCGTGCAGCGCCCAGCTCCGCAGTAGGCCGTCCGCACTCCATTCCTCTACACGAGGAGTGAAGAACTCATTGACCAAGTAGAACGTGTTGCGTCTGCCGGGAGTGAGCCAGAGCGAATTCACCACTGGTCCCTTGACCAAGGATTCGGATGGCAGGTTGGAATCCAGTTCCAGGAACTCCGGTTTGCGGAGCGGATCACGGACGACGAGCAGCGCTCCGGACGGAGGTCCATCGTGCACTATCACGATCGTACTGTCCGGAAGTATGGCCATTCGCGCCAAACGAGGCCGGGTTGGCAATCGAATGGTGCGGGCACTGTCTCCGAAATGCTCCGACCACAGCACCCGATCGTTGTTCAAGGTCACCAGGTGCCGCCCCGATCCGGCAATTTGGTGGCAGCCTCTCGACTCTCCGGGGCCCTCACCAAACTTGCCCCGCAATCCCACAAGCTCACCAGTGTATGCGTACTCACCGATCCTGCCGCGTTCGGACACCGGGCAGGTGTAGAATCGCCGGTTTGAACCAGTGACTACACCGGTGCCCCTTGGCTTGGGGAAGATGGTATCGAGTTCGGAGCCGACTTGTGCAACGGACTCTATCGAAAAGTCGCAGCCGGCGCAGAGGCTTGGGGAGGCGAGACCGGGCAGAACCGGTTGCTCGTCGGTGGTGGCAACCTTCCGAAGGGCCGGCGTGGACGGCTCCAGACCGCAGGCTGCTGTCAGGGCCAGCACACAGAGCAACAGGTCTCGCTGCAGCCTGGTGTCGCGGAATCGAGAAAGGTTGTACGTATTCGCATTCATTCCGGTGGTCCCTCGGGAATGGGATACGCAACGCCCCGGCTCAGCCTATCCCAGGCTGGTGTTTCTGTCAACACATATTGGGTTGCGGATTCCACTCCTGCATTGCTCACATATTGAAGATGGTCGTCTGGCGATGTCGGTTGGTTGGGTCCCGGAACGATCCAAGATGTACAATGCCCGGGTGGGAAATGCCGAGCGGCTGCGGGTGGAACTGCCGCCCGAGGAGTGAGCGCGCCGGGCTCGCCCGGGACGGATGCACAACGGACCCGCTGGCTGTGCCGGCGGGTCCGTTGCATTGTGGCAAGGCGGGTGGGTGGCTACTTGTCCAGCAACCTCAGTCGCACCACCCGCGGTGTGCCACCGTTGGCAGCATTGCGGATCGTCAGGCTGATCACGCCGTTGCGGCCGCCGGCCTCGAGTGCAGCTTCGAACTCGTCATTGGTGCGCACCGGCTTGCCCTCGATCGCCACGATCACGTCGGGTTCGGAGGCGATATTGGCCGGGTACACCCGACCCACCGCCGGCGAACGCTCGGCCAGTCCGCGCACCAGCAGTCCGCGGGTGAGGCCGGGGATGCCCACCTTTCTCGCGGTCTCCGAGTTGAGGGGCTCGACCTCCATTCCCAGCGCGTTGTCCGCCCGTGGATTGACGACCTCGGGTGCTGTCGGCGCAGCGGATGATTCCTGTTCGCCGACACCGTTGACGGCGGTGAGCTGCACGGTGAAGGTGTGGCGACCGTCCGGCCGCACCGCCTCTATTTCCACCGACTCACCCCGATTGCGGAAGCCGACGAGCTGCTGCAACTGCGCGACGTAGCCCACCGGCACCCCGTCCACCGCGACGATCACGTCACCCGACTGCAACCCGGCACGCTTGGCCGGCGAGGATTCGTCGAGGAAGGCATCCACGCGCACGCCCGCGATCGAGTCGAGTCCCAGGTAGATCGCATCCTCCGGTGTCGCAGTCCCCACCCACACGCCGAGTGCGGTGCGCTCGACGTGTCCGTTGGCGATGATCTGGTTCATCACCGCACGCGCCAGGTCGATCGGCACCGCGAAGGCGTAGCCGGTGTAATAGCCGGTGCCGGATGCAATTGCGGTGTTGATGCCGATCACCTCGCCGCGCACGTTGAGCAGTGGTCCGCCCGAGTTGCCGCGGTTGATCGCAGCATCGGTCTGGATGAAGTCCTGGATCTCGCCGCTCCTGTTGCCGCCTGCACCGAGCTGGAGCTGGCCGCGGCCCTTGGCGCTGACTATTCCCTGAGTGACCGAGAAGGTGAGTTCGTCGCCCAGCGGGTTGCCGATCGCCAGCACCCATTCACCGACGCGCACATCCTCCGATGAGCCGAGCGCGGCGGGATGCAGCCCCTCGGCGTCGATCTTGAGCACGCCGACATCGGTGTCCTTGTCGCTGCCGACAATGTCGGCCTCGAGGATTCGTCCGTCGAGCAGCCTCACCGTCACCTGTTCCGCACCATCGATCACGTGGTGATTGGTGAGGATGTAGCCATCACTCGACACCACGAATCCCGAACCCGACGAATATTCCCGGCCGTGCGGTGCGCGATTGCGAGGCTGGCCGAAAAACGGCTGCAGTTCTTCCGGAATCTGCGGCCGAGCGGCATTGCTGCCGATGCGCCGCGACGACGACACATACACCACCGTGGGGCGCACCGCCTCGGCCACCGACGAAAACGCCTCGCTGAGTTCGGCCAGCGGGCGAGCCGACGGAATCCGGGGTGCCTCCACCGGTTCGATTGCGGTGGCGTTGGGCCCGGATGAGCGTCCCTGGGCGAGGGTCGAGCGGGGGAAGTCGAGCAGGCCGGCGAAGAACAACCCGAGGCCGAATGCCATTGCCACCAGGGTGACGAACTTGATCCAGTTGCGTGAGTGCTGCGACATACCGTGGTCCAGTCTGAGATGAGACATTGCGCGAGAGCGGCCCCCTGGGGAGCCGCTCAGGCGTTGCTTCATAATACTCCCGATGCCCCTGGGGCACCGCTGGTCGCAGGTCAGCTCTTGGAACTGTCCTCGTCGACGATTTCGTAGTCGGCTTCCACCGCCTCGTCGGCCGTGGAGGCCTCCGCCGTGGGTTCACCGCCAGGGGCGGCGCCGGCTTCGGACGATTCCGCCGACGCACTCTGGTACAGCGAGGCCCCGGCCGCGGAGAAGGCGAGGTTGAGTTCCTCGTGTGCCGCCTTGATCGCCGCAGGCTCGCCGGTGCGGAGCGCTTCCTTGCCGGCCTCGATGGCCTTGTCGAGCCGCTCCTTGTCGCTGGCCTGCAGCCGGTCTGCCCACTCCTTGCTGTCACGCTCGACCCGGTACACCAGCCCGTCGAGCTGGTTGCGGGTTTCGACCGTGTCGCGACGCTCCTGGTCGGCCTTGGCGTTGGCCTCGGCCTGCTTGACCATAGTGTCGATGTCGGCGTCGGACAGGCCACTCGATGCCTCGATCCGGATCTTCTGCTCCTTGCCGCTGGCCTTGTCCTTGGCCGAGACGTGCAGGATGCCGTTGGCATCGATGTCGAAGGTGACCTCGACCTGCGGCATCCCGCGCGGTGCGGGTGGGATGCCGGTGAGCTGGAACTTGCCGATGGTCCGGTTGTCCTGGGCCATCTGCCGCTCGCCCTGCAGCACGTGGATCTCGACCGTGGTCTGGTTGTCCTCGGCAGTGGAGAAGGTCTCGGACTTCCGGGTCGGGATGGTGGTGTTGCGCGGGATGAGCACCGTGGTGACTCCACCCAGCGTCTCGATGCCCAGCGACAGCGGGGTCACGTCGAGCAGCAGCACGTCCTTGACCTCGCCACCCAGCACGCCGCCCTGGATCGCGGCACCGATTGCCACCACTTCGTCGGGGTTGACCGAGCGGTTCGGCTCCTTGCCGAAGAAGTTCCTGACGATCTCCTGGATCTTCGGGATGCGGGTCGACCCGCCGACCAGGATCACCTCGTCGATGTCACCAGGCTTGAGGCCGGCATCCTTGAGCGCCATCTCCATCGGCGGCAGGGTGCGCTGGATCAGGTCGTCGACGAGCTGCTCGAACTTGGCGCGAGTGAGCGCCAGGTTGAGGTGCTTGGGCCCCGACTGGTCGGCGGTGATGAACGGCAGGTTGATGTCGGTCTGCGTGGTGCTCGAAAGCTCCATCTTGGCCTTCTCGGCCGCTTCCTTGAGCCGCTGCAGCGCCATCGGGTCCTGCGACAGGTCGATGCCCTGATCCTTCTTGAATTCCGACACCAGCCAGTCGATCAGCCGCTGGTCGAAGTCGTCGCCACCCAGGTGCGTGTCGCCGTTGGTCGACTTGACCTCGAACACGCCGTCGGCCAGCTCGAGCACCGAGATGTCGTAGGTGCCGCCGCCGAGGTCGAACACGGCGATCTTCTCGTCCTTCTTCTTTTCGAGACCGTACGCCAGTGCCGCGGCAGTCGGCTCATTGATGATCCGCTGCACGTCGAGGCCGGCGATCTTGCCGGCGTCCTTGGTGGCCTGGCGCTGGGCGTCGTTGAAATACGCCGGCACCGTGATGACCGCCTTGTCCACCGAGTGACCGAGATAGTCCTCGGCGGTCTGCTTCATCTTCTGCAGGATCATCGCCGAGATCTCGGGCGGAGTGTACTTCTTGCCCTGGATCTCCACGGCAGCCAGGCCGTTGGTGCCATCGGCAACAGGGTAGGGCACCCGCGAGGCCTCTTCCTTGACCTCGTCGGTGCGACGTCCCATAAACCGCTTGATCGAGAACACCGTCTGGCGCGGGTTGGTGACCGCCTGACGCTTGGCCACCTGGCCCACCAGCCGCTCGCCGTCCTTGGTGAATGCCACCACCGACGGAGTAGTCCTGCCACCCTCGGCGTTGGGGATCACGACCGGGTCGCCACCCTCCATCACCGATACGACGGAGTTGGTGGTGCCGAGGTCGATCCCGATGATCTTTGAAGCCATTGCTGGAATCCTTCGCTCGCGTGAGTAGTGCCGCCGCCACGATGGCGGGACGGGCCGACGCGGACCCAAGGAGCAACCGCCGTACCGGGAAAGTGTGTCAGAATGGCAGAAGGGTGCGACCAGGGGTGAGGGAGCGCGAGGCGGAGGATCCCGAGGTGTGGTCGAGCCGACTTGTTAGTATTTCGGTACCTCTGCACTGGAGAACCGCTGATGAAGCGACGCCTACCAATCCTGCTGGGGTCTGGCCTGATGGCTCTCGTGATGGGATGCAATCGGCCATCGGGGCCGGTCGCTGTCGGGGCCGCGCTCAGCACGCCGTTCATCGACGCGGTCCGGATGGCGATCGAGGACGCGGGTTCCCCTGCCGGAATGCCCGAGGTCGACACCGTCCTCAAGTACGAATGGTCCAATCGAGCAGCTCCCGCGCTGGAGCTCGTCGACTCATTCCGGATGGTGCCCGGCCTGGTGGGGGTGGTGGGGCATTCCAACAGTTCGTCGTCGCTCGCCACGGCGCCGCTCTACAACCGCGACAGGGTGGTCCAGATCGCACCGACATCCACCGCCGCCGACTTTTCCGGCTCGGGCGAGTACTCGTTCCGGTTGGTGCCGCCCGATCCGGCACAGGGCGGCTTCCTCGCCGGGGTGGTGGACTCGATCTGGCCGCAGGGAGCACGCCTGGCAGTGATGTACGTCAACGACGACTACGGTCGCGGGCTGCGCAACGCACTGCTCGCTCGACTCGACACCACCAGGTATCCGATAGTTCACGAGCAGCGTCACAGCGACGACGAGCTGGTTGCACCACCACCGGATCGGGAGGAACGAGTGCGCAGCGCCGTGACAGTGATGCTCGCCGGCAAGCCGGACGTGCTGCTGTGGCTGGGACGCCCGTCGACATTCGAGATGTATCTCGGCCTGATCCGCCAGGCAGCGGCCGACCTGCCCATCATTGCCGGCGATGCTCTTGCCAACTGGTTCCAGTACGATCGCGGCAAGGGATACTGGCAAGGCATCCGGTACGCCGACTTTCTCGACCTGAACCACAGCGAGGCCTCGCGCGACTTCGTGTCTCGCTACCAGGACCGGTTCGGCCGTCGGGTCGGCAGTTCGGAGATGCTCTCCTACGACGCGATGCGATTGCTGCTGGCCGCGATACAGGACGGGGCCCGCAGTGGCGAGGAGGTGCGGCGCTGGCTGATGTCGCTCGGCCGTGAACGGCCGCCATATCAGGCTGTATCGGGTCCGATTTCCTTCGACGAGCACGGCGACATCGCCAGGCCATACGTACTGGTCACGATCAACTCACCGGGAAACTAGGGCCGATGCCAGCCTCCCGCCCGGTCTCGCTGCGGCAGCGGTTGCTGATCATCACCGGTGGGTGCGCACTGGTAGTGCTGCTCACGGCCACGGCACTGCTGCTGGGCAGCAATCGGTTGCGTGGCAATGTCACCGATGCCACCGCAGAGATCCTCGAGGAGCAGCGGATCGCGGACAGGATCATCAGCGGCGTGATGCGACAACTGGTGACGATCACCTCCGCCACAGAGCAGGGATTCGAGCCACTCCGGCCGGAGTTCGAGGCAGCGGGGGCGCAGGTCTACGAGGGGCTGCGTGAATACCTGTTCCGCGATCTTTCAGTCGAGGAACGGCTGCAGATCGAGT
>CBFGRM010000045.1:0-15715 GCA_965651205.1 uncultured bacterium
TATCCTGGCGCGTTTCGGTCCGGATCCCGTAGGGGCGGGGCACGCCCCGCCCGTTGGTCTGCGCGGGCCGGGCGTGCCCGGCCCCTACGGCCATTGTTGCGTATCCTGCACGGGCCGGGCGTACCCGGCCCCTACGGGGTGTTGATCGTGCATTGATCCGTGATCGGCAACGTGGCGGATGCAACGTGGCCTGCTGCGTCTTTCGATCGCGCCCGATCTGCCGGCGCTGGTACACCGCCAGCCCGGCGGCGTCGTGCTGGCGCCGCTGGGGCGCTGGTTGATGGAGCGGGTCGCGTCGCAGGTTCCCGATTGGCCCCAGGTGGGGTTCCACCGGCTGGAGGTTACCGCCTATGGAATCGAACTGCTGTTGGTGGCCGGAGACCGCCTGGTGGCGGAGCCGGTTTTTGCCGCGGTGCTGGAGGCGATCCGCTCTGACACCGATCGTGCTGCACGGCGTGCCGGCTGGGGCACCGATCGGCTCTGGCTGGACGCGACGATGACGCTGGAGGGATCCCGGCGTGAGCGGGCGGCCCGACCGAAGCTGCTACGACCTCACCCTGAGCAGCAGCACGATCGCCAGCGCCAGGAAGACGCCGTTCATCGACCAGGCGGCGAAGTCGTGTGACACCACGTCCTTGGCACCGATCGCCTTCATAATCTGGGTTCCGGTGAGGTATACAAGCGTGGTGCCCAGTGCGATCGCCAGCCCCAGCGCGGCACCGGCGCGCGGATTGGTGATCGCCAGCGGGGCACCGAACAGTGCCACCACCAGGCACGCGACCGGGATCGCATACTTGAGCTTGAGGTCGACGCCCAGCATTCCTGGTCGCACCCCGGTGCGCTCGAGACGGTCGAGATAGTCGGCCAGTTCGTGGGCACGCATCTCGTCGGCCTTGTTGCGCGGATTGACCAGTGCATCGGGCGGCTGCACGATCGCCGGCGAGGTGAGGGTCTGGTACGCGAACGACCCGCTCACCCCGCCCGAGTCGGCTATCAGGTGACTGGCACCGTGATACAGCAGCCAGCGATTGTTGGCGTCGTCCCAGCGAGCGCTGTCGGCGGTGATCGCCCAGCGACTGCCCAGCGAGTCGACAGGCGACTCGATCAGCACGTTGCCGATGTAGTCCCGGTTGCGCTGCAATTCCTTGACTGCCCAGGTCCATTCCGACTCGCTGATGAATGCAAAGTCGAATCGGGTGAACTGGCGCGGATCGGAGCGTTCGCGATGGAGGATCCGCTGCTGGGTGGTTGCCACGGCCGCGAGCTCGCTGATCGCGAAGTTGACCGGCACGGCAATCGCGGCCAGTGCGATCATCGGTGCGATCAACCGGTAGAATGAGATCCCGCCGGCCTTGGCGGCGGTGAGTTCGCTGTGGCGGCCCATCCGGTTGAGGGTGAACACGGTTGCGAACAGCACGCCGGCGGGAAACAGCATTGCCAGTTGGCTCGGATACAGCATCGCGGCACCCAGCAGGATGTCGCCGACCGGCACCTCGGCGTCGCTCAGGTCGGGAAAGGTTTCCGACAAGCGGATCAGCACCGACACCGCCGGGATGCCGAACGTCGACAGCCCGAAGGTCAGCAGCCATTGCCGCAGCACGTAGCGATCGAGGATGCCGAGCGGCTTCACGATTGCCGTCGCAGTCGTCGCCACACTGCGGCGAACCATTCGCCGATTCCGGCGCTGCGCGCGGTGCCCATCTCGCGATTGGCCGCCGCCACTGCCACCAGTCCCGCCATCGTGAACACCGCCACCGGCAGGTACATCGCCACTTCGGCGCTCACCACGCCCTTGTCGGCGAGACTCTCGCCGCCGATCAGCAACACATAGAACGTCAGGAACACCACCAGCGAGCCGCCGATCACCAGCCCGATGCCGCTGCCGGGAAACTTGAGCGCCAGCGCCACCCCCACCAGCACGAAGCAGAACGAGCCGAGCGGGATCGCGAATTTCTTGTGGTACTCGACCGCATACTCGCGGGTCACCCGGAGTGCCTCCTGTGCCTGCATCCGGGCCCCGGATACCTCCACCATCGACGACGCCATCCCCTGATCCTGCGGTCCGCCCGGGATCTGGCCGGGTTGCACCAGGAACGGTGACTGTGCCGCCGGCGCCACCTCGTAGAGCGGCTCGTCGACTGGCTGGTCGTCGGGATCCTGCACCTGGACCGTCGGCGGCGATTCGGTGACCTTGTTGGTGGTGGCTGAGTCTTCCTGCCGCTGGAGCCGGAGTCTCGGCGGATCCTGTCGTGTCGTCGGTGGATCCTGCGCCTCCAGCTCGGGCGGCAGCAGCAGTCGCTCGAGGGCACGCTGCACGCCGCGCCAGGCGCCGCAGTGCGGCGGGAAGTCGGGCCGGGGTTGCACGGCAGGGGGAGGCAGCGGCGGCAGGGCCATCAGGTGACGCAGGTCGCGCCTGGTGAGTTGCTCGCGGCGCTGGCGGGCATTCTCGAGCGCCCACTCGGCCTCGGTGATGCCGTCCAGCAGTTCGCAGCCGCTGCGTTCGCGGTCACCGCGCTCGAGCTGGGCGTTGCTGCGCTCGAATTCGGACTGCACGTCGCTGATCGTCACCACGTTGACGTCAAAGGCGGTGCGTTCGACCCGGGTTGGCTGAGCGGTGGTGAAGTCGAGGATCTCGCCGCGGTACAGCGTCATCACCAGGTCGGTGCTGTCGGCCGACTGCGCCATCGTGCCGCTGTCGGCGTGGATCACCCGACGGCCCTCGTAACGGCGCAGGTCCCAGATCGACACGTCGTGCAGCACGCCGGTCTGGTCGCCGATCCGGCCGGCCCTGAGCACGTAGCCGGTGGGGGGCAGCTCGTTGAGCTGCTGGGCGCGCAGCGCCAGCGTCGGAGTCTTGCGGGAGACGTCGTAGCGCAGGGTGCGGAAGCGGGCGTTGCTGATCGGTACCAACTGGTCGAACAGCAGGAAGTTGACGATGCAGACACCAATCGCGGCGATCAGGGCGGGCCGCACCATCCGCCACACCGAGATGCCGTTGGCGTACATCGCGACCATCTCGAGGTCGTTGGCAAGAGTGGAGTAGGCATACAGCGTGGCCACCAGGACCGACATCGGCAGGGTCAGCGTGAGCAGGGCCGGCAGAGCCAGCACGATCGCCTCGCCCATCACCCGCCAGTCGAGCCCCCGGCCACCGAACGCATCGATGAGAGGGGCAAGCTGGTTGAGCAGCAGCAGCCCGGTGAGCGCCAGGACACCCCAGAAGAACGGGGCGGCTAGGGAGCGCAGGATATGTCGAGAAATCAGCCGCATCGCTCGATGGCGCGGTCCGGTTGTGGTCCCCGACCGTGGGGACCTAGGTTTGGCCACTTCCGTCTTCGACCAGTAAGGTAATCGTCCAGTTTTGCGGCTCGCGGTGCGCGGTACCCTATTCCTCACCCTGATCGCAGGGTGTCTCCTCGGCCCCCGGGTGCTCGGGGGGCAGGCGATTCCGGATACCACCCGGGCCGGTGTAGGAGTCCGGCTGGCGTTTCCGGATGGCCTGGCCCCGCTCCGGGTGCCGGGAGCCGCGCTGATGCTGCCCCGCGGCAGCCTCGGCGGGCAGGAGGTGCTGCGCCGGTTCCACGAGGGGCTGGCCGACCGGCTGGCGGCAGCCCGGTTGCTGCGACAACGCGACCGGCTGCTGGGCCGCCTCTACGGCGGCGACTCGCTGGCGATTGCACTCGATCTCGATCCATCGCTGCAGCCCCGCGAGCAGCGGGGACTGTTCGGCCTCGACGCCTCGGCGGTGGACCTGGCCTTCGACGGCCAGCTCGCTCTCGAACTGGCAACCGAACGACTCGAGAACCTCCGCTGCACCGGCTGGGAACTCCAGGATCCCCAGTCGGGCTGTCAGCCGCGCTTCTCCGCACCCAGGATTGACAACACCTTGCAGTTGCAGGTGCGCGGCGTGATCGGCCAGCGCCTGTTCGTCGACGTCAATCTCGACACCGAGCGCGACTACACCAACGCCAACACGATCCGCGCGTTCTACCAGGGTCTCGAGGACGAGGTGCTGCAGCGCGTCGACGTCGGCACGGTGCAGTTCCGTCCACCGGCGTCGCGGTTCCTGACCGCGGGCATTCCGGTCAACAACTTCGGCGTGAGCGTCGCTGCGGAGTACGGGCCGCTCAACGTGCAGGGACTGGTGGCAACCCAGAAGGGCAGCGTTGTCGCCGAGCGCACCTATCGGGTCGGCACCGAGACGGTGGAGCCGCAGGATCGACTGGTGCGCGATCTCGACTACGAAATGGGACGCTTCTACTGGGTGGTGGACCCGACCACGCTGCCCGATTATCCCGAGATCGATCCGCTCGATCTTGGTGCCTTGCAATTGCCAGCCGACGTGCGGCCGGCCGAGGTGCGCATCTATCGCTATCGCGCGGTCGATGCCAACCAGGGCAGCAATCCCAACCTTGGCGGCATCGAGGCGCTGGCGCGCAACACCGCCGGCAGCTTCGCGCAGGAGGTGGGTCCGCTGCGCTGGGAGCTGCTCACCCAGGGCGAGCACTACTGGGTCGATCCGTCGGGGTTGTGGTTCGTGCTGACTGCCCGGCTAGACCCGAGCGACTTTCTCGCGGTGAGCTACGTGACCGCGGCCGGCACGCGGGTGGGCACCTTCCCGGCGGCCGACCTGCCCGAGGTGACCGACTCGCTGCTGCTGGTGGTGGAGCCCAATCGGGATGCGCGGGCCGGCACCTTCCGTCACGCGATGCGCAACGTGTATCGCGTTGCCGGTTCCGACCTCAATCGCGCCTCACTGGAGGCGGCGGTGCTGCTCAACCGCGCCGAGCGACCGGTGGGCGAGGTGTCGACGTGGTTGGCGCGATTCGGGCTGGCGAGTCCCACCGACCAGTCGGTGTTCGATGTCGACAACCGGTTGTTCCCGAGGTTGCGCGACCCCGGCGCCGGCGAGGCGATCCGCGACAACTTCATCGTGTTCCCTCACCTGGAACCGTTCGGCGATCCCGACCTGGTGACCGATGTCGCCGCGCGCAACGATTCGCTGTACCGCACGCCCGAGTACCTGCTGTTCGCCGAGGGTCCGCCGTCGAAGTTCCAGTTGCGGCTGGAATACCTGGCCAGCGGCGGCGGTGATCGCGGTTCGCTGTCGCTCAACGCGCAGCAGATCCGCGACGGCACCGAGCAGATCTTCGTCGATGGACGGCGACTGGTGCAGGGGATCGACTACTCGATCAGCTACGACAACGGCCTGGTGACCTTCCTCGATCCCGAGGGACTGTTCGGTTCACGTTCCGCCACGGTGACCGCGAGGTTCGAGCAGCGCGGCTTCTTTGCCGTGGCGCCGACCTCGATCTTCGGGCTCACCGCGCGCTGGAACCTGGGCGACATAGGCGGCATCAACCTGGTCGGCTTGTACCAGTCGGAATCGACCGCGTTCCGGCGGCCGCCGCTGGGCTTCGAGCCCACCGCGTCGCTGATCGGCGGAATCTCCACCGACCTGGAATTCGACCTGCCGGGAGTCAGCCGTTTCCTCGGCGGGTTGGTGAAGGGGCCGATGACGGCTCGCAGTATGCTCGACGTGAGTGGCGAGATCGCGCTGTCGCGTCCCGACCTGAACCGCAGTGGCGAGGCGTACCTCGAGGAGTTCGAGAACGACCAGTCACTGCCGATTTCACTGGGCGAGAACACCTGGCGCTATTCGTCGCGTCCCGAGTCGTCGCAGGGAGTGGAGGCACTCGGCTTCGGCACCGGCTTCGACTCCACCCACGCGGTGCAGATGACCTGGCAGAACCTGATACCCGATGGTCGCGGCGGTGTGCGCGAACTGCGACCCACCGACATCGACACCAACATCGTGATTCGCGGTGGTGCCACGGTGGGGGCCGAGACGGTGATGTATCTCACCTTCCACGCCGACACTGCCGGCGGCATCGTGGCACGCGACAACTCGGCCGGGTGGACCCAGCCCAGGCAGGACTTCGCGCCACGCTGGCGCTCGATGGTGACACCGCTGTCGAACACCGGTCGCGACCTGACGCGCAGCGAGGCGCTGGAGTTCTGGGTGTTCGAATCAGCCGACCGGCCGATCACCAGCAACGGGCTGCGAATGGTGATCGACCTCGGCAACGTCAGCGAGGACGCGTTCACGATCGCACCCGACAGCTTCTCGGTGAGTGGTGCCGACACGACCTGGACCGGCCGCCAGTATCCCGGCGTCGGTGTGCTCGACACCGAGCGTTCACCCACGGGAATATTCAACGCCGCCACCGACGACATCGGCATTCTCGCCGATCGCCCGCCGGTGATGACTCCGGCCGGCCTGGTGGACCTGGTGCCGACCTGCTTGCGGGTGCTGTCCAACATCGTGCCCGTGTATCCCTGGGGCGATCTCAGTGCGCGCTGCTCCGCCGGCAACGGCACCCTCGACACCGAGGACCTCGACGGCGACCTGCTGCTGGATGCCCGCGGCAGCAACGAGGACGTGTTCCGCTACGTCGTCGACCTCAACGACCCGCGCTACCGGGTGCGCACCGGGGTGCAGACCGTCGACCCCAACGACTCGACCCGGGTGGCGGGCTGGACGCTGTACCGGGTGCCGTTGCGCGAAGTGGATCACACCATCGGCCAACCCAACCTGCGACTGGTCAAGCATCTCAGGATGACGCTGGTCACACCGCCTGACAACGGCGAACCCGATCCGGTGATCCGTTTCGCGCTGGCGCGGATGCGGTTGCTGGGCGCGCCGTGGATCGCGCGGGCACCGCGGCCTATCCAGGGAATCGACGGCTCGACCGCGCTGCCGATTGGCGAGGTTGCGGTGACCTCGATCTCCACCGAGAACATCGAGCTCGGCTACGAATCGCCGCCGGGCCTGGGCAATTCGATCAACGAGCTGGGCAGCAACACCGAGGGGCTGGGTGTGCAGGTCAACGAGAAGTCGCTACGGACCATCGCGCGCGACCTGTCGCCGGGGACTCGCGCGGAGGCGTATCATCGCTTCACCGGTGGCAGCCAGAACCTGCTCGCGTATCGCGAGATGCGGGTGTGGATGCGCGGCCGGGGCGAGGGCTGGGATGACCAGCGGCTGCGGGCGTTCATCAAGATCGGCACCGACGATCGCAACTTCTACTATTACGAGGCCAACGCCGTCACGGCACAGTGGCGCCCCGAGATGGTGGTGGAGCTGGATCGCTGGCGCGAACTGCGCGCCGAGGTGGAGGGACGCTTCCTGCGCGGAGAGGCGCCCAGCGGAGCGGAGGAGTGTGGCGGCGATCCGGACGCGTGGGTGGCGTGTTCCGACGGTTATGTGGTGCACGTGCGCGATCCCGGCATCAAGCCGCCCAACCTTGCCGCGGTGCAGGAAGTCGCCACCGGGATCCGCTACGCCGATCCCAACGGCCCGCCGATCCCGGAGACCGAACTGTGGACCGGCGACATCCGGCTGGCAGAGCCGGTGTCGGAGGTGGGTGTCGCGATGGCAGCGTCGGCGCGACTGGTGGCGGGCGATGTCGGCACCGCGCTGGTGTCCTGGCTCAACCAGGACGGCAACTTCCGCCAGATCGGCCAGGCACCCAGCTATCGCGACAGCCGCACCTTCGCGAGCACCACCACGCTGCAACTGCACCGGTTCCTCTCGCCCGATCTGGGGCTGCTGGTGCCGTTCTCGGTGTCGCACACCCGGACATCGGTGGATCCCGAACTGATCACCGGCACCGACGTTCGCGGCGATGAGCTGATCGGACTGCGCCGACCGGCGAGCGCGGTGACTTCGTTCCAGTTGAGTGCGTCGCGTCCCCGCAACGACGGCTCGTTCCTGGTCCGCACCCTGGTCAACCCGCTCCGGATCAACGCCAACTGGGCCAGCACCTCGGCGACCACCGAGTACAGCGACAGCGACAATCGCAACTGGGGCGTCAACCTGCGCTGGGACAAGCAGTTTGCGCCGCGTACCGTGGGGCTCGGGCTGGGACCGCTGGTGTCGGCACTGCCCGACTGGCTGGCCAGCAGCGAGGCGGGTCGCGGCGTGGCAAGCGGCAAGCTCAACCTGATGCCGTCGCAGATCGTGGTGGGCAGCCAGCTCACCAGGACCGCCGGGAGCACCGTCGCCTTCACGGTGCCGATCGAGCGGATCGAGGACACGGTGCTGATTCCCAACACCAGCCTGCAGCATCTGTGGCGCAACAACAGCACGGTGCGTTGGCAGCCGCTGGCGATGCTGCTGCTTTCCGCCGACTGGCAGAGCACCCGCGACCTGCGCGTCTATCCCGACTCGACCTCGCTGGGCCGGCTGGCGGGCGAGTCGCGTCGCAGCTTGCTGGGAATCGATGTCGGCACCGAACGCGACCGCAACATCGGCACCAACATCTCGCTGGTCCCGCGGGTGACGTCGTGGCTCAGGCCGCGATTCACCACCACCAGCAACTTCATCCTGTCGCGCAGTCTCACCGCCCGGAATCCGGTGCGGGTGGACGGCGACACTGCCGGCGCGTACATCCTGCCGCAGACGCTCAACAATTCGCGCCGCAACGAGGTCGGCCTCACCCTCGAGCCATCGACGATGCTGCGAGGACTGCTGGGCGACTCCAACTGGATTGCCCGGGCGTTCGGCCGGATCAGGCCGGTGGATGCCGCCTGGGGGCGCACCTTCTCGTCCACCTACGACCTGGCGGCGTTCGAACCCGGCACCGGCTACCAGCTCGCGATCGGCGGGCTGGACCAGTTCCTGGCGCAGGAGGGTACCCCGGCGGTGGGTGCGGCGGAGATTCACACCGGTCGGCTCACCAGCGCGTTCGACCTGCCGCTGGGCTTCACCGGTGACCTGCGCTACGGCAGCACGGTGAGCGAACGCTATCAGCGCACCGCCGGTGATCGCTTCGTGATGACGCGCAGCGAGCAGATCGACTGGCCCGAGGTCAACCTGCGATGGTCGCGGACGTTCCGGAGCGGACCGTTCACGCTGCTGACACTCACCGGCGGGGTCCGCCAGCGCGAGGCGAGCACGCTCACGCCCGCCGCCGACAGCGGTCGGCCGCCGGCGCTGGTGTCCAACATCAGCACCGGCTGGCGACCGGGGATGGCGATCTACTTCCGCAACGGTGTCACCGTCAACGCCAACGCCACGCTCGACCGTGGCGAGGCGATCAACAACGGCAATGTCACCGAGCGCACTGCCGACCGGTGGGATGCCACCGTTGGCTGGCAGGTGCGGCTGCCGTGGGGCAATCGCCGGAGCGCCAAGCAATTGCGGACGACACTGTTCGCGACCAGCTTCCACCAGCAGGAATGCCTGCTCCGGGTGGGCGAGACCACCTGCTCGCCGATCCTCGACATCCAGCGCACCGAGGCCAGTGCCTCGATGCGCACCAGCATTGTGGGCGAACTGGTCGATGCCGCGTTCACGCTGCAGTACGTGTTGAGCGAGTATCGCCATCTCGATCGCGCCACGTCGACCATCAGCGCAAACCTGCGCTTCGAGATGCCGCTCAGCACCCTGGGAGGATTCTGAATGTTGCCATCGTTGCGTCACGCGTTGATGCCGGTCCTGCTGCTGAGTGCAGCGTGTGGTCGCAAGGCCGAGCCGCCCGCACGGGAATTCGACGCTGCAGTGGCGATGCAGCGGGTGGAACAGCAGCTCGCGTTCGGGCCGAGGATTCCGGGCACCGCCGGACACCGGGCGATGGCCGAGTGGCTCGACTCGCTGGCGCAGGCCGGCAGCGACACCACCGCCACCCAACGCTGGACTCACGTCACCGCCGACGGTGACTCGGTGCCGATGGTCAACGTGATCGCCCGTTTCAACCCGGCCGCCACCCGGAGGGTGGTGTATATGGCGCACTGGGACACCCGGCCCCGCGCCGACGGACCGACCTCCAGCGATCACTCCGTCGCGGTGGTCGGTGCCAACGACGGTGCTTCCGGCGTGGCCGTGCTGCTCGGCGTGATGGATGCGCTCCGCGCCAGTCCACCGCCGGAAACGCTGGGCGTCGACCTGGTATTCGTCGACGGCGAAGACTTCGGCGAGTTCGGCCCTCCCAGGGTCGACGTGCTGGTGGGATCGACGTGGTACGCCGCCCACCTGCCGCCGCCGGGCAAGCCCGAGTTCGTGGTGGTGTGGGATATGGTGGGCCAGCACGGGCTGCGGCTGGGCCGGGAGTCGCTGGGCAGCATCGCCGCCGCCGACGTGGTCGACCTGGTGTGGGACACTGCCGCGGAGATGGGCTACGGCCACATCTTCGTCAACGAATCGATCGGCCCCATCACCGACGATCACGTGCCGCTGATCGACGCCGGCATCAGGGCGATCGACGTGATCGGCTGGCCCTACCTGCACTGGCACACTCCCGACGACACCTTCGACAAGATCTCGGCGGAGTCGCTGGAGGCGGTGGGCAACGTCGCAGTGGCGGTGCTCCGCGTGAGCAGCCGGTAGCGACAGGGCGGTAACGCGTAAACGGGTGCCATAGCCCGTAATCCGGTGGCAGTCGTATCATCAGTCGCTGGTGAGTTTGGGCTATGACGCGACCCAGGCGCACCACTCTCATCGACTACGGGCGGCCCGGCTGTTACCTGATCACGGTGGTAACCGCCACCAGGCGGCGCTCACTGGGCAGCTTCCGCGGCGACACCGTGGAGCCCACGCACCTCGGTCGCCTGGCGGAACAGGCCTGGCTGACCATCCCGCGGGTGCGGCCGTGGGTGCACGTCGGCGCCTTCGTCGTGATGCCGGATCACGTGCACGGAATCCTCTGGTGGGACAAGGCCCCGGGGGATCGTCCCTGCTCGACTCACCTGATCATCAATGGTTTCAAGGGTGCCGTCACCAGGAAGGCGCACAGCCGGTCGCTGGTCGCACGCGACCACGTGATCTGGATGCGCAGCTACAACGTTCGCGTGCTGGCAACCGAAGTGAGCCGCCGACGCGCCGAGCGCTACGTGCTCGACAACGCGCGGATTACGCTGGAGCGCTGGCGCGCGCGTCATCAACCGCGGCCTGTCGGCCGCGGCTGGAGTGATTCCGACGCGCGATCAGCTGGAGTGATCTCCGCGCATCGGGCCCCGGGTGATGTCGCCCACTGAGCGTCGTGCCCTGATCACCGTGCTGGTGCTGGGGCTGGGGGGTCACCTGATCCGCACGGTCGACCGGCCCGGCGATCCACCGGGGGCGGCAGTGGCGTCGTTGTTCGATCCCGCGATCCGGGGCGACCCGCTGGCGCACCGCGATTCGTCGCTGGAGCTGGCCCGGCCACTGGCGGAGGGCGAGCGAATCGATGCCGACCTGGCGGGGGTCCGCGAGCTGGAGCGGCTGCCCGGGGTGGGTCCTGCGCTGGCGCGAAGAATCGTGGCGGATCGCGAGAGCCAAGGGGCGTTCGGCGGCATCGAGGGCCTCGACCGGGTGCCCGGAATCGGTCCGGCCACCCTGGCCCGGCTGGCTCCGCATCTCACTTTCTCCCGGATGGCTACCGAAGCTATCACGAGTGAAGCCGATTCCCGGCTCGCGCTCAATCAGGCCAGTGTAAGGGATCTGGAGCGTTTGCCGGGGATCGGGGCGGTGCGGGCGCGCGCAATCGTGGCATTTCGCGACAGCGTCGGCCCATTTCGCCACGTCGATGATCTCTCGAGGGTTCCTGGTCTCCCGGCAGGTGTCGTGGCGGAGATTCTCCCGAGGGTTCGGCTTCACTGACTTTTGCGCCGCCCCGGGGCTCCGGGTGCGGGAGGCATCCGGCTTGCACCCACGGCGAGATATGACCGCGCTTCATACGACCCCCGACCACCACGGGGCCAATCTGGCGGACCGGATCGGCGACCTCCTGGTCGAGGAGGGCCTGATCACGACTGCCCAGCTCAAGGCCGCCCTGGTCGAGCAGAAGGCCACCCATCAGCGGCTGGGTTACCTGCTGGTCAAGCAGGGGGCGGTGAGCGAGCTCGACCTGACCCGGGTGCTGGCCCGTCAGTACCGGATGCCGGCGGTGGACCTGGCCCGGACCCAGATCGACCTCAAGCTGCTGCCGATGGTGCCGGCCGACCTGGCCGCCAAGCGGATGGTGCTGCCGCTGCGTCGCGAGGGTCGCACCCTCACGGTGGCGGTGGCCGATCCGGCCGATCAGGGCTTGCTGGAGGACCTCAAGTTCATCACCCGGTTCGACCTGTTCCCGGTGCTGGCCGGCGAGCACACGCTGCGCGGCCTGATCGAGAAGCACTACGAGACCGGCGACGAGCAGCTCCAGTCGATCCTCAAGGAGATGGAGGGCGTCGGCGACGACGTCGAGGTGGTCGAGGAGGAGGACGAGGAGATCACCTCGGCGGCTGCGCTGCAGGCTGCGGTGGACGACGCGCCGGTGGTCAAGCTGATCAACGGCATCCTCACCGACGCGGTCAAGCGTGGTGCGTCCGACATTCACGTCGAGCCGTTCGAGCACGAACTGCGGATCCGTTACCGGATCGACGGTGCGTTGCTCGAGGTGATGAAGCCACCGCTCAAGATGAAGGCGGCGCTCACCTCGCGGATCAAGATCCTGGCGTCGCTCAACATCGCCGAGCGGCGGATTCCCCAGGACGGCCGGCTCAAGCTCAAGATGGGTTCTCGGGTGATCGACTTCCGTGTCTCGACCTTGCCGGTGCTGTTCGGCGAGAAGATCGTGATGCGTATCCTCGACAAGGGCAACCTGACGCTCGACCTGACCAAGTTCGGGTTCGAGGCCAAGGCCGAGGAGAACCTGATGAAGGCGATCCTCAACCCATACGGTATGGTGCTGGTCACCGGACCGACCGGTTCGGGCAAGACCACCACGTTGTATTCCGCGCTGCAGCGGATCAACACCATCGACACCAACATCATGACCGCCGAGGACCCGGTCGAGTACAACCTGCCGGGGATCAACCAGGTGCAGGTGCGCAACGAGATCGGGCTCACCTTCGCGTCGGCGCTCAGGGCGTTCCTGCGTCAGGACCCCAACATCATAATGATCGGCGAGATCCGGGACCTGGAGACCGGCGGCATCGCCATCAAGGCGGCACTCACCGGCCACCTGGTGCTCTCGACCCTGCACACCAACGACGCGCCCAGCACCATCATCCGGATGATCGATATGGGCATCGAGGCGTTCAACGTGGCGTCCGCGGTAAACCTGGTGGTGGCTCAGCGGCTGGTGCGGCGGATCTGCAGCGACTGCAAGGCACCCACCAGTTACAGCGACGCCGAGTTGCGCGCGCTGGGGCCGGAAACGGAAAGGTTCCGCAACATCGCGTTCCAGAAGGGCAAGGGTTGTGACAACTGTGGCGGCAGCGGCTATCGTGGCCGGGCCGGCCTGTACGAGGTGATGGCGATGACTCCGGGCTTGCGCCGACTGGTGCTCACCGGTGCGTCGACCACCGAGATGCGTGACCACGCCGTGTCCGAGGGGATGCTCACGCTCCGGATGGACGGAATCAAGAAGCTGGAGAAGGGGATCACCACTCTCGAGGAAGTCGTCAAGGAGACTGCCGAATGAGCCTCAACCTGCGTTCGCTGCTGGAGGAGATGCTTTCCCGCGACGCGTCGGACCTGCACCTCTCGGCCGGCGAGCGGCCCAAGCTGCGGATCGACGGCGAAATGGCCGACGCCAGTTACGACCAGGTGCTGACTCCCAAGGACACCCTCACGCTGGCGTATTCGGTGCTCACCGAGAGCCAGAAGAAGCGCTTCGAGCAGGAGGACGAGCTCGACTTCTCGTTCGGCATCCAGAACCTTGCCCGCTTCCGCGGCAACGTGTTCAAGCAGCGCGGCTGCGTGTCGATGGTCGTGCGGATGATCCCGTTCAACGTGCGCAGCTTCGAGGAGCTCAGGTTGCCGGCGATCGTCGCCAAGCTGGCGGAGCGGCCGCGCGGGATGGTGCTGGTCACCGGGCCGACCGGATCGGGCAAGTCGACCACGCTGGCGGCGATGATCGACAAGATCAATCGCGAACGGCGCGGTCACATCATCACCGTCGAGGACCCGATCGAGTTCATCCACAAGCACCAGAAGTGCATCGTCAACCAGCGCGAAGTCGGCACCGACACCAAGTCGTTCGGTTCGGCGCTCAAGTACGCGCTGCGCGAGGATCCCGACGTCATCCTGATCGGCGAGATGCGCGACCTGGAGACCATCTCCGCCGCACTCACGATCGCGGAAACCGGTCACCTCGCCCTCGCCACGCTGCACACCAACTCGGCGCCCGAGGCGATCAACCGGATGATCGACGTGTTCCCGCCGACCCAGCAGTCGCAGGTGCGTGCCCAGCTCGCGTTCGTGCTGGAGGGAATCATCACCCAGACGCTCCTGCCCAGGGCCAGCGGCAAGGGCCGGGTGATGGTCACCGAGATCCTCGTCGCGACCCCGGCGATCCGGGCGGTGATCCGCGACGACAAGGTGCACCAGATCTACTCGCTGATGCAGGCCGGCAAGAAGCACGGGATGCAGACGATGAACGATGCGCTGTATCAGTTGTATATGAGCAGGGAGATCGTCAAGGACGAGGCGCTCAGGGTCTCGCCGAACCCGGCGGAATTCCTGCGGTCGATCGGCGAGACACCGATCGAGGAACAGGCCATCGCCGCAGTGAAATAGGGGCGGGGCTTGCCCCGCCCTGACCAGCACGGGTCCGGCTCGCAATCACTGAATTATCGGAGAACCGAATGCCAGTCTTCGAATACACCGCCAAGAACGCCGCCACCGGGCAGATCCTCAAGGGCAGCCTGGACGTGCCGACCCGTGACGACCTGCTGGGTCACCTCCGCAAGAACCGGATGGTGCTGGTCTCGGTGCGCGAGAAGGCCAAGGAGATCAGGATCGAGTTGCCGGGCAGTGGCATCACCACCCGCGACATCGTGATCTTCACCCGGCAGTTCGCGACGATGATCAACTCGGGCCTGCCGCTGGTGCAGTCGCTCAACATCCTGGCTCAGCAGACCGAGAACGCCAAGCTCAAGGCGGTGACGCGTTCGGTGGTGTTCGACGTCGAGGCCGGCAACACGCTGGCCGATGCGTTCTCCAAGCATCCGCAGGCGTTTTCCACCCTGTACGTCAATATGGTCGCGGCCGGCGAGGCCGGCGGCATTCTCGACACCATCCTGCTCCGGTTGGCGACTTTCCTGGAAAAGAACGACGCGCTGATCCGCAAGGTGAAGAGCGCGATGATCTACCCGAGCGTGATTATGACGGTGGCGGCGGGTGCGATCGCGGTGCTGCTGATCTTCGTGATTCCGGTGTTCGAGCAGATGTTCCGCGAGGCAGGCGTGGTGCTGCCGCTGCCGACCCGGGTGGTGATCGGAATGTCGCAGTTCCTGCAGACGTTCTGGTGGGCGGTGCTGCTGGGAATCGGCCTGGTCGCGTTCGCGTTCAAGAAGTATCACGACACCGCCTCGGGCCGACGCAGGGTCGACGCCGGATTGCTGGCGATGCCGGTGCTGGGCGACGTGCTGCGCAAGTCGGCGGTGGCACGCTTCACCCGCACGCTGGGCACCCTGATCTCGTCGGGCGTGTCGATCCTGGATGGCCTGGAGATCACGGCCAAGACCGCGGGCAACACCGTGATCCAGGACGCGGTGATGGAGTCGCGTGCCTCGATCGCGGGCGGTGACACCATCGCCGCGCCACTCGAGAAGTCGGGCGTGTTCCCGCCGATGGTGATCTCGATGATCGCCGTGGGCGAGCAGACCGGCGGCCTCGACGAGATGCTGTCGAAGATCGCCGACTTCTACGACGACGAGGTCGACGTCGCGGTGTCGGGCCTGCTGG
>CBFGRM010000046.1:0-15564 GCA_965651205.1 uncultured bacterium
CTGAAAGGAATCCCGACCCGATATGAAGCACCTCGTCACCGGCGCCGCCGGGTTCATCGGTTACCACGTTGCGGAGAAGCTGCTCGCCCGCGGTGATGAAGTGGTCGGTCTCGACAACCTCAACCCGTACTACGATCCGTCGCTCAAGCACGCCCGACTCGACCGGCTCCGGGCCCGACCCGGCTTCCGATTCGTCGAGGCCGACATCGCCGATCGTGCCAGCATCGACGAATTGTTCAAGGTGGAGCGCTTCCCGCGGGTCATCCATCTGGCAGCGCAGGCAGGCGTGCGCTACTCGGTGACGCACCCGCACGCCTACGTCGACAGCAACGTGACCGGCTTCCTGCACATCCTCGAGGGCTGCCGCCACAACGGTGCAGAGCATCTCACCTACGCCTCGACTTCGTCGGTATACGGGATGAACACGGCGATGCCGTTCTCGGTGCACCAGAACGTCGACCATCCGGTCTCGCTGTACGCTGCCACCAAGAAGGCCAACGAACTGATGGCGCACTCGTATGGCCACCTCTACGGATTGCCCACCACCGGGCTGCGGTTCTTCACGGTGTATGGTCCGTGGGGTCGCCCCGATATGGCGCTGTTCCTGTTCACCAGGGCGATCCTCGAGGGCCGCCCGATCGAGGTATTCAATCACGGCCGGATGCAGCGCGACTTCACCTACATCGATGACATCGTCGAGGGGGTGGTGCGCGCCTCCGACCGGATCGCCACTGCCAACCCCGACTGGGCCAGCGACCTGCCCGATCCGGCCACCAGCGCCGCGCCCTACCGTCTCTACAACATCGGCAACAACCAGCCGACACCACTGATGGACCTGATTCGTTCACTCGAGGGGCATCTGGGCCGCACCGCCGAGAAGGTGATGGTGCCGATGCAGATGGGCGACGTGCCGGCCACCTGGGCCGATGTCCAGGCGCTGGTGGACGACGTCGGTTTCCACCCCGGCACGCCGGTCGACGTGGGTGTGGGCCGGTTCGTTGCCTGGTACCGGGAGTTCTACGGAGTCTGAAGCCCCTGCTGCCGATCGGCAGGAGATTCAGAGGGCCATAGATGTCCAGCAGGCAGGGACTCGCTCGTCTCCCCCGAGTCGAAGTCGTTTACTGATCCTGGAGGACTCATTCGGACGACCGCACCCGTGATGCGCAATCGCTGGTATGTGATTGCCGACCTGGTGGTTTTCACCCTGGGCACCGTGGCTGGCTACTTGTCGCGGTTCGAGGGGATCTCCGGCTTGGTCCAGCTCCAACTCGACTGGGTCTGGCTGGCATCATCAGTGGTCTTCAGGGTGGCGGTTCTCTGGCTGTTCGGTGTCTACCGGGTGCTGTGGCGGCACTCGTCCTCGCGCGATTTCGTCCGCCTGGGAATGGCCGGTGCCGTGGCCGGAGGCGCCAACCTGCTGCTCGGCGCCCTGGTGGTGCCCGCGACCGGCCTGCTCGACCATCGCATTCCGCTCTCGGTGCTGGTGCTGTCGTGGCTGGTGACGATCCTCGGCCCGGCCACCCTGCGCGCCGCGGAGCGGATGCTCTATCTCTCCGGACCGTCCCGACCGGGCCGACCCGGTTCCGGGAACGACCGCCGTCGGCGTCGGGTGCTGGTGGCCGGGGCGGGTGAGGCCGGCCGGATGATCGTCGAAGAGTTCCGCCGCTCGTCCGACAGTCGCCTGATGCCGGTCGGGTTCACCGACACCGATCCCGACAAGCACGGCCGCACCGTGGCGGGACTGCCGGTGTTCGGTCCCCACGACCAGCTCGCGGAGCTGGTGGAAGAGCACGCCATCACCGAACTGGTGATCGCGATGCCGAGCGCCTCGGGTGACGTGGTGCGCCAGCTCACCGAGACGGCCCGCAATCTCGACATCAAGGTGCGCACCCTGCCGGCCCTGCTCGAACTCGCCACCGGGCGGGTGACCGCCTCGGCGCTGCGCGAGGTGCAGATCACCGACCTGCTCAGGCGCGAGCCGATCCACACCGATCTGGAGGGGGTGCGTGACCTCCTTGCCGGCAAGCGAGTCCTGGTCACTGGAGCAGGTGGTTCGATCGGCAGCGAGTTGTGTCGCCAGATATGTCGAGCCCAGCCAGCGGCAATCGGGCTGCTGGGCCACGGCGAGAACTCGATATTCGAGATCGAATCGGAGATCCGCCGCCGGTGGCCCGAGCTGGTGGCAGTGCCGATGATTGCCGACATCCGCTCGCGGGTCCGGCTCAGCCAGGCGTACGAGGAGTTCAAGCCGGATATGGTGTTCCACGCCGCGGCGCACAAGCACGTGCCGCTGATGGAACGCAACCCCGGCGAGGCGGTGACCAACAACATTGTCGGCACCTGGAACGTCACCGAACTGGCGGCGGCCCACGGGGTGTCGCGACTGGTGATGATCTCGACCGACAAGGCGGTGCGGCCGACGTCGGTGATGGGTGCCAGCAAGCGGATCGCAGAGCAACTGGTGCAGGAAGTGGCGCTGGACAAGGGAGTGAACTTCGTGGCCGTCCGCTTCGGCAACGTGCTGGGCAGTCGTGGCAGCGTGGTGCCGACCTTCCTCAGGCAGATCAGCGAGGGTGGACCGCTCACGCTCACCGATCCGGAGATGCGGCGCTACTTCATGACGATACCGGAGGCGGTGCAACTGGTGCTGCAGGCTTCGCTGCTGGGACGCGGCGGCGAGGTGTTCGCGCTCGATATGGGTGCACCGGTCAGGATCGCCGACCTTGCCAACGACCTGATCCGGTTGTCGGGACTGGAGCCCGGCCGCGACATCAAGGTGATCTACACCGGGCTCAGGCCGGGTGAGAAGTTGTACGAGGAAGTGTTCTTCGAGGGCGAGGGCGTGGAGTCGACATCGCATCCCAAGATCCTCTGGACTGCAACACCGGCCACACCTGCCGGACTTTTCTCGCTGGTACGGGTGCTCGAGGAGCGCGCCACGCGGGGCGCCAGTGCCAGTGAAGTGCGCACCTATCTCAAGGTGCTTGTGCCCGAGTACGTTCTGCCTGCCGTGGACGAGGTCGAGCCGGAACAAGCCGCCGGTGCGGCGGCGACACCATCGACCGACTCCGACCTCACTCTGATCGGATAGACTATGCGAGTCCTCCTCCTGATGCTCTGCGGCCTCTCCGCCCTGCCACTGGCCGCCCAGGCCAACGACGACGCGCTCAGGCCCGGCGACGTGCTGCGGATGCGGATCTACTTCGAACCCGAGCTCTCGGGCGAGTTTCCGATCAACGAGCTCGGACTGGCCACCCTGCCGAGGCTCGGCGACCAACCGGTGTCCACCTGGCACCCCGATTCGATCCGGCCGCGGCTCACCCGGATGTACGCCGAGTATCTGCGGGACCCGGTGATCGAGGTCACACTGCTCAGGCGGGTGGCGATCTATGGTGCCGTGCTGAAGCCGGGACTGTATCCGGTTGATCCCACGATGACGGTGCAGGACGCACTGGCACTCGCCGGTGGCGCCGCTCCCGACGGCAAGCGCAATCACGTCGAGCTGCTGCGCGGTGATGAGCGGATCGACACCGACCTCACGATGGGCAGCACGGTGGAACAACTGCGACTGCGTTCCGGTGACCAGTTGTTCGTGCCGCAGCGCTCCTGGTTGTCGCGCAACACCTGGCTGGTGGGCTCGTTCATCGGCGCCACCGCGACGATCATCGCAGTGGTGCTGCGCTGATGACCAACTCCACCGACCTGACCGCGCCCGGACCCGAATCGCCGCAACCGGTGGTGCCTTACGACCCGGCGTACAGCAGGATGCCGGGTTACCCGCGATCCAGCGACGACGACGACGCGATCGACCTGCGCCGACTCTGGGGAATCCTGCGGCGCAACGCGTGGATCCTGGTGGGCTGCCTGGTGGTCGCGTTGGCGCTGGGAGTGTACCTCACCCGGCGCGCGGTGCCGCTCTACGAGGCGACAGCATCGCTCCGGATCACCCAGGAAGAGGCGATGATTCCCGGGCTGGATCTGCTCCGTGAGATGGGTGGCGCCGGCAACGAGGTCAACACCGAACTCGAGGTGCTGCGCTCGCGCACCCTGGCCGGCGTGGTGGTCGACCGCGAACAGTTGCGCACCCGCATTGTCGTGCCGCGCAAGGTGCTCCGGGATTCGATCTTCACCCTGCTCACCGTCAGCGACTCGGCCGCCAGCGGTACGGTGCGGATCGAAGCCTCCGGCGACGGCGGGGCTGCCCGGGTGATCGGTGCGGCCGGCACGACCTCCACCACCACACCCGGCGTGCCGGTGGATGTCGACGGGCTGCGGCTGGGGCTCCGCAGCGCGGCAATGCAGTTGCTGCCGATCGAGCTGGAGGTGTTGCCGCGCGAGGAGGCGATCAGCGCGCTGAGCGAGGCGCTCAGGGTGTCTCGTCCCAGTCGCGACGCCAACATCCTGGTGGTGCGCTACCGCGGCGCCGACCCGGCGCTGGTGCAGAGCGTGCCCAATGCCCTGGTCACCGCCTACGTCGCGCGCCGCGTTGGCACGCGCAAGACCGGAGCCCGATCGACGGTCGACTTCCTGCGCAGCCAGATCGACACGCTGCAGGTGGAACTGCGGGTGGCCGAGGACTCGCTGCAGCAGTTCCGCGAAGCGGAGCAGGTGGTGAGTCTGGAGCAGCAGGCATCGGTGAGCGTGGGCAAGCTGGCCGAGTTGCAGGCGGAGCGGAACCAGGTGGCGGCTGAACTGGCTGCGATCGAGGCGACGCTGGCGGACGCGCGCGACGAGGTGCAGAGCGGCGGTGACGGCACCGCGTACCGGCGCCTGCTGGCGTTCCCGACCCTGCTGCGCAACCCGGTGATCTCGACACTGCTGGAGAGCATCACCGAGCTCGAGAATCAGCGCGGCACCCTGCTGGTGCGTCGCACCGAGCGCGACCCCGAAGTGGTGGCACTCACCAGCCAGATCGAGGGAGTCGAAACGCAGATCGCCAACGTGGTGCGCACCTACACCGAGGGCCTGCGGCAGCAGGTGACGGCGTTCGACCGGTCGCTCGCCAACAGTGGCGAGCAACTGGCGCAGATCCCGGCCAAGGAAGTGCGGCTGGCACAACTGGCGCGCAACACCCAGGTGCTGACCGAGCTGTCGACGCTGTTGCAGTCGCGGCTCAAGGAAGCGGAGATCGCCGAGGCGGTGGAGGACCCGAGCGCGCAGGTGGTAGATCGCGCCGAACTGCCCACCGAGCCGGTGTCGCCCCGGCCCGCTCTCAATCTCGTGCTGGCCACGCTGCTCGGCCTGCTGCTGGGTGGCACCGTCGCCGCAGGGCGCGAACTGCTCGACAACAAGGTCCACACTCGCGAGGAGCTGCAGCAGGCAGCATTGGGCCTGCCGGTGCTGGGGGTCATCCCGCGCTTCGAGGCGGAGACAATCAAGCAGGTCAAGGCCAGGACGCCGCTACGGCGCAAGGGCGACAAGTCGACCGCGCTGGTCGCGCGTGAGTCGCCGGAGGCGACCGTGCTGGAGGCGTATCGTGCGCTCCGCACCTCGCTGGCGTTTGCAACCGCTGGCTCGCCGCCCAAACTGGTGCTGGTCACTTCGCCCACACCCGACGACGGCAAGTCGACCAGTGCCGCCAATCTCGCCGCGTCGCTGGCGCAACAGCGCCAGCGGGTGCTGATTATCGACGCCGATATGCGACGCGGTTCGTTGCATCGAACGCTCGGCGGCACCCGAGCGCCGGGGCTGTCGGAGATCATCACCGGCAAGATCCCGCCGCTGGAGGCGGTGCAGTCGCTGGCGTACGAGGGAGTGGGGCGGATCGATATGATCTCCACCGGCACCGTGCCGCCCAATCCGGCGGAGCTGCTGGCGTCAACCAGGCTGCCCGATCTGCTGGAACTGATGGAGCCCCGTTACGACACCATCCTGATCGACACACCACCGGTCAACGTGGTGGCCGACGTGCTGGTACTGGCGCGTCACGTCGACGGTGTGCTGCTGGTGGCACGCGGCGGCAAGACCGAACGTGGCGCGATCCGGTTTGCGCTGGAGCAGCTCGCCACGGTGCGTGCCCCGGTGCTGGGCACGCTGCTCAACGACTACGACCATCGTCGGGCGTCAGCGTACGGTGGTGAGTATTACCGGTATCACTACGGGCCCAACTACGACGCGTGAGCCGGGCGGGGAGCGCGGCTTGCAGGCCGTGGCCGCAGCCCGCCGCCGACGCTAGCCGATGGCCTGACGCCAGAGGGCAATGGTCCGCTCCGCGATCGGGCCATCGCCGTAGTGCTCCAGGGTGCGCTGCCGGGCCGCAGCGCCCATCGTCCGGGCGCGCGCGGGGTCCTCGACGATGCGGGTGAGAGCCCTGCTGAGGGCCGGCAGGTCGCCCTCGTCAATCACCATACCGGCGTCACCGACCACGTCGGGCAGGGCACCCGATCTCGAAACGATCGGCACGATTCCCCACGCCATCGCCTCCAGCACCAGCGAGCCAGTGGGCTCGACCCAGGTGGGTGTCGAGCGCGACGGTGCGACGAAGGCATCGATGCCGCTCCAGAAGCCGGTGAGTTCGGAACGCGGAATCCCTCCCAACCAGGTGATCCGGGACGACAAACCCAGACGCTGGGACTGCGACTCCAGTGCCTCCTGGGCCGGACCCACGCCCACGATCTGGAGCCGCCAGTCGCCGTACACCTCTCCGAGTGCCTCCAGCAGCAGGTCCAGGCCGCGTTCGGGCACGATCCGACCCACCACACCGAACACCGGCGTGGTGGCAGCCTGGCGCGGCTGGTGATGGACCGGGAACTCGAAGCCGGGCTGGGGCAGCACGCCGCGCACCTTCACTTCGCTGTTGCCGGCCAGAAACTCCAGCGCCGGCCTGGTGATCCCAGCCAGCGCCGCCGCCTCGTCGCGCACCCGGTTGGCCTGCCAGCGTGCAGTGAGGCCGCGGGCGCCACCCAGCGACGAGGTACCGACCAGGACGTAGGGAATCCTGAGGTCGCGCGCCGCGGCAGCACCGGCTTCCGCCGTGGGTGTCCACGGATCGGCGACGATGTGAATCAGGTCCGGTCTGAGGTCGCGCACCAGCGTTCTCAGCGCCTTGCGCGACCAGCGCAGGTCCATCGCGTCGCCGGGTTCGCCGCGGGCGCTCACGCGCTGGTAGCGGACCAGGCCGTCGGTGGTCGTCTCGCCCTTGGCGACAGCGACGATCGGTTCGACGCCTCCCGCAACCAGCGCCTGAAGGAGGCCACGCGGCGGGGGCTCAGGGGAAAGGATCAGAATGCGCACCGGCGTAATCTGGTCACCTAGACGTTACTTTTCACCTATGCGGATTCTCCAGCTCGCGAAATACTATTGGCCTCACTCCGGCGGGATGGAGCGCGTGGTCCAGGGATTGGCAGAGGGACTGGCCGAACTGGGGCACGAAGTGGAGGTGGTGGCGGTGACTGCGTTCGGGGATCCCAAACCGGGGCAGAAGCGTCGCACCTCGCTAACCCGGGCGTGGTCGATCGCGCCGGTGGGCTCACAGGAACTGGCGCCGGCGTACATCCCGGCCGCCTGGCGCAGGGCCGACGTGATCCACCTGCATCACCCCAACTCGCTGGCCGACGTGGCCTACGCACTGCGGCCATCGCTGGCACCGCTGGTGGTGACCCAGCACGCGGACTACGCCAGCAGCAAGTACAAGCTGCCGGGTTGGTATGCGCTGCGGCGCGCGGAGGCGATCCTGGTGCCCTCCTCGGCCCACATCGCGCTCAGCCGTGAACTCAAGGGGTTCGAGGACAAGGTCGAGGTGATCCCGTTCGGCATCGATCATCGCCGTTGGGAACTGGTACCGCCACCACCGCCAGGCAATCCGCCGAAGGCCTTGTTCATCGGTCGACTGGTGCCGTTCAAGGGAGTCGACTTCCTGCTGCGTGCCCTGGAACTGGTGCCCGACCTGCGGCTCGACATCGTCGGCGACGGCCCGGAGCGCAACCGCCTCAAGACGCTGGCCGACGCGCTGGCGGTGACGGGCAGGGTCAAGTTCTGGGGCGAATATCCCGACGAAGACCTGCCGCGCCGAATGGCCGACGCCGACTTCCTGGTGCTGCCGTCAGTGACCACGGAGGAAATGTTCGGGATGGTGCTGCTGGAGGCGATGGCCGCCGGCCGGCCGGTGATCACCACCGCAGTGCCGTCGGGAGTGCGCGAGGTGAACGAGGCCGGAGTGACTGGGCTCGAGGTGCCGATTCGCGACGTCGAGGCACTGGCAAACGCAATGCGGACGCTGGCCGAAAACGCCGAACTGAGGGCGCAGATGGGAGCAGCAGGGAAGGCCCGCGTGCTGGAACGATTCACCGTCGACGCGATGGCCCAGGCCCACCTCGAGGTGTACCAGCGGATCAGGGCTCGCAAGGACGATCGCAAGCGGCGCTGAAGACGGGGGAGGGGGTATGCATCCGGGCCGGTGTGGAAAACAAGCTACTTGAAGTGAACGCTGTATGTTGTTGCTGTTGAACGAGTTGGGCCTCGTAGCTCAGGTGGTTAGAGCACCGGACTCATAATCCGAGGGTCGAGGGTTCGAATCCCTCCGGGGCCACTGTCTTGTCAGCCGGACAGATTGGTGGTATGATGGTCTCCCGCTCGAGCGGGCGATTAGCTCAGCTGGTTAGAGCGCGCGCCTCACATGCGCGAGGTCGGGGGTTCAAGTCCCTCATCGCCCATCGTCCCGAACCATCCCGCTGGATGGCCAGGGTCGCCGAGTCAGTCAGTGAGTTGGAGCCTCCCGGGCTGGCTCGGAACGGAAAACAAGGCGGCCGCGATCAGAATCGCGGCCGCCTTGTTGTTGTTGCGTGTGGAAAACTCCCGACTGTCTTGTTGTGGATAACTAGTCGCCGACGTGTTCGTCCCAGGCGTCTATCAGCTCGCTGGGTGACACCGTGGCAGTGCCCTGTTTGCCGACTTCGACACCTGCGGCGAGGTTCGCCAGCCAGGTTGCCTCTGCAGCGGAGGCCCCGGCGGCGAGTGCGGTTCCCAGCCAGGCCGCGACCGTGTCGCCGGCACCACTCACATCGAACACCTCTCGGGTGAAGCTGGGTGCTCGCTGCACCAATCCGGATTCACTCACCAGCGCCATCCCCTCTTCGCCCAGGGTGATGAGCAGGTGCTCCACTCCGAGCCGCTCGCGGGCGGCCTGCAGTTGGTCGTCTTCGCCGCTCAGGTGGGTCCGGAAAGCGCCGCCCAGTTCGCGCCGATTGGGCTTGAGCACGGTGGCGCCGCGAAAATCGAAGAAGTGGCGCTCCTTGGGGTCGGCCACCACCGGGATCTCCAGTTCGTTGGCCGCGGCGATCAACTCGGCGATCATCCTGCCGTCAAGCACGCCCTTGTCGTAGTCATCCAGCAGCAGCACGTCGGCATCGTTCACTGCGGCGAGTGCGGCCTCGTGCAGCGCGTCGCGGTGACGTCCCGAGAGGGGGTTGTTCACTTCGCGATCGATCCGCACCACCTGCTGGCCGCGGGCGATGATCCTGGTCTTGGTGGTGGTGGGTCGGCCTGCCACGGTGAGCACTCCGGAGGTGGCGATGCCGTAGCCAAGCAGGGCGTCGTGGAGCAGCGGTGCTGCGTCGTCGTCACCGACGATACCTACCAGCAGTGCCTCGCCGCCGATTGCGGCGACGTTGGCGGCGACGTTGGCGGCGCCACCGGCGGTGGCCCATTCCTGGTCCACCGAGAGCACCGGTACCGGTGCCTCAGGCGAGATCCGCTCGACGTCGCCGAGGAGGTAGCGATCGAGCATCAGGTCGCCGACCACCGCGGCTCGGATCTCGGTCATTTCGTCGAGCAGTTCCTGGACCCGTTCCCGACTGGGTGGCTGGAGCGGTGTGCTCAATGCAGTCTCCCCTGGCTTCCCAGGCGCAATTGGACGACAACCCGTGCCTCGATGTCGGTTGAAACTACGCCGGGCTGGTGTCCGGGGTTGTTCGTCCGGTTGATGCCGACGTCGCCCCGCAACTCCAGCGGGCCACTGCGGCCAGATGCAGTGAGCGCCGCACGCAGGGTCCGCTCGATCGTTCCGGTGGGCCACTTGTCGAGTGCAGCAGGCACGTCGATCGGCTCCGAGAGCTCGGCCTCGCCGTGCCGGAATCCCGACAGGAGGATGGCGGCAAGCCAGTCCGATCCGATCGGGTGGGACAGCCGTGCCTCGACCCGATCGCCGTCGGCCCAGCCGCGACCCAGCCCCACACCGCGCTCGGTGAAGCTCTCCATCGGGTCGCTGGCCCGGAAGGCAAGCGACGAGGCACGGGTGTACCACACTCGCCAGGAACTGCGCCCCGGACCCGGGCCGCTGGCCCGCAGCGTGGCGGCCCAGCGATGCGGGAAGCGATCGTTGTTGCGCTGGATGATGTCATCGATGGCGAGTTCGGCCTGCACCCCGATGCCGTCCGGTGACCGCCAGCCCAGTTCGGCGCCGACCATCACGTTGTTGTCACGGTCGCCGATGCCGAACTGGTTTACCAGCGGCAGCAACACCATCGGGTTGCGGAACGGCCCCTCGACGTCGCGCGACGGCCCCTCCAGCAGCGCGGTCTGCCACAGCGCGGCATCCCACCGTTCGCCCAGCCGCAGTCCCAGTCGGGTGGCGACCTGATAGCGACGGGTTTCGGTGCCGTCCGCTCGCAGGGTGTCGCGCAGGAAGCCGACAGTGCTGATCAGGTGCAATTGGCGGCTCTTTACTTCGAACGCGATGTCGTCTCGTGCGTACGCGACATTGCTGATCGCGATGCCGTCGATCCCCACCGGGCCCCAGTTGCGGGCGACCTGACCGAGCTGGATGCGGAGCACACCCTGCTGCCAGGCGACGTACGCCTCGGGAAAGTGCCAGCGACAACAGGTGGCCGATGCGTCGACCCGGTTGCCGGTCCAGTCCGGGTCGATGGCGATCCGCTGCTCGACGGTGGGCCGACTGGCCAGCACCACCGGTCCGAGGACGGCGTAGCCCTGCACGTCGCCGATCACCCGGGTACCCGATGGATCGACCGGGCGGAGCAGGTCCCGGCGCGGCGAGGTGAAGCCGTCGACACCGGCGCGCAACGACAGCGACCACCACTGTTCGCCATCTGCCGGCGACCACTCGCGGATCAGCCGTGCGATCAGCAGCGAATCCGGGCCGGGGGCCGCAGACCTGAGCGCCGCGACGGCATCGGCGCGACGGAACGGCCGCACCGATGGCGAGGGGTCACGCACCGCACCGCGGTCGACCAGATGCTCGAAGAGCGGCAGCAGCGGATCGTCGAGCGGGACCGCAGGGCTGCCCTGTGCGGTCGCCGACTCGGGCAGCACCCCGAGCAGCACGACCAGCGTGATGAGGACGATCCGTGGCGCTGCAGGCATCGCGCAAGCTATCCCGGCGAGGGTGACGGGCGCGACCCGCTCCGGGTATCTTGGCGCCCAATGACGGACTTCGCAGTGACCGATATCCGCGGCGCCCTGGTAGAGTCGCGCCACCGAGTGACCGTGGTCGTGTCCAACGCCAACGGAGACGTCGTGGCCTCCGCCGGCACCACGGCCGGCCCGGTGTTCTGGCGCTCGGCCGTCAAGCCGTTCCAGCTCTGGCCACTGATCGCGCGAGGCGGAGTCGACCGCTTCCGGCTCGAGTCCCGCCACCTCGCGCTGGCCTGCGCGTCGCACAACGGCGAGCAGATCCACCGCGAGATAGCCCTCGAATGGCTGGAGCGGATCAGTATGCCCGAATCGGCCCTGGCCTGCGGCGGCCATCCGTCGCTTTCGCCCCGGGTGGCCCGGCAGATGATTGCCGGCGGCATCGAGCCCACTCCGATCTTCAGCAACTGTTCCGGCAAGCACGCGGCGATGCTGGCGCTGGCCCGGCTCGAGGGTTGGCCGGAGGATGGATACAATCGACTGGAGCACCCGGTGCAGCAGGCGATCGCCGGGTCGATCGCGCGCTGGTCCGGATTGGCGGTCGATTCGCTGCAATGGGGCGTTGACGGCTGCACCGCACCCGCGATCGCGGCCCCGCTGGCCGGCCTGTCGCTGGCCTGGGCCCGACTCGGCAGCAGCGACGACCCGGCGTTGAGCCTGATCCGCGAGGCGATGCTGGCTCATCCCGAGCTGCTGGCCGGTGGCGACCGGCTCGACACCCAGGTGATGCAGGCATTTCCGGGCCGACTGCTTGCCAAGGTCGGCGCCGAGGGGGTGTATGCGGCGGCGCTGCCGAAGGCTGGGCTGGGTCTGGCACTCAAGGTCGAGGACGGCGACCTGGTGGCGGCCGGGGTGGCGCTGCTCGCAGTACTCGAACAGTTGGTGCGACATTTCAGTTGGGACGGTGAGTGGGACTTCGACCCGCTCGCCAACTGGCATCACCCATCGACACGCAACACCCGCGGCGAAGTCACCGGGGCGAGTCTCGCTTCAGGCACGCTGCGATTCACCTGAATCACGGAGTCGAACGATGACGGAAGAGAACGCGTTGCCGCTCGACGAGCGAACGCGGGCGCTGGTGATCCTGGCAGCCGCGATTGCGCAGGGTGAGCTGTCGGAAATCCGGGACCGTTCCGAGGAGGCCGTGGCGGCGGGCGTGCCGCCCGGTTGGGCCGACGAACTACTGCTGCAATCGGCGCTGATGGTGGGCTGGCCCAGGGCACTGCAGGCAGCCGGCGTGTGGCGCAAGGCCCAACCCGAGATCGCCGAGGACGACGACATCTCCCTCGACTATTCCCGTCACGTCGAGTGGCTCGCGCGCGGTGAGGAAACTTGTCGCCGCATCTACGGGGACAACTATTCCCGGCTCCGTGAGAATGTCCGCGGGCTGCATCCTGCGCTGGAAACCTGGATGGTGACCGAGGGCTACGGCCGCACGCTGTCGCGTCCCGGCCTCGACCTGGTTCGCCGGGAACTCTGCATCGTGGCGCAGACTGCGGTGCTCAACACGCCGCGCCAACTGCATTCGCACCTGCGCGGTGCGCTGCGCGCTGGCGCCGGGGTCGCCACGGTCGAGGCCGCACTCACTGCGGTCAATCCGTTCGTGAGCTATGACGACTGGAAGAGCGTCAAGGAGCTGTGGGAACAGGTCCAGGACGGCTGGAGTCGGTTGGCGTGAGCTTTGTCGATCGGGTGGTGGTGGATGTCGCTGCCGGACGGGGTGGCGATGGCGTGGCGTCGTTCGCCCGCTTCAAGTACCAGCCCAAGGGCGGTCCCGACGGCGGTGACGGCGGCAACGGTGGTTCAGTGGTGATGGTGGCCGACAGCAACCTCGCCACGCTGCTCGACTTCCGCTATCGCAACGTCTGGCGCGCCGAGCGCGGTGGCCACGGCAAGGGCAAGAAGATGACCGGTGCCAGCGCCGGCGACCTGATCCTGCCGGTGCCTCCCGGCACGATCGCTCGCGACGCCGAAACCGGGGCGGTGATCGGCGAAGTGCTGCGGCACGGCGACCGGCTGCGACTGGCCCGCGGCGGCCGCGGTGGCCGGGGCAATGCCCGCTTCGCCTCGCCCACCAACCGCGCGCCGCGCGAGTTCGAACCCGGCGGCAGCGGCGAGGAGCAGCGGATCGAACTGGTGCTGAAGCTGATCGCCGACGTCGGACTGGTGGGCGAACCGAATGCGGGAAAAAGCACCTTGCTCTCGGTAATAAGTGCCGCGCGGCCCAAGATCGCCGACTATCCCTTCACCACCCTGGAACCCAACCTCGGCGTTGTCGGGTTGTCGGGTTCGCGCAGCTTCGTGGTGGCCGACATTCCGGGCATCATCGAGGGTGCGCACGAGGGTAGGGGGCTGGGGCTGCAATTCCTCCAGCACGTCGAGCGGACCCGGATCCTGGCGTTCCTGGTTCCGCTCGATGCCGCCGACCCGCAGGCGGTGTTCGATCAATTGCGGCGCGAGGTGGCGCTCTATTCGGAGGTGCTGGCGCAGAAGCCCTACGTGCTGGTGCAGAGCAAGCGCGACCTGCTGGCTTCAGACGCAGAAGTGCCGACAATCGAAGCACCGGATGCGCGGGCCAGGCTGGTGGTGTCGAGCGTGTCCGGTCAGGGTATCGACGATTTCAACGAAGCGCTCTGGGCCGTGGTCCAGGAGGAGCGCGCAACCGAGCAGCCGCCAGACGATGCGTCGGGCACCACTCCGGAGGCGGGGGACGATGACGACTGGGACCTCGACTGGGGGGAGAAAGACCCGGACATCGATTGACGCAGATGCGCGCCTGGCGTGGGTGGCGCTCACCCAGGTTCCCGGACTCGGTGCACGCCGGATTGCTGCCTTGGTGGCCGCGTTCGGCAGCCCGGTTGCCGCGATGCACGCGCCCGACGATGCGGTCGCCGAACTGGATGGATTCACCGTGCGCGCCGCGCAAGCCATCCGCACCGCCGACCTGGCGCGTGCCGCCGCCCTGATCGACTCAGCCACATCAGCGGGCCAGCAGGTACTGATACCGTCGGATCCCGAGTATCCGGCACGGCTCCGTTCGATTCCCGATCCGCCGCCAGTGCTTTTCGCACGCGGTGATACGGCGTTGTTTTGTCGCCCGGCCGTGGCGATTGTGGGCTCACGCGTGCACAGCCGCTACGGCGCCGATGTGGCAGCCGAACTGGCGCGCACCGCGGTCGATGCCGGCGCCGTGGTGGTGAGCGGAATGGCTCTCGGGCTGGATGCCATCGCCCAGACGGCAGCCCTCGACGCCGGGGGCACTACGATCGGCGTGCTGGGTACGCCGGTGGACGTGGTATATCCGCGCTCGAACCGTCCCCTGTTCGAGCGCACCCTCGCAGTCGGTGCCTTGTTGAGCGAGTATCCCTCCGGCACCAGGGGGCACGCGAGTGCATTCCCCAGACGCAACCGACTGATCAGCGGACTGTCCGGCGCCCTGGTTGTGGTCGAGGCGGCTGAGGGTTCCGGTACCCTGATCACGGTGAATTGCGCGCTGGAACAGGGCAGGGATGTGCTGGCCGTCCCGGGTCCGATCACCGTCGAGACGTCACGCGGAACCAACCGGCTCATTCGAGATGGTGCCACGCCGATTCTCGAGCCCGACGACCTGCGACGGGCGCTCGGTGTCGAACCAACCGGCGTGGTGCCACGGCGGGCAGTCGCACCCTGCACTCTTTCGCCCGACGAGGCCCGGGTGTTCGACTTCCTTACCCGGGAGCCGAGGCACATTGACGAGATCGCGCTCGCGGTCGGAATGCCGATCGGAACCTTGCTCGGCAACCTGCTCGGGCTGGAACTCGGGGGCCTGATCGAACAACTGCCAGGGTCACATTTCAGGGTCCGGGTGGCTTGAATGCCCAATCGTTGCAGGGGCTGTCGTTTGTCCAGATCACGCGATGGTCAGACCCGGCGTGCGCTCGACATTGTCCGGGTCACACGATGAGCAGACCTGGCGTGCGTCGACATTGTCCGGGTCACACGATGAGCAGGCCCGGCGTGCGTCGACCTTGCGCAAGTCTGATTCCTCATATGGCAAGGGGTCGAATGCACGCCTTGGCCTGCCCATCGCGTGACCTGGGTCGAATTGTCGGGCTGTGGGGCCGGCACTGTCTCGGCCAAGTGCTGCCGGTCGACCCGGCACTGGCCACACGATGATCAGGCCCGGCGTGCGTCGACCTTGCGCAAGTCTGGTTCCTC
>CBFGRM010000047.1:0-15183 GCA_965651205.1 uncultured bacterium
GAGGCGATCCGGAGCGCGAAGCACTTCTTGCCGAGCAGTGCGTTGCCGCCGTAGCCCGAACCATACGACCAGATCTCGCGATCCTCGGGGAAGTGCACGATGTACTTCTGGTCGGGATTGCAGGGCCAGCGCACGTCGGCCTGGCCCGGCTCCAGCGGCATTCCCACCGAGTGCACGCAGGGCACGAAGTGGCCATCGCCAAGCACTTCCATCACCCGGCGACCCATCCGGGTCATCAGCTTCATATTGACCGCGACGTACGGCGAGTCGGACAGTTCGATGCCGATGTGCGACAGCGGCGAGCCGACCGGACCCATCGAGAACGGGATCACGTACATCGTGCGGCCGCGCATACAGCCGTCGAACAGTCCCTGCAGGGTGTTGCGCATCTCGCGCGGGTCGACCCAATTGTTGGTGGGACCCGCGTCCTGCTTGCGCTTGCTGCAGATGAACGTTCGTGCCTCCACTCGCGCAACGTCGCCGGGATCGGAAAGGGCCAGGTACGAGTTGGGGCGCTTTTCGGGATTGAGCCGGATCATCGTGCCGGCCTCGACCATCTCACCGCACAACCGGTCGTATTCTTCCGTCGATCCGTCACACCAGTAGATCGCATCGGGTTGGGCGAGTCGGGCCATTTCGGAGACCCAATCGAGCACTGACTGGTTGGTGACCCACTCGGGGGAATTGAGGGCTGCTGGCGAGGTGGTGCTGGTTGACATCCTGTCTCCGGCTTCGAGAAGCCGGAAAAATGGCCCTGCGCGCGGTACGGGGCAACCACTCCCGCACTAGTCGTGCGGCAGCAGCGCCGGGATCAGGTATTCCCGTTTCTGGAACCTGACCAGCACGTCGCGACCGCGATGCGACAGGCGCGGGATTCCAGGTGGCGACGGGTGGCGCACCAGAACCGGCTCCTCCACCACTCCGTCTCTTGTACGCCACAATTGCCAGTCGACGATCTGATTCGCCACGGCGGGTCGACTGATGGCCCAGCAGCTACCGCCGTGGCACCGAGCCGACGCAATGTGATGACCAGCAGGCAGCGGCAGCTCGGCCAGCAGCTCGCGCTCCGCAGCCTCGCTGGTCGGCCGCATCCAGAGCCGGGCGCCGATCACGAACACCAGGTCACCCTCGGGAGTTGCCGACCAACTTTCCACCCCTTGCATATCATCCAGCGGTCGCAGGATGGTGGTGTCCGCCGTGATCTGTCCGACAACCATTCCGAGAAATTGCCTCGGCGGGTCGGGTGACGGGGTCAAGTGGCTGGCCAGGGCGACGAACCGGTCGCTGCCGATCCAGGTGACCCGTTCGAGCCAATTGATGGTACCCGGTGGCACGACAGGGCGCCCCACTTCGTCGTCGTAGAGTTGCAGCAGCATCCGCCGATTCACACCCGGCTTCGCGGTGTCCGACAGCCAGAGCTCGGCGTGGTGCATAAGCGGGAAGCGAGGAGTGGTGTCGGTGAAAATCGGCGCCGTCGTCTGGACCATCAGCAGCCTGCCGTCAGGTGCGATGTCGGCGCTGTACACGTGGTTGGCAGAGTCGTGCTGCGAAGGGCGATCGTCGCAGTACTCCCAGAATCGGCTGCCGCCGGTCGAAGGGATCAGCCCCAGGCAACGCTCCACGCTGTCGCGGCGGATCTTGCCGTCAGGACTTCGCACCAGAGGTCGCCGCGGGCCGATCACTATCAACGCCTTGTCGTCCCTGGTGAAGCCGACGATGGGCATCGTATCAGCGGTGAGCCTGGTCGGCGGGCCGGGATCAAGCGGGCCGGTCGGTCGGTCCAGCGCAGCGGTGAAGGGCGGGGAATGCTCGCATCCGGCCAGCAACAGGGTCGCCAGTACCCAACCCGCTCCCCGTCCGGGCATCACCGCACTGGTCGGAGGGTGGTCGGCAGGTGGTACACCGCCTCGGCGGTGGCCCGGTCGCGCGCCGAGAGTCCGTTGCGCTCGGGATCGGCGTACATCAGGTCGTCGGGCTCGACCGAATGCTCGAAGATGCCGAGTGCGTGGCCGATCTCGTGCAGCAGGGTGAGCTCGTAACATTCGGCCAGGCCGGGCCCCTCGTTGCCTATTCTCGACCAGACATACACCTCGAAGGGCAGTTCCAGTGTCCCGGCGTCAACGTCGGCGAGAAAGGTTGTTTCACCGCGACACTGATCCGCCACCCGACCGAGGCGGAATGCAGCTTCCGGCTTGGGCCCCGCCACCTCATTGCGGACGACGATGTCGGCAGCCGACTGATCGGCCACCATCTCGAACCGGACTTCGCCGTACAGGAAGGTGTTCTCCCAGATCGGGATCGCGCGTTCCAGGGCCGGGCGCAGCGCATCACCCGGCTCGATCCAGATCCGAATCGGCAACGAGGCGCGCGGCCAGTTGAACGCCATTGCGACGAGTTCACCCTCGGAGTTGTTGGTGAACTTGCGGTACTCGTAGTACTCGACCCTTGGCGGCGAGATGATGTCGGTGCACGCAACCAGCAGCAGGCTGGCGAGGATGAATCGGGCGCGACGCTGCATCAGAATCCCCGTTCGATCGCCACGGTCAGTGCACCGCGATGTACCGCCTGGCTGGAGGAATAATTGTCGGCGTCGAGCCGGTCGGTGCTGAAGCCGTGAAAGTCGTAGCGGGCGCTGATCGCCAGGTTGAGCTGATCACCGATCGGCCTGAGCCAGGTGAGCCCGCCTCCCACCAGCCAGGGCGAGGGCGCGCCGCTGCTGAATGGTCCGATCTCGCGCTCGGGCTGGTAGCCGAGCTTGCCGGCCACCACTTCCCAGCGGAGCGAGGGGCGGATCGGTCCGTCGGCAAACAGCGACACGCCGAGTGTCCTGAGCGTGCCCACGTCGTCGACCTCCCCGCGGTCTGCCACCTGCCACTGGCCCATCACATAGCGACCCTCGACGCCCAGTCGATAGCCGCCGGCGAGTTGCCAGCCGACCAGCACCACGCCGGTGGGCGCCACCGACTGGCGCGCGTTCACCGGCTCGACGATGAAGTCGTTGAGGAAGTTGCTGCTGGCGGTCAAGCCACCGCCCACGCGCACGAACACCTGTGCGGGCAGCAGGGCGGGAACCAGCAGGGTGGTGATGAGCAGCGCAGTTCGCATCGGTCGAAGGTGTCCCCGGTGTCGAGTTGTCGTCAATGTGTCACCATCCAGCGGGTCTTCCCAGACCTCCCGGACGCTGTCGAAGTCACCGACCAGATGGTAGGCCCCCGTTGGGCCGGTGGCAGTTACCGGCATTCCGGCAGGCCGGAAGCCACATTTCATTTTGGAACAAGGGCGAAGGCCTGTGCTGGGGCTCGGGATTGGCGCTGCGGGGCCGATCAGGTACGAATCGTGCGAAGCGATCTGGCTGGCCGACTGGAAACCCAGTCGGCCCGAAACACATTTCCGATTTTCGGGAGTAACTTCAGGTTCCCGTTTCGCGGATGGAATTGCTTCCGCCCGTGTCGAACCACGAGGATTCGTGCCTGATCTGCCGAACATTGCTGCCCCTGCCGGTCTGCGTCCCGGCGCGCCGGGTCGAGTGACCCGGCCGGTCGTCGTGTTGGCCGGCGACCCCGAGGCCCGGCCTGATGGCCTCGAGCGCGACCTGCTTCGAGCGGGGTTCCAGGTCGCCGAGGCCACCGATCCGGCCAGCATCCCGGGGCGCCCGGCGTTGGTGCTGCACTGCTGCCAGACCCAGTCGGGCGACTGTCAGGAGCTGGCGACGGTGCTGGCCACAGCGCGCCCCAGCGGTGCGCAGGTGGTTACGCTGCTTCACGAGGCGAGTCCGGACGACCTGATTCGCGCCGTGTCTGCCGGTGCGGACGAGGTCCTGGTGCTACCGGGTGACGCGCCGATGCTGCTGGCGCGCCTTTGGGCCCGGGTGCTGGCGCCGCGCGGGGGTGGACTCAACCCGGGCGGCAACGATCTCCGCCTGTTCGAGATTCTGCAATTGGTGGCCACGGAGTTGCACCGCGACGAGATGTTGCAGGCCCTGGTGCGCGGTCTGGCCCGCGCCCTCGACGTGCGGTCGGTGAGCTGCCTGCTGCACTCCACGAACTCCGAGACCGCCCGCCTGGTGGCTGCCAGCGACGCTCCCAAGGTACGCGACGCCGACGCACCGCTCGACCGGTGGCCCGAGGCTGCCAGTGCACTGCACCGCGGTGAGACGGTTTACCTGCGCAACGCCGGCGTCGATCCGCTGTTCGTGGCAGAGCCGGGGCGTTCGACGATGTCGGCTCCGCCGGCCGACATCGACTCGGTGGCCGCGATCCCGCTGTCACCCACCGGCCGGCCGGTGGGCACGATCGTGCTGCGGACCCGCCGCGGCGAGCCGCCGCTGATGCCGGCCCAGGTGCACTTCGCCGAACTGGCAGTGACGGCAACCGCCCGCCTGCTCGACGCTGAAGATCGTCGCAGCGCGATCGCACGCCGCCAGGCCATCGCTGCCCACGTCGACCCGCTCACCGGTTGCGGCACCCTGGACGCACTCGATCGCCGGATCCGCGAGGAGTTCGAGCGCGCTCGCCGCTACTCGGTCAATTTCGCGCTGGTGCTGCTCGACATCGACTCTATGCGCACCATCAATGACCGGCTCGGCCGCGACGGTGGTCACCGCGTGCTGGCCGATCTGGGTCGCCTGCTGCAGCGCGAACTGCGCGGTCCCGACTTCGTGGCACGTTACGGCGGGGAGGAGTTCCTCTTGCTGCTGCCCGAGACCGGACTCGAGGGGGCCCGCGACACCGTCCACCGCATCCGCAACCAGCTTCCTGCCGTAGGACTGAGCGAGCCCCAGCTTGGCGTGAAGTTCCGGCTCACCGCCGGAGTGGCGACCTTCCCGCACCAGGATGTCCACAAACCGGAAGACCTGTTCGCCCTGGTCGAGACCGCACTGCTCGACGGCAAGCGGCAGGATGTCGACAGGATCGGCTCAGCAGCCTGATCGGGAACCGGCGAAACGAAAACGGAGATCGGTGTCAATTCACTGATCTCCGTTCGCTGTTCTCCGGTCGATCTCCGGCTACTGTCGTCGTCGCAGCCACGTCAACGGGTCCAGCGCGATCTGGTTCTCGCCACGGATCTCGAAGTACAGGTGCGGTCCTCGGTCCGATCCCTCGCCACCGACCGTTCCGATCACTTGTCCCGCCTTGATTCTGTCGCCGCGTGCGACCGCGGCGTTGGCGAGCTGGGCGTACACCGCCCAGTAGCCGTTGCCGTGTTCCACGATCACCGTGAGTCCGTAGGTGCCGAGGCGGTCGCGCAGTGCCACGGTGCCATCGGCGACCGCGTGCACTGCGGTGCCGAGTGCGGCTCCGATACCGATGCCGTTGCGGAGGATCACGCCACCGTTGGCGAGTTGCTCTCGTCCGAACTCGTACAGCAGCGTCCCCTCGACCGGCCAGTTCAGTCGCCCCAGGTCCGCTGTGGTGAGTCCGGTTCCTGCAGGCGTCACGCCGCCTGCCGATCGACGGGCGCGTTCGAGATTGGCGAGCAGGTCGTTGAGTCTCGCCTCGTCGCGCTGGAGCGCGGTGAGCCGGCTCTGTGTCCGGGAGGTGTTGCGCTGCAGGCTGCGGAGCGTGGTCCGGCGTTCGGCCATCAGGTTGCCGTAGCGCTGCAGCTCGGCGGCGCGCTCCTGCCGGACCCGGTCGAGTTCGTTCTGGATTCCGAGCAGGTCGTTGCGCCGGCCACGAACCCGTTCGGTCAGTCGCTCGACTTCCTTGACCAGCGAGCGATCCTGTCGCGAAGTGAGATGCAAGTACTTGTAGCGAGTGACCAGGTCGCCGAAGGATTCGGCGGCGAGCAGCACCTGAAAGGTGTAAAGGGGTCCGCGTCGGTAGATGTCGGAGAGCCGTCGCTGCAGCACCGCACGCCGTTCAGCCAGGTTGTCCTCGGCCAGGATGACCTCTGCGGCGGAGCGCTCGAGCTGCGAGCCCAGTCCGCCGATCTGGCGCTCGATTTCCTGCACCAGCTCGCTGGTGTTCTCCCGCTGGCGCTCGAGGTTGCGGAGTTGCGCATTGACGTCGGTAACCTCGCCCTGCAGCCGACGCTGCTGCTCCAGCAACTGTTCGCGCTCGCGGCGGATCTGTTCCAGTCGTGCACGTGACTGCTCGGCGTTGTCCTGCGCCGGTAGCGATGGGGTGGCCAGCGCCAGCATCAGCAACGTGAGCGTGGCAACAAATGCCGCGAGACGTGAGCCGTCAGGCCGTACCGGACTGTGCGAACGGAACCTGTCGAGCGCAGGCCTCACGGGTGACCACTCGCGTCCCACGTCTCAGACTTTCCTCAGGTGTCTGCCGACGCTCGCCATCGAGCCACCGAAGCCGAGCAGCACACCGAAGGCCAGGAAGCCGAGAATCTGGAGCGGCGAGAAGAACGAGAGTCCCACGCCCAGCCCGAGTCCCTGTGAACGGAAGCCGAGATACACCAGCAGTGACAGCAGCACGGCCAGCAGGCCGCCCAGGAAGCCCTTGATGGCACCTTCGAGCAGGAACGGGCCGCGGATGAACCAGTCGGTGGCCCCGACCAGCCGCATTATCCCGATCTCGCGAGCCCGGTGAAGAACGGTCATCCGGATCGTGATGCCGATGATCACGATCGACACCAGCGCAAACGCAAGACCGATCGAGAGGCCGATCACGCCGGCGATGGTGCGCAGCCGGTCGAGCTGCTCGACCCATTCGCGACCGTAGCGCACTTCCTCGACGAAGGGGAAGCCGCCCAGTCGTTCGGCCACGTCGGCGGTGTGGATCGCATCGCGATAGCCGGGGTTGAGCCGGATCTCGATCGACGGCGGCAGCGGATTGATCTCGAGGTCGTCGTAGGCCTCCCGGAACTCCACCAGTTCCTCGCGCGCCTTGGCGAGGGCCTCGTCTTCCGACACGTAGCGCACCGACATCACCTCGGGGAAGGCAGAGATGTCCTCGAGCGCCACGGCGAGCGACTGGGTGGGAGTGCCACGCAGCACGAATGCGACCACCTCGACTCGTTCCTCGATGCTGCCGATGGCATTGCGCAGATTGACTGCGACCAGCCCGAACAGTCCGGTCACGAACAATGCGAACGCAATGGTTGTCACTGACAGCACCGACAGCGTGCGGGTGCGGCGGAACGACAGCAGTGCCTCGCGCCAGAGCAGGTTCACAGTGCCTCCCCCTGGTCGGCGGCAGAGTCGAACACCAGCCGACCCTCGCGAAGTTCCAGGATGCGCTGGCCGGAGTCGCGCACCAGGTCGAGGTCGTGGGTGGCCATCACCACCACGGTGCCGGCGTCGTTGATTTCGCGCAGCAACTGGAACACCCCGCGGGTGGCGCGCTCGTCAAGGTTGCCGGTGGGTTCGTCGGCCAGCAGCACCTGCGGGTCGTTGACCAGGGCGCGAGCGATCGCCACCCGCTGTTGTTCTCCGCCCGACAGCTCGCGCGGGAAGGCGTCGACCTTCATCGCCAGGCCGACCTGGTCCAGCACCCTGGCGACCCGGGCAGGGATCACATCGTTCCGGGCGCCGGTCACCTCCAGCGCGAAGGCGACGTTTTCACCAGCGGTACGGTCTTCGAGCAACCGGAAGTCCTGGAAGACGATGCCGAGCCTGCGGCGAAGCCTGGGCACCTCGTCGCGTCCCAGCCGGGGAATCGCGAAGCCTGACACTCTCACGTCGCCGCTGGTGGGTCGCTCCTCGGCGTACATCAGCTTGAGCACCGTCGACTTGCCGGCGCCGGAGTGGCCGGTGAGGAACGTGAACTCGCCACGGCCGACGTGGAATGTCACGTCTTCCAGCGCACCGCCGCCGTTGGCGTACTGCTTGGATACCTTGTTGAATCTGATCATCGATCTGGTCGTCTCAGAGTGCCTGCTCCAGGTCGCGGATGATGTCGTCGGCATCCTCGCACCCGCACGACAACCGCAGGAATCCGTCCGGAATCCCGAGTGCGGCGCGTTCCTCGGCGGAGAGGCCGGCGTGGGAGGTGAGTCGCGGTTCGCTGATCAGCGATTCCACTCCGCCCAGACTGGGAGCGTGCACGATCATCCTGAGTCGCGAGCAGAGTCGCTCCGCTGCGGCACTGCCACCGGCGAGCTGCAGCCCGATCAGCCCGCCGAAGCCGCCGAGCATCTGCGACGCCAGTTGGTGATCGGGGTGACTGCCCAGTCCCGGCCAGTGCACGGCGGCAAACTCCGCGCGCTCGCTGGCCCACTCGGCCACCCTGGCGGCGTTCAGGGTCGCGCGTTCAACCCGCAGCGCCAGTGTCTTCATCCCGCGCTCCACCAGCCAGGCGGCGTGCGGATCGAGCGAGGGTCCCCAGTTGCGGGCCAGTCGACCGACTTCCTCGATCAGTGGCGCGCTGCCCGCAACCACTCCGGCGATCACGTCGCTGTGGCCGCTCAGGAACTTGGTGGCCGATGTGATGACCACATCGGCGCCGTGCTCGATCGGCCTGAGGTGAATCGGCGAGGCGAAGGTGTTGTCGACCAGCAGCACCAGGCCGCGGTCGCCGGTCACCTTGGCGATCGCATCGAGGTCGATCACTCGCAGCAGCGGATTGGTGACCGCCTCGACGAAGATCGCGCGAGTGTTCTTGCGCACCGACTTGCGCCATTCGCGCGGTTGGTCGGGGTTGACGTAGCTCACCGTGATGCCGAGACGACCGAATTCCTGGTCGAACAGGGCCCGGGTGCCGCCATAGATCCAGCGGGACGCGACCAGGTGATCGCCGGGCCGGAGCACGGCGAGGTGCGCCAGTGCGGTGGCGGCATTGCCGCTGGCCAGGCAGATGCCGCGCTCGGCGCCCTCCAGTGCTGCGTACCGGGCACCCACCTCGAGCTGGTTGGGATTGTTGCCGTAGCGGGTGTAGCGCACTTCGCCGCCGCCGCCCGGCGTGTTGCGGAATGTGCTGGTCTGGTAGATCGGTGTGACGGCCGGGCTGTCGTCCTCACCGCGACGAATCGGCCCGTGGATTGCCAGAGTCGATCGGCCGGCCTTGTGAGTCACGTGAAAGCCCCCAGTTCGTAACTGTCGTCGGAGTTGACCACGATGCAGCGACAGAGCACCAGCCGACCGAGCGCGGTGCGGACGCGGGCCTCCTGCCAACCGAGTTGACCTGCCACCGATTCGATCGTGATGCGGGACATCGTTTCCAGGATTGCGAACACGGTGCGGCAGTCGTCATCGATCACGCCGAGCAGCAGCGGCTTGCTGCTGCCCTCCTCCAGCGCCAGGACCGCCAGGCCGTGTCGGCTGAGGGCGTGCTCGATCGCCTCGGCCTGGTCCTCGCGTACTCCGCGCAGCACCACGCGTGACACCGGCAGGTCGCGCAGCGCGAAGATCAGCTTGGCAACCACCTCGTCGGCGCAGGAGAAGTCGACCAGCCCGATCCGCGAGAAGTCGAGCAACGCCTCGGTACGATCCTGCTCGAGGAGCGTGGAGACCAACCGGTCGCGAACCGCCGCACCGGTGGGCCTGGTGACCAGGTCCCGGTAGTCCGTCTGGGTCGCTTCCTTCAGCACTGTGTCGAGGCGAATCGCGCCGCTCATTCCTGCTTCTCCTTGCCGGGCACTTCCAGGGTTACCTGGGTGCCGGGAAACCAGCCCAGTCCGGTGGTCATCGGGGGAGCATCGTCCCACGCCGGGACGATTGCCACCCGGGCAGTGCCGCTGCGGATCGAGATCTTGCCCTGCCACCTTGCAAGGTAGCGCTTGGTACCCGCCAGGCCCTGGCCGCGACCGGGATCGCGGAACCGCGAGATGTTGTGGATCAGGCCGGTTTCCAGTGCGGTGGCATCGTCCCAGCGGTCGCCGAACCGCTTGGCCTGACTCGCCTCGAGCGAACGCCGGAAGCCGATCCCGGCGTCACTCACCGCGATCATCGCGACCTTGCGACCGAGGCGACGTCGATAATGATAGATGTGTGCCGCGGCCCAACCGCCGGTGCCGGCGTGCTCGACGATGTTCTGGCAGATTTCCGACAGCGATTGACCGAAGCCACCCACCACACTCGCCTCCAGGTGCAACTCCTCGCGCAGCATCGCGGTGGCGCGATCACTGATCGAGCCCACCACCTCGTGCACGTCCCGGGCCTCGCGGATCTCGGTCACCGGTAGCAGCATTTCGCTCTGCTCGTCGACTCGTCGGCGCGGCACCTTGCCGTGCAACTCGAACAACCGGTCGGCCTGCGCCAGGAAGCCGGTCCTGGCCCAGTAGGACGCCGTGTCGCTGCCCGGCAGGTTGAACCTCGGCCGCGGTGCGCCAAGTTCGTGCAGCGCCTGCCCCAGAGTGAGCAGCGCGACGAATGCCGGGGGCGAGGCCCATTCGGTGGCGTGGGCGTCGACCAGCAACGGCTCCTGCGGCGGCCACTCGCTGCATTCGCTGGCAATCAGGTCCGCGGTTTGATCATCGAGCAGCTTGGGAAGCTGGATCACCTGCATCAGGCGCTCACCAGTTGGCCGCGGAGGTGCCGGGCAAGCCCGGTCGCTCCGCGATAGGTGGTGTTGCGACCCGCTGCCACGGTGGCACGGGTCAGGGCGGTTTCAAGGTCGTCACCGGCCACCAGCCGCGCAACACAGGTGGCACCGAAGACGTCGCCGCATCCGGTAGTATCGACCGCTTCCGCGGCACTGGCTTCGATTCGTGCGGTCCGCACCGCTGCCGCAACGGCCGGGGTGGCTGCGGTGCGTTCGATGTCGGCCAGTCGGCTGAATCCCGGGCGGGCCACCCACGCCACTCCCCGCTCGCCCAGGGTGACGTGCAGCGCCGACACGCCGGCAGCCAGGGCACTGGCCGCCACCGCCAGGGGGTCGGTACCCATCTGGGCCATCTCGTCCTCGTTGAGTTGCACGATATCGAAGCAGCCGAACCATTCACCGGCGTGCGGCAGCTCGCGCAGTTCGCGAATACCGTCGGGGTGGGTGGCCAGCAGCAGCGAGTGCAGGTCGGCGTAGATCGGGCCGTCGAAGCCGCGCCGCAGTGCCATCGCGGTTCCGAGCGACATTTCGAATCCGCTGATGAAATTGACGTAGATCGCGTCGAGGTCGGCGACCATCGGCCCCAGTTCCTCCCAGGTCCAGCCCGGCACGGCACCCGACATCCGCTCGGCCCGACGCGCGCCGTCCTCGTATCGCAGGGTGACGCGGTTGTTGTCGAATGGCACCTCGACGAAGCGCGCGGCAGGCGCACGACGCTCCAGCGATTCGAGGTGGCGCGCCGCCTCGACTGCCAGGTCGCGACCGACCTTGATCAGCGGCACCATCTCCCAGTCGGAGGGGAGCGCCGCGTCCAGCCCAGCCAGGGCATAGGCGATGCCTCCCCACTCCTGCACCGCGGGCGTGAGCGGATCGCGGCCGTGGATCTCGTCCCAGACCAGGGTGCCGATCACGCCGATGCGGCGAGTCACCGGGGTTCTTCCTGGGCGTTGAGCCAGGCGCGGGCCGCACCGATCACGCCGGCGCAACCGGGCAGCACGCCAGGAATTATCCGGCAGGCGTCAACGGCGGGACGGAATGCACGCCGCGCCACCTCGCGGCGGAGCGGCTCGAACAGCCGTTCGCCGGCGCCGGTGACGCCGCCCATCACCAGCACCGTGTCGGGATTGAAGATGTTGAGCAGGTTGGCAATGCCGGTGCCGAGGTACTGCGCCGTGTCGCGGACCACCTCGAGGGCGAGTTCGTCACCGTCGTGTGCCGCGGCATACACCGTCTGTGCGGTGATACTATCGAGGTCGTCACTCACCATCGCCGCGAGCACGCTGGAGTCGCCGGAGCGGATTCGCTCGATCGCGCGCATCGCGATTGCCGGTCCGCTGGCGTAGGCTTCGAGGCAGCCGTAGTTGCCGCACCCGCAGCGACGACCGTTCATCTCGATGGTGGTGTGACCGATTTCGCCGGCACAGTCGGAGGCACCGTGATGCAACTTGCCGTCGAACACGATCCCGCCACCGACGCCGGTGCCCAGGGTGACGCCGATCGCAAAGCGCGAATCGCGACCGGCGCCGACCCAGCACTCACCCAGGATGGCACAGTTGGCGTCGTTGTCGAGCACGGCGGGCAGGCCCAGCGCCTCGCTGACAAGGTCGCGCAGTGGCAGGTCGGTCCACCCCAGGTTGGGTGTGAGCAGCACCACGCCTGAGGAGATGTCAAGCGGACCGGGTGCCCCGATGCCGATGCCGACCACCTCGCCGGCCTGGTCGACGGAGTTCACGGCCGCGATGCTCTGGCGCGCCATCGCAACCAACTCGGCGATGATCGCGTCGGGCCCCCGCGACGGGATGGCGGGACGAGTGAACTCGCCGACGATGCTGCCGTCGTCGGCGCGCACCGCGCCGACGACGAGGTTTGTCCCGCCGATGTCCATCCCGAGTACGTAGCGCAGAGATGCCTCGTTCAGTCGGAGAGTGTGGCGTCGAGTGCGGCGAGCACCCGGTGCACGTCCAGATCGACCATACAGCGGTGGTGTCCCAGCGGACAGGTCGGCGGTCCGTGCCGGGAGCACGGTCGGCACGACAGCCCCTCTAGCTCCACCACCCGATCGCGCGGGCCGGTCGGCCCGAACCCGAATGCCGGGACAGTCGGGCCGAAGATCGCCACCGTCGGCGTGCCGGTGGCCTGCGCCAGGTGGAGCGGCAACGAGTCGTTGGTGACCAGCGCCGCCGCCCGTTCCAGCAGCGCCGCCGAGACCCGGAGCGACAAGGCGCCGGCTGCACTGCGGGCTGCGGGCTGGGCCGCCAGGATCGCGTCGGCCAGCGGGATTTCCTCGCGACCACCGATCACCACGGTGGGCATCGCCAGCGCAGCGGCCAGTGCGGGATACTTGTCCCAGCGCTTGGTTCCCCAGACCGAACCCGGTGCCATCGCCACAAACGGCCTCGCGATACCGTTGGCCGCCAGCCAGGCGTCCGCTGCATCGCGCTCTGCAGTGCTCAATGCCAGCGATGGCCGGACGCGGTCGTGCCGGCCAGCCAGGGCCAGCAGTCGCCCGGTCTCGTGCTGGCCCTCCGGCACCGCAACCTTGCTGGTGTAGCACCAGCGCGCGGGGGCATCGGCAAAGCCGATCCGTTCCGGGATCCCGGCCAGCCGCACCGCCAGGCCGCTCCGCCACGACTTGTGAGGAAGATAGGCACGGGCGTAGCCGCGGGCACGGAGCCGGGCGATCAGTCCGACCAGGCCACACACGCCGCGCGCCTCGCCGTGCTTGTCGTGCTTGATGACCCGGTGCACCGCCGGGTGACCCCGCAGCAATGGTGCGGCGGCGGGCGTGGTCACCACGTCCACCGGGCCGTGGGCCTCGGCGAGTGCTTCGAGCAGTGGCGTCGTGAGGACCACGTCGCCCAGGAAGGCGGTCTGGAGGACGACGGTCGACGCCCCCCCGACGCTAGTCAACCTGCAGCACCGCCAGGAAGGCTTCCTGCGGAATCTCGACCGAACCCACCTGCTTCATCCGCTTCTTTCCTTCCTTCTGCTTTTCGAGCAGCTTGCGCTTGCGGGAAATGTCGCCGCCGTAGCACTTGGCCAGCACGTCCTTGCGCATCGGGCCGATGGTCTCGCGAGCGATCACCTTGCTGCCGATCGCGGCCTGGATGGCCACTGCGAACAGTTGGCGCGGGATCAGCTCCTTGAGCTTCTCGGCGATCTTGCGGCCCCACTCGTAGGCCTTGTCGCGGTGGATGATCACGCTGAATGCGTCGATCGGGTCGCCGTTGATCAGCATATCGAGCCGCACCAGCGGCGACGGGCGCATACCGGCCATCTCGTAGTCGAGCGATGCATAGCCGCGCGAGATCGACTTGAGCTTGTCGTAGAAGTCGAGCACGATCTCGCCGAGCGGGAAATCGAAGCTGAACTCCACTCGCGCAGTGTCGATCCAGGTCATCCCGTGATACTCGCCGCGCCGCTCCTGGCCCAGCTTCATTATCCCGCCGATGTATTCCGACGGCGCCATTATGCGCGCCCTGACGTACGGCTCCTCGATCCGCGCGATGGTGGCCGGGTCGGGCAGTGCACTGGGGTTCTCCACCTGCACGCTGGTTCCGTCGGTGAGATAGACGTCGTATTCCACCGTGGGAACCGTGGTGATCAGGTCCAGGCCGAACTCGCGCTCGAGTCGTTCCTGGATGATCTCCAGGTGGAGCAGTCCCAGGAATCCGCAGCGAAAACCGAAGCCGAGTGCGGTGGAGCTCTCCGGTTCGTATTGCAGCGAGGCGTCGTTGAGGACGAGTCGTTCCAGTGCGTCGCGCAGGTCCTCGTACTGGTTGACGTCCGTGGGGTAGACACCGGCGAACACCATCGAGCGCACTTCGCGATAGCCCGGCAGCAGTTCGGTCGCGCGCCGGTTGGCGTCCAGGATGGTATCGCCGACGCGGGCGTCGCGCACGTCGCGCAGCGAGGCGATGATATAGCCCACATCGCCGGCCTCCAGCACGGCGGTGGGCCGCTGCCCGAGCGCGAGGTGACCCACTTCGTCCACCTCGTAGACGTCGTCGGGATGCGAACCGAAGGCGATCTCCATCCCCGCCTTGATCCGGCCGTCGACCACCCTGAGCGACGGGATCGCGCCGCGATAACGATCGTAGTACGAATCGAAGATCAGCGCCCGGAGCGGTGAGTCGGGGAGGCCGGTCGGCGGCGGCACCCGCTTCACGATCGCCTCCAGCAGCTCGGGCACGCCGGTGCCATCCTTGGCCGACACCGCCAGGATCTCCTCCGGCCGCGCACCGATCAGCTCGATGATCTCCTGCGCCCGCTTTTCGGGCTCGGCACCCGGCAGGTCGATCTTGTTGAGCACCGGGATGATTTCCAGGCCGGCGTCGAGGGCGAGAAACAGGTTGGACAGCGTCTGCGCCTGGATCCCCTGCGAAGCGTCGACCACCAGGATGGCGCCCTCGCAGGCGTTGAGCGAGCGGGACACTTCGTAGGTGAAGTCCACGTGGCCGGGCGTGTCGATCAGGTTGAGCTCGTAGTCCTGGCCGTCGGATGCCCGGTAGTTCATCCGCACTGCGTTGAGCTTGATGGTGATGCCGCGCTCGCGCTCGAGGTCCATCGTGTCGGTGAGCTGTTGCCGCATCTCCCGCTTGGACACGGTGGCGGTGAGCTCGATCAGCCGGTCGGCCAGGGTCGACTTGCCGTGGTCGATGTGGGCGACGATGCAGAAGTTGCGGATACGGGACTGGCGCATAGGGCCGGAATATACCGGAAAGCGAGACAGCGAGACAGCGAGAAAGCG
>CBFGRM010000048.1:0-14127 GCA_965651205.1 uncultured bacterium
GCGCGGCGAAACTCCTCGGGAGAGATCAGCCCCTTGGCGAGCTGGACCCGGAGATCGGCCTGTTCCTTGTTGAATGCCTTGCGCATCTCGCGCAGGAATTCGCGCCCAGTGGCCTCGCCCGCTGCCGCACCGGCACCGGCGAGCGAGGCGTTCATATCCTGCTCTACCTGCTTGGCGCTTTCGCGGTCGAATATGATCCGGACGATGCGACGGATGATGTTGTTGTCAGCCATCTATACCTCCGCCATCGCACGCCAGTCGCGCACGAATTCCTTGTATGCCTTCGGGTCTGCCTGGGCAATCCGGGCGGTCAGTGCCGCCCTCAGGTCCTCGCGATGTCGCGCCCGCACCAGATGGCGTAGTCCGTACTGGTAGTGCGCCCACGAGATCGGGTCGCCGTTCGTGCCGACCCAAGCCGGGAACTCGCGAACAAACGCAGCGAGGGTGTCGACGAAATCCATCCGCACGGCTACCTCGATGGGCGGCAGCGCAGTGTCGTCCGGCACGTCGAGGAGCCAGTTGGCGAGGTGCTCCACCTCGTCAGGAGTGCCGCGAATGGCCCACCGTGACCAGCGGGGCCACAGGGCACGACGAAGCACGGTCGCCGTGTCCCGTGCGGCAATCCACCGCACAGGTTCCGGTGCCCGTGCCTCTCGCAGTTCCCTGAGCGCGTTGACGCACACGAGGATCCGCTTGCCGAGGGCGAATGACAGCGGGGGTGCCCGGAACTGGAGGCCGCTCCACCGCAACAGTCGCGGTGCGCCGAGGGATACCAGCGCCTCGACGTTGAGCGGCTTCGGCTTCGGAACTGCGGCGTATCGGCGGACATACTCCTCCCGCGCGAAACGCTCCAGCTCTTCCTGCGGCACCCGGCGGAGGACGGCCATCAGTTCGAGCCGCCCTCCAGATTGATCCCCGACGCCGCGAGGTCAGCGCCCACGGTCAGCAGCTGGTGACCATCGGGCTTGTCGAGGTCCTGGAGGAAGTGCACCGTGATCTCGCGCAGCGACTTGCCGCCATCCTCGTGACGGTAGACCGGTAGGGCGCGTTCGAAATGGGTCTTCCAGCCGAACACCGACAGGTTGAACAGTCGGGTGTCCTCGGCACTGAACGCATTGCCGTCCTTGGTCCAGACGCCACCACTGAGAGTCAGCTCCACCTCCTGCTCGATCCCGTTGCCGTCCGGAGCGATGAACAACTGCTCGGGCACGATCCAGATCGTGCGCTCCTTGACCCGGCGCTGCCTCATATTGCCGAGTGACCCTGATCCGGTGGGGCTGAACAGTGCCAACCCGGCGGGCGAGACGAACACGCCCACGGTGAAGGACGGGGCCGCGCCGGTGACATACTTCTTGAGCGCGGCGGGACCGAGGTTCTCGGGGATCGTCAGGGCCGAGTACTCCTCGTTCGGCTCGATTGACGCCTCGCCCTCGGTGTTGCCGATGTGGGTGAGCGAGGCGATCAGGTCGCCCGACCCATCCCAGTAATCGGCGGCGAAGATCGCGGCGCGACCGATGTCGTAGGTCTGCGACGCGATGTTGGTGAGACTGATGTCCGACATAGGCCCTCCTAGGCCGCGTGGTACTTGTGGCGCACCGCTTCCAGCGTGAAGTCCAGCGCGCGGTGCACTACGCCGGGCTGGGATGGAAACTCAATGTCGCGGGTGTCCAGATGGCGGATCCACCCGCGCACGCTACCAATTGCCTGTGCCGTGTCACGATGGCTGAGATTGCGCACGCGCGCCTCCACCTGATCGGCCTTGGCCACTCCGGTCACAAACAGGTCCAGGCGCACGGACACCGGGTTGAATGACTCCTCCTCGGTGTCGCCATACACCTGCCACTCGATCGACGGGATCGTGACCGGCCTCGAAGCCTGGGCAGCCAGTATCCTGCCGGCACCGCCGAGCAACCCGACCAGTGTCGCGTCACCGTTCAGGCGCGCCAGCCACGCGATCATCAGGGTGTTCCTGATCATTCCGCCGCCAGTTCCCGCACGTCCTTGTCAGACCGGGCGAACACCTCGCCCGCGAAGCGACGCTCCAGCATTTCGGTGATCGGCCCCTCGACGTTGGCGAGGGCCGCCCGCAGGTACGGGTGTGCGAATGTCCTGCGCCCGGTGGCATCGGTGGCCCCCCATTCGAGCCGTGCAGCGCCGGGGTGATTGACCTGCACACCAGAGGTCACCGTGCGCGTGTAGCGGCGAATCCTGAGCCGCTTGACCGCTGCCAACAGTGCGCCGGTATCGCGCTCGGGTGGCTCGCCCTCTGGCGCCGCCGTGGCGGCAGTGCCGCTCCTGATTGCCAGCAATCGCCTCACCTCGTTGGTCAGCATCTCACCGGCCTCGCGAGCGGCGTCGGCGGCCGCGTCGTGAAAGCCATCCCGAAGCTCCTCCGCGAGGTCGATATAGTCGCCGTACACAGTGACTCTCACGACAGGCTCCCGTGCCAGACTTCCACGTTGACCTCGATATGGTGCACCCGGCGTGGATCGGTTGTCGGGGTCACGGACTCCACTCGCAACAACACCCCCTCCTCGGGGCCGCACGTGATCTCCAGCACGTCGCGCTCCCGCACGTCGAACCCGCAGAGCAGGAACCACTGGCGCAACGCCCGCTGCTGCTCGCCGGGGCCACGGTCCTGCAGTGAGCCGGACCACGCCTGATTCGGACGGCAGTTCATACCGTCCGGAACCACCTGTGGCACCCACGTCTCGATGCGGTCCCCCAACGAGTCCACGGTCGCCGTTGCGCGCCACAACTCGGCCCGGTGATTGCACAGGTGCGCGATCCCCCTCACGAGAGCACCGGCAGGCGCCAGTAGTCGAGGGTGCGCACGGCACCCGGAATCGACCTCAGGTCGCCGTCCTCGAATGCGTGGATCGCCGGACGCGAGTAGCTGTACCCTCCGATGGTCTCACTGGCGAGGCCATCCGACCCCATCGTCGCGAGCCTCCGGCCAACAAGCTCGATCAATAGCGCCTCGATGTCGGCAGGCCCCTGATCCTCCTGATAGCCACGCTCGAACGTCACCACGTACTCGCGACCCCACTCCCACACGTTGCCGCCGGCACGGGCGAGGTATGCGGTCGTGTCCACTGGCCGCACCACGAAATCGCCGGGCGTGCCGAGCAGGGTGGTGGCGTCCCCCGGATAGCGCTGCTCCGTCACCGACACGTAGTCGGGGTCCGATGGCGGGTCAGGCAGCCTCAGGTGTCGCGTTCCGTTGCCCGCGATTATCACCTGCGTCTCCGCTGGCTCGCCGAAATGCCGGTGGGTCTGGCGCTCGACGAATGCGACGGCGCGACGCAACACGTCGGCCAGAAGGTCGGGATCCGGCGAGCTGCTCCCGAGGGCCAGCGCCGCGCGAAGCCTGGCGTCGGAAATCACGATACGCCCTCGCGAAGGAGTGTCGACGAAATTCCCGGCGTGTAGGGCAGGGTCACGAACCGGACGCCGAGACGCTCAAGGGTCTCGTGCCCCTCACGCAACCGCTCCCAATCGTCGCCGTGCGTCATCACCTGCGGGCGCACCACCTCCAGCACCGGGCTGGGGTCGGTCCCGTCCTGCAGGATGGCCAGGTCCACGAACGGCAGGGCACGCACCACCTCCAGCCGAGTGCGCTCGTCCTGCACGGGTCGACGGCCCTTGTAGCGCTCGGTGCCCTCGTCGGTCACGACGCCCACAACCAGCGTGGTGCCCCACTGGGCGGAACGCCGCAGGATGTTCAGGTGCCCGAGATGCAGCATATCGAAAACGCCGGCAGTGTAGACCACCACGCTGCCGCCCTGACGCGCGCCTCCGCAGCCCTTGCACGGCCTAGACACGAGTCCACCAGATCGTGCCCGGCGCCAGCGCCCGGTCACTGAATCGCTCGTCCACGGCTCGCATCACCCCGGGCCAGTTGTCCGCGTAGTCGTGACCTGCAACAATGCCGCCGGGACGTACCAGCGGCAGGTACGCGTCGATGTCGGCGGCCACCGCCTCATAGCCGTGATCCGCGTCGATGAACACGAAGTCGAACGTCGCTCCGTGCGCGTCGAACAGGTTCCGCGCTGCCGTCACGCTGTCGCACCTCACTGGCACCACGCGGCCCGATGCTATCTCAGGGGCGAGGTTGTCGCAGAACCGGGCAAACACGTCGCCCTGCAGCAGGGCGGTGGCGTACAGCCGGTCGTGTTGCCCGGGGTCTCCAGGCACTCCTCGCCAGTGATCAACGGCCCACACAGTGCCCGTGGTGGACCGCGCCAGCGCCTGAGTGGCGCGACCCAGCCAGCACCCGACCTCGATGACCCGGGTCGCCTCGCGTGCCTGCGCCGACAGCCATCGCAGGGAGTGGCGGCTCATCCATCCGTCAGGGCGCGCCACTATTCCCACCGCTCGGCATTGGCGGGACCCCACGCCCAGTCCCAGTTCATCACCGGCTTGCGCCAGTCCTTGCCGTACTTGGTCGCGAGGAACTGTCTCGGGTTGGACGGGGCGAGGAACTCGCGCCCGAGAAACTCCAACGGCGCCAACGAGAAAGCCCGGTAGCGATACCGGATCGGTGTCCGCTTCCGCCAGGCAGCGTGATACATCCCACGCTGGTCCCGGTAGTAGAAGAACAGGTCGAGTTTCACGTCGTCACGCCGGAACGCGACCTGATAACCGAGGTCCCACGTGCCGTGCACCTTGACGGCCATAAATCCGGCCCGCTCCATCGCGCCGGTCGGGCCAAGGATGACCTGCTCGATCGGCAACCCGAGGTCGATGTCGCTGTCGTGTGCGATGAACCCCCCTTCGCGGACAGCGCCCAGCAGCGTGCCGTCGACCAGGAACGGAGTCATCCCCGCACCGGCAAGGGCATCCGCCGCGTCGGACAGGTTCCGTGTCGCCACTTCGATGTTCACGCGAACACTCTCAGGTTTGGGGTGTTGGTCCGCCAACCCCTGAGGTCGACCGAGCCGAACTCATATGGGTTGCGCTCCTCGAGACCTCCACGGGCGTAGTTCTCCAGCCACGTGCCGGTGACTGATCCCGCAAGCAGGTCGCGGTGGAATGTTCCCATCGTGTGTCGCAGGGCACGTCGTTCCGGCGGCTTCACGTTGACGCTCAACAGTCCCTCGACAATTGCCGGCCTCTTGCCGGTCAGGTGCTTCCGCCGCTTGCGTGCCGAATCCTTCGACCCGGCCTGTTCCCACATTCCGCCATTTCCGGTCTGTCGGTAGGTGATTGACTTTCGGTGCAGTATCCGCGGCGGACGACCGTGCAGCCAGACCCGTCCGTGATCGGTGATCACGCCGTTGTCATCGGTGACCAGGTGGTCCCACACCACCGGGATGTTGTAGCCAGCCCCGTAGTACCGGCCACCAGCCACCGCCTTGATTCCGCGCACCAGCGTGTCGCGGTAGGCGGGGCCGAGAATGAAGTCGGCATCGTGCAACACCACCACCGGTGAGCCACACCGCTTCACCGTCTCCTCGCGAAGCCGGGCAAACGGGAACTCGGCGGAGAAGTCCCTGTCCTCACGGTGAAAGACCAGTCGCACCCCGAGCCGGGACAATTCTCCCTCCAGCCCAGCGACCACCTCGGCGGTCCCGTCGTCGCTGCGGTGATCGACGATCACCCACTCGGACACGAGGTCCGCCAGCGGATAGCTGGATCGAACCAACCGGGCCACAGCCGCGGCCTCGTTGTAGGAGTGGACGCAGAACGAGACCCTCACCGCTCAACCCCGTCATTGTTGGCTGCCACGGGAGTGCGCCACGTGTCACCGTAGCGAAACTCGCAGAATGACACCGGGTCGGCGGGAGCGGGCAAGGCCAACCCCTCCCACTCGACGCGGCTAAGCTTGTCGACCCACGCTGCCGGGAATTCGCGCCCCTTGTACCGGTCGACCGCGATGAAGGTCCTGCGGCTCATCGTGCCATCCGGGCGTCGGTACCAACTGAACAGGTCGACATTGACGTGATTGAGGCGCGAGTATCGCACCTTTATCGACCGGCTCACCGAACGAACCACCACATCGAAACCCCGGCGACGCAGCTTCGGCGCAGCACGACAGATCAGGGGCCATTCGTCCTCGAGACAGCCGAGATCACAGTCCTTGTCGTGCGGGACAATCCCCGGGGCCAGCGGCCCCTCTGGCCTGTCGTCCTGCGAGAGCCAGTCGTAATCGGCCCACGTGGTCAGCGGATTGCGCACCGCGCCGAGCAATGTGCCATAGTCCGCCCACCACCGAACGCCGATCTCGTTCAGCACTTCGGCAGTGGCGGTCATAGTCTCGATCAGGTTGGACCGGCAACAGGGCCGCAACTCGGCCAGATAGCTCCGTGCATCGACGCATCGCGCGGTGCCACGATTGCAGCTACCGACCGGTGCGCGCCCCATCCGAACCTGCGCGTCACGCCGTGCGCGAGCTGCCGCGTTCACGTCGATCTCCGCACGCCGTCGTGATTGGCTGCCACGGGAGTGCGCCACGTGTCACCGTAGCGAAACTCGCAGAATGACACCGGATCAGCCGGAGCGGGCAAGGTCAGCCCCTCCCACTCGACCAGTCCCCGATTCTCGACCCAAGCCCTTGGGAAATGCCGGCCCTTGAACCGGTCAACGTTGATGTAGGTCCGCCGGTGCAGGATCCCGTCTGCAGCGGAGTCCCACGTGAACACGTCGATGTTCGTGGTGTTGATCTCGGAGAGCCGGATCTTTATCGACGCCGATTGCTTGCGCACCCGGACGTGGTACCCCTTCGCCTCGAGATCGAGCCGCACCAGGAGCAGGAGACGCCAGTCCTCGGACAACGCCCCGAGGTCACAGTCCTTGTCGTGCGGGATGATGCCGGGGGCCAACGGGGCCATCCCGTCGAACACCTCGGGGTCCAGCCACGGATAGTCGGCACGAGTGGTGAGCGGGTTCCGGACGGCACCCAGCAGGGTCCCGTAATCCGCCCACCAACGAACACCGTGACGGTTGGCTGACTCAGCGAAATCCGTCATCATTCGCACAAGGTGCCCGCGACAACAGGGCCGCAGGGCGCTGTGGTAGTCGCGTGCATTGGCGCATCGCTTGGTCTTGGCTGTGCACGCATTCATCGCGTCGCGTCCCGGCCATCACGGCCCTTCTTGACGGCGAGCTGCCACGCCGGGCTTGTGCCGGGCTTGTCAGTCGTCTCCTCCGCGCGACAGATCCAGAGGCTGCCCCCGAACGTCACCGCGTCACCCTTGCGACAGACCCCCAGCCCCTCCGACCACACGCCACGGTACTCCATTCGAGGCACCGACTTGACCATCTCGGACACGGCACTCTCCACCTGCTCGGGCACGACTGCAGCGACGGCCTCCCGAACAGCCAGCGCAATCTCCTCGCGGGTGCCGATGCCGTCACGCCCATCCCGCGGGCGTGGCAGTTGGTCGAGCAGGCGACGGACAATCAGCTCGGTCTCTGCGGGGTCCGCGTCCCTCCCGTCCTTCGCAGGAGGGAGTGCCTCGAAACCCTGAGCAACCAGTTCCCGGACCAGTGGGCGCACATCTTCCAGCGTGACACTGGTCCCGTCCTTGGGTGCCGGAATCTCACCGACCGCAGTTGACACCAGCTCCCTCACCTCGGGAACGAGCGATTCCCGGATCTCGTCTACAGATGGCGGCGCCGCAGGCTCCGGCACCTTGATCTCGGCGACCTGCCGCGCAACTTCCTCGCGTACCAGTGCTGCCAACTCGGTCGGCTCCACCCGTTGCGCCGATACTGCACGCGCTACCTCCTCAACCGTCACGCTCTTGCCGTCTTTCGGCGTCGGGAGTGCGGCCACCTTGGCCTCAATGCTCGCTGCCAGTTCGCTGTGCATCTGCTTGAGAGCGCGTTCCAATGGCACGCGCAGCGAGGCCATCATCACGGTGGCAAAGTCGGTCGGGTTCATCGCGTCACCAGCTCCGTTGCGGCGGCCAGTTCCGCAAAGGCCGCCAAGGTTGCCACGGGGTCTGGCACGGCGGCCTTTTCTCCCTCCCCCTGCGGCTCTTGCGGCGATGGGGCGGCTGGCAGCTCGGTGCTGCGTCGTGAACTGGCGAACGGGTCCTCGCTCCGATCACGTGCATCCAATGCTGCAAGGGAGTAGTTCTGCTGCTGGATCATCGGAGAGTCTCCGCCCTTCGCTGGAGGAAGGTCCAGCTCGCGCCTCGCCTCGTTGGGCGACAGGATCGCGCCGCGCACCCCCTCGGACAGCATTTTCACCTGCGTGGCTGAATCCATTCGGAGCAGGGACTTGACATCCAGTTCCACGCCGAGGCGGCCCCGGAGCTTGGCCTCACTGAGGCCAAGACCCTCGTCAAGCACCGCCTCCATCGCCTCGATGTGGCTCTGCAAACAGTCCGAGTAGTAGACCTGGTTGAGCAGCTCGCCATTCTGGTAGGTCGGCATCTGCCCGATGCCGATCTTGAACGGCGGCACGTGAAACACCGAGCACACCGCCTCGGCGGTCCACTTGAGGTGCTCGATCATCTGGGCATCAACGGCGGACATCCGCAGCGGCGAGTAGCTGATACCCTCGCCGACGATTGCCACCTTGCCGGCGTTCGGGCCGCTGTATGCAGTGCGCCACTGTTCTGCCAGCATTTCCGCCGTCTCTCGGCTCACCTTGCCCGGAGCGGTCAGGATGCCGCTGGGGTTCGATCCACGCGAGAAGAAGTTGGCGGCGTTCGTCTCGATCTGGAGGCCGATGTTCGCGGCCACACCGCAGGCATAGATCGGCGACACACCGACCAACGGGTGAAACAGGCAGTTGGCCCGGTCGTGAATGATCTCGCTTGCCGGGACCACTACAGTCGACTCGATCCCGCTGATGTTGTCGGTGGACAACTGGTAGTAGACCGAGCCATCCGGCGTCACAAGGGGCATCACGCGCGAGGGGTCAAGTACGTACAGGCCGATGACCACACCGCGATTGTCACGCTGCTTCAGGACATAGGTGTTGCCAGTCAGGAGCTTGCTGGTGACCCACCATTCCTTGAACTGGATGTGCGTCTGGTACCGATTCGGCTTGCGCAGTACCGGCGAGAACGCAGCGCTTTCGGTCTCTGACCAGATGCCCGTGCTGGCATCCAGTGTCACGAGCTTGGCGCGCAGCTTTCCCACGTCCTGGGCAATCAGGGTGACACAGGCATATACTGCCGCGTGGCTCAGTGCCGTATCGGCGGGGACCTCGACGTTACGCTGCCAATCCCCGGGGGCGGCTTCGTGCACAATGCGCCGCCAGCCACCACGGTTTTCCGCGATGGCTGTGGCGCCCGCCGGTGCGGCACGCGTGATTTCGAGGCCGAATATCCTCACTCATCGCCCTCGGCCTGCAGGTCGCGACGCTTGTAGCGTCGCCTCCGCCTTGGCGCGGGCGGATTCTGGGGCTGGCTCTCAGGCTCGTCCCTGCGAGCAACACCCGCACGACACAGGTATTCGGCGGCCCGACTGTCCAGATGGACGCGCCGACCGCCATAAATGATCGATGTGAGCGACTTGGGCATTCATCCCCCGGGGGGTGGGGAGTGGCACGGGGCCACTCCCCGTTGAGGGATCAGCTCTCGGGCTGGCCCCAGTTGACCTGGTCCAGCACCTGCACCGCGCTGGTCCGGCGCTTGGCCCAGTTGAGCGTGCGCTCGGCCCGGAATCCGACGCTGTTGGTCTGCCAGAGCGAGACCAGCTGGGCCGCTGTGGGCGTGACGGAATCGTGCGACGGCTCCGTGTCCATCTGGAGCGACGCCTCGCGGCTCACGTCGATGGTGATGTCTCCCTCATCGGCGAAATAGATGTCGCTGGCGTTGAGGAGAACCACGATGGCACCGGTGGAGTCGGTCGGCACGTACTCCGACACGATCACCGGCAGGCCCTCGAACGTTCCGCCGGCCATCGTGATGCCGGGGAACTCGGCCTGACCGAGCGGGTTGCGCATCATCGAGAGCGCCAGCGCGACCGTTGCCGGCATCACGACGACACCAGCGGTCGGCGGGTTGTCAGCCGCGATGAACTGGCCGAACAGCGCCCGCAGGTCCGCGCGGATGTCGTCGGCAGAGTTGCCGCTGGAGGTCACGGGGACCACCGAGCGGGTGATCGAGGCCGGACTGACGCCCGGCACCGCCGCCTTGCTGGGGTTGATGAAGTCCACGTCCATCCGCTCGCGGAGGGCCGCGGCGAGACCGTCGCGGACCAGCGCGTCAGCCGACGGCGAGGACGAGCCGAGCAGTTCCTCTGCGATCACCGCGATGTTGGCGACCTTGAGGGGATCCAGCGAGGTCCCGGCGAAGTCGAACTTCGTCAGCCCCTTGGCCTTGCCCTCGCCCACCCAGTAGCCGTTGCCGCCCGAGGTCTGGGAGAGCAACCGAGTGCGGAATGGCACGGTCCGCAGCGACGGGGTTCCGCCGACACCGAACTTGCCGAGGATGGTGGTCGGGCGCAGGAATTCGGCGAAATCCGCGAACACCTGCGAGGTCTCGCCCACCAGCGGCTTGGCCCAGGTCGAGTGCGTGGTGGTGCCCGCAGCGACCGCCGTCTTCACCAGCAACGGCTCGTCGGGGTACAGCTCCCGCGCGACCAGCTCCACGTCGCGGTTCGCGCGAGCAGCGAGGCCGATCGCACGAGCCACCCGGGCGAACTGGATGCCCGGAGCGTACTTCTTGGGCAGCGCGATCGCGGCGGCTCCTGAGCGGACCTCGCTCGCGTGGTCGCTCTGGGTGACACCAACCGGGGCAGGGGTCACCGGCGCGGCCTTGGTGGCCGCGATGGCCTCCAGTGCCCGCAGGTCCGCCAGCTCGCGGTCGAGGCCCTTGATCTCGTCGTGCAGCGTGTCGAATTCCTCCTGCTGCGCGGCGTCCTTCGTGATGCCGGCAGCAGAAGCCGCTGCCTGAATCTCGGTCATTCGCGCGGACTTGGCCGCACGACTCGCCTCGAGGCTCTTGATGGCCTCGACTGCGTTCAATGTCTGTGTCACGGTGTTCCTCCCGGAACGGGGCTGGTGATATGGGATCCCCGCGACGGCGGGAGGAGGCGTCGGAACCGGATCGCCGGACGTGGCGGGTTCCGTCGCGAAGGACTTCACTGACTGAATCGTTGCCTCGACATTTGCCGGTATGGTGACCAGCGACAGCTCGAGCCAGTCCCACTTGACGAACCGGCGGCCCCACGTGCCCTCGATCTCGGTCGATTCGAGTGTCGCGAAGCCAATCGACACGCCGCGCACGAGGCCCTTCTTGACCGACCGCCAGGCCAGGTCAAGCAGATCCTTGAGCGGCCCGGGCTGATCGTCCGATTCGACCTTGGCGCGGAACGGGATGCCGTCGGACGTGGGCTTGGCCCAGACGACCGAGCCGACAGGCTGGTCGTGACGGTGTTGCCAGAGCAGCGGAAGGGGCAGCTTGAACTCGGCACCCATCGGCTCAACGATGTCGCCCATCCGGTCAGTGGATGGGGTTGACGCAACGCCCTCGATGATCCGCTCGTCCTCGTGGACAGCCTTGATCTCAAACGTGGCGAACGCGCGCTCAATCGTGGCTACCGACATAGCGCGCAACATCTTCGCGCCGTGACGCGCGGGGTATTGTCCCTAGGGACTACGCGCGATCACGCAGAGCGATCGCGCTGACGATCCTCGACTGAGAGCACGTGGAAAATCAGCCGGTGCCTTGCCGTCGTGTCGCCCGGCACCCGACGTGCAGCCTCGCGCACGTGCTCCTTCACTGTGCGCGGCGAGATGTTGAGCGAGGTGCCGATTTCCCGGGTCGATCGACCAAGGGCGACCAGGCGGGCCACCTGCCACTGTCTTTCCGTCAGCGGAGTGCCCTCAGGTCGAGATGGCAATGATTTCATACTCGGGACTTTCTGCCTCTCCGGCAGCAACAGCATCATTGCGAGCCTCCCAGCTGAGGATTGCGGCCATTGCGATGTCTATCTTGTGCGGCGAGTCCGGGCGCTCCTTGCGGAGCACCCACAGCGGTTTCTCCTCGTCGTCCACCAGCTTGGTCACCATTCGACAAGCGTTGCCCAGGTGACTGGCGAACACGCTGTCGCCGGAATGTGAGACCTCGCCGCCATCGATCGCCGTCAGGTAAGACCTGATCGCATAGGCCATCGGCTTCCGTCGGTTGGTCCACCATTCGAGCACCCGCTTGTCGCCGAACTGGCCCGCCCACTTGGCCACCCATCCCTCCCACTTCGGCGGATCACAGTACATCCGGACCACGCTCCACCGTGAGAACGCATCGGTCACTGCTGCGTCGACCTCCTCGCTGGCCACCTCCCAGACCTCTCGCGCGTCCGGGCGCTGCCAGCAGCCGATCACCCACTGGTATCCCGACGACAGCTCGGTTCCCACCAACGCGGTCGCGTCATCGTACCGGGATCCATCGAACCCGATGGTGATCCCAGCGCCGGGCGGCACGGTGTAGCCGTACCGCGCCAGCGGCCTCCACTTGGACAGGTCGAACGCCTTTGTCGCAGCCTGTACCGGACGATTGAGCCATACCCGCTCGGCGTACGCTCGATCGGCATCCGCGTCACGAAACCGGCGGGCGATCCGGTCCACGTCGGTCCATTCGCCGATGTACTTGCCCGATGCCTCAAGGATGGCCGCCCGCAGGCCCTCGTCGGTCTCGAGGTCGTGGGTAGCGCTCGCCTCACGGTGGAAGAAGAAGAACCGCTGCGGGGTCGTCGGGTTGTCAGCGATCACCTTGAGCGCGTAGTCCATCGTGGTCTCACCAACCGACCCAGCGCCCGGCTCGGGAGCTGTCGTCGTTTCCAGTGCCCACGGATCGGCCTTGGGCCGCTTGCCCAGGTTGGCGAGGGAGACCGTTGCGGCCTGCTTGAGGGAGGGGAGGGTCCAGCGGTGGGTCTCGTCGAAATGAATGAATGTCGTGCGCGCGCCGTCTCGGGCATTCGGTGACCCCGCCACTGCCTCCAGCTTGCCCTTGCCGTCTTTGCGCAGGATCCGCTCAAGGCCGATGTCAAAGTCGGACCCCAGACTGCACGACTCCAGGATTCTCCGGGCAGCGCCGTACGCAAGTTCCGAGGTCTGTTCCTCGGTGTAGCTCATCATCGGGATGTAGGGATCAGTGACAGAGCGAGGGATCGGGTTGCCCGAACGGTCAAATCCTGCAGCACGCACAGGGCCGTCCTTGTGCAATTCCACAAGCGCTACCCACGCCGCAAGTTCAGTCTTGCTGGACCCTTTCCTGAGCGACAACACACATCGCTCGAATCGGCGCTGTCCGGCTCTTGGATTGACGGTCTTGTGTGCGCGTCCCCCGCGCGAACCATAGAGGTAACGCGGCTCAACCTCATACATCCTGTAAATCCACGCCCGCTGCTCATCTGACAGTGCCACCGGGTCGCCAAGGAGGTCGCCCGGTCCGTATGTGAGATGTGCCTCGATGAACTGACAGACCAGCGGGCCGAGGGTGGGCCACGGCTCCTTGTCAGCAGGAGGGTACATCAACACGGTCACGACCACTCCCCGAACAGAAGAATCAACAGCGCGGCGAGCACGTCACCCCAGGTCACGCGACCACCTTCAGCACGTCGCGGGGGTCCTTTGCCGTCACCTTCTCGGCGGCCTTTCGACTCCGGCGTGTCGCTGTCCTCTCCTCGGCTTGCTCGCCCTTTTCGACCTCCCATTGCAGCCGCCTCCTGTCGATAGGGGTGAGACCGAGGGGCATCTCCTGATTGCGGATTTCCGCCGCCAGCGCAAGCCGCTCCTTCCGGTCCTTGGTGGCCCAGAAATCGTGCATCAGGTACGCGATCCGGTACAGCCGATGACGGTCCGCGTCGAGATACTCCGCTGCCATTGGTGAGCGCCACACATCTTCCCACCACGCGATCACGCCCGGGTGCCACCGGCCGGCAAGAAACTCCGGCAGCGGCGGAACCTTCCGCTTTCGCGACGGCTTCTTCAACGTCGCGCGGGTAGCGGCCTTGTTCCGTCGCTGACGGAGAGCAGCGGGTTTCGGCGGGGGACCCGGCATCAGGCCGGCCCCCCGGGGAGATCACGGGCCGGGAGGATCGCGGTCACGGGCGGGCGGCGAGCAGTCGCGTGTGACCCACGAGGATCACGCCCTGAGCGTCCACCACGATGGGCCAATTTTCGACCTTCATACCCGCACCCCCTATCTCGTACACGAAAAA
>CBFGRM010000049.1:0-13789 GCA_965651205.1 uncultured bacterium
CGGGCACCGCCTCGCGCAGGCGGACTTCGATGCCGTGCCGCAGCGTGATCGACGCTGCGCTGCATCCCTGACAGGTTCCCCCCAGGCGGACCAGCAGCCGGCCTTCGTCGGGATCAAAGTCGACGATCTCCACGCTGCCGCGGTGCGACGCGATGTAGGGCCGGATACCGTCCAGGCCGCGTTCGATCCGGTCCAGCACGTCCATCACCATTCCCTCCGTCACGACGCCGCCCCGGCCGACTGCACGAACTCCCGGGCTGCCTCGAGCACGCTGCGCTGCACGGTTTCGAGATCGCCAGGTATCGCTGCCCCCGACGCCTTGGTGTGGCCTCCGCCACCGAAGCGGCGTGCCAGCTCCGCAACGTCGACACTGCCAACCGAACGGAACGACACCTTGATCCGGCCCGCCGACACCTGCCGGAACAGCATCGCGAGCCGCACACCGCGGACTGCCCGTGCGTGCTCGACCACGCCGTCGAGATCGTCGGCTTCCACGCCGTGCCGCTCCAGCGCACCGTTCGGCACCGTGAGCCAGGCGATGCCGTGCTCGTCCTCGATCACCAGGGTCTGCAACGCTTCTGCCAGCAGCCTCGGCCGCCCCGGTGGCGCCGAGGCATACACCTCCAGATACACCTCTTCCGGATCGGCACCGAGTTCGAGCAGCTCGGCTGCCACCCGGAGCGTCCTGGGCGTGGTGTTGGAGAACCGGAATGAACCGGTGTCGGTCACCACCGCGACGTAGATCGCGTGGGCCACTTCGCGACCGACCTGCCAACCCAGCTCGCGGGCCAGCAGGAACACAAGCTCCCCGGTGGCGGCTGCGGTGGCGTCGATGAGTCGCGGGCCCGGCGGCAGATTGCCGCTGCCGGTGTGATGATCGATGCAGGCAACCGGCACGCCACGCTCGCGCACCGCGTCGCCGAGCTGCCCCAGGCGCGACAGGTCAGAAATGTCGAGCACCAGGATCAGGTCAGCTCGGCGAATCTCCTTGACCGCTTGCGCGCTGCGATCCACGCCGGGGAGGTCGGCCAGCAGGAAGCCGAAGCGATCGGGAGTGGGTGTGGGATTGGCGATCACCGCATCGACTCCCAGCGCCTTGAGCAGGTGCACCATCGCCACCTGGCTGCCCAGCCCGTCGCCATCGGGATGGACGTGGGTGATCAGGCAGACCCGGGTACCGGGAACAAGGAGCGCCGCCAGCTCCTGGGCCGCGGCGCTCCTGGGGACAGATGTCACGGACATACCCGTAAGGTAATCGGGTAGCCCTAGGCGTCGGGTCCCTTGGCGAGCTTGGAATGGCGCACGCCGTACAGGAAGTAGATCGACAGTCCGATCGCCAGCCAGATGGCGAGTCGTTCCCACGCCACCCTCGGCAGGTACCACATCAGGTACAGTGAGGAGAAGACTCCCATAGGCGCGACGAACCACACCAGCGGCGTCTTGAACGGCCGGTGCAGGTTCGGCTCGCGGATCCGTAGCACGATCACGCCGGCAGACACGATTGCGAATGCCAGCAGGGTGCCGATCGACACCAGGTGTGCCGCCTCCGACACGGTCAGGAACCCGGCCGGAATCGTCACCGCGATGCCGACGACGATGGTGGTGATCCACGGCGTGCGGAACCTGGGGTGAATGGTGTTGACCCACTTGGGCAGCAGGCCATCGCGCGACATCGAGTAGAACACCCGGGTCTGCCCCATCATCTGCACCAGGATCACCGACGACAGGCCGGCAATCGCGCCGATCTTGATAAGTCCGGCGAACCAGCCCAGCCCGGCCACGTCGGCCACCTTGGCGATCGGGTCGGGAACATTGAGTTCACGATACGGAACCACCCCGGTGGCGATCGCCGAGACGATCATATACAGCACCGTGCAGATCAGCAGCGAGCCCAGGATGCCGATCGGCATATCGCGCTGAGGGTTGCGCGCCTCCTGTGCCGCGGTGGACACAGCGTCGAAGCCGATGTAGGCGAAGAACACCACTCCGGCACCGGCGATAATGCCGCTCACGCCGAACGCCTCGCGGATTCCCTCGTTGGCCGGGATGAACGGCTGCCAGTTGGCGGGGTTGATCTTGCCCACGCAGAGCACGATCACCGCCAGCACGACGGCCACCTTGATTACCACGATGATGTTGTTGACCCGTGCCGACTCGCGGATTCCCACCACCAGCAGCGTGGTCACCAGCAGGGTGATCACCACCGCCGGCAGGTTGAACAGCGCGGTGACCGTGCCGCCGTCGGCAAGCTGCACCGTCTGTCCTGCCGGGGCCGTGAGCTGCGGCGGCATCGCGATGCCGAGACTGTTGAGCAGCGACACCACATAGCCCGACCAGCCGATAGCAACCGTGGTGGCGGCCAGGGCGTACTCCAGCACCAGGTCCCAGCCGATGATCCACGCGAACAGTTCGCCCAGCGTGGCGTAGCCGTAGGTGTAGGCGCTGCCGGCGACCGGCACCACCGACGCGAACTCGGAGTAGCAGAGTGCCGCGAAGATCGCCGCAGTTCCGGCCAGGCCGAACGAGAGCACCACCGCCGGACCGGCGTTGTTGGCCGCGACGGTGCCGGTGAGCACGAAGATGCCGGTGCCGATGATGGCACCGATTCCGAGCATCACCAGGTTCACCGGGCCGAGGACCCGCCGCAGACCCGACTCGTCGGCGGCCTCGGCCTGCAGGGTGGCGATGGACTTCCTTCGAAGGAGATTCACGGTATCGACCCCGGAGGCGGCAGGGTTTCGTCCTGCGGAGTCGACAGCAGCTTCCTGTACGACCACGTGGCCAGTCCGAGGACGAACCCCCACGCGACAATCAGGAAGATCAATGCGGTAATTGTCATAGTCACTCCTTCCCGGCGGCGGCGCGCCGCGCCCACGCCTTCTTGATCAGCCAGAGCTGGAACAACAGGATCGCGACGAGGAAACCACGCGACGCCCAGCGCACTGCAGTCCGCTCCGGGGTCTCACCTTCCATCATCAGGACGGGAATGGCCTCTTCGACAGTCCACCACGCCATCATCACCAGCAGGAACATCGGGGTGATGTAGGTCATTATGAACTTGTAGAACTTCGGAATCCTGATCGAAGCGCCTTCGTGCAGTTCGTTCCACATCCGATCGGGACCCAGCACCCACACGAACAGGATGGTCTCCACCAGGGCCAGGATGACCAGGCCGAAGGTACCCGCCCAGTAGTCCCACTCGTCGAGGAAGCCGCGGGTGTTGTAGATGATGTGCAGGAGACCGATGAGCATCACCAGCGCACCGAGTCCCCACACGGTCTGCTTGCGCTTCCAGCCGAAGTTCTCCTCGACGAACGACAGCGCCGGCGTGGCCATAGCCACCGATGAGGTGATCCCGGCGAAGAACAGCAGCCCGAACCACATCACGCCCGCGGCCCCGGCCACGAGCGGGCCACCGGGAAGCTGGTTGAACACCAGCGGCATCGCGATGAAGCCGAGGTCGAACGAGCCCTGCGAAGCGATCGCGGTGGCGCCGGCCACACCGAAGAATGCCACTATGGCCGGGATCGCCAGCGACCCGCCCAGCACCACTTCGGCGGTCTCGTTGGTGGCCGCAGTTGCAATGCCCGACAGCGCGATGTCGTCCTTCCTGGTGAGGTACGACGCGTAGGCCTGCAGGGTGCCCATTCCCACCGACAGGGTGAAGAAGATCTGGCCGGTTGCAGCCAGCCACACCTTGGGTTCGAGGATCCGCGACCAGTCGGGGGAGTACATAAAGTTGAGGCCGGCCAACGGTGAACTGGTGGTGGCCACACCGTCGACCATCACGGTCTGCTCACCCAGCGTGAGCACCCGCACCACCAGGATCGCGGCGAACAGGAACAGGATCGGCATCCCGATCTTGGCCAGCTTCTCGATGCCGCCGCTGATCCCCTTGCTCACCACCCACAGGTTGATCGAGATGGTGATGAAGAAGAAGATGAACGGCGTCCAGAAGCCGTGCACCGTGCCGTTCTCGAGGTTCACGTAGGAGCCGAAGAATGACTGCATTCCCTGCTGGTCAAGCCCCTGCGTTGCCCCGGTGAGCGAGAACCAGGTCCACGCCAGCGTCCACGACTCGATGTAGGCGTAGTAGATCATCACCACCAGGGGCATAAACAGCCCCAGCACGCCGAGATACTTGGCGACCGGATGGTTCCAGATCGACTGGAACATTCCGGGCACCGAGCCGTGGCCGCGCGTGCCGCCGTGCCGGCCAACACCCCACTCGATCCACATCAGCGGGATGCCAACCAGCAGGAAGGCGATGAAGTACGGGATCATAAACGTGCCGCCGCCGTTCTCGACCGCCTGGCGCGGGAAGCGCAGGAAGTTGCCGAGTCCGACGGCGTTGCCGGCCATCGCGAGGATCAGGCCGATGCGCGAACCCCATTGTTCGCGCGGAGCTGCTGCCGAAGCCATCACTGGACGCCTGCAGGGTGAGTGGTTGAGGGTGAACCAGTGATCACTTGTAGGCCTGGAACTCGCCGGCCTTGTACTTGGCCCAGTACACTCCCAGGTCCTGCTTGACCTTGCCCGAGAGCATCAGCACGCCGAGCAGGTTGGGGAACGCCATTCCCAGGATCATCAGGTCGCCGAAATCGAGCACGTTGGTGGCCGACACGATCGACCCGAGGAAGGTGAAGGTGATGAACAGCACCTGGTACCAACGGGTCTTGTCATCGCCGAACAGGTAGCACCAGCAGCGCTCGCCGTAGTAGCTCCACGAGATCATCGTCGAGTAGGCGAACAGCATCACGCAAAGTGCCAGAATAAGCGGGAACCAGCTGATGTGCTGACCGAAGGCGCGCGAGGTGAGCGCGGCACCCTGGTTTGCCGCAATGATCCCGGCATAGTCAGGGTTGTTGTAGGCCCCGGTGATGACGATCACCAGTGCCGTCATCGTGCACACCACCACCGTGTCGATGAACGGTTCCAGCAGCGCCACGAGACCCTCGCGCACTGGATACGGGCTCCGCGCGGCGGAGTGTGCGATTGCAGCCGAGCCGGCACCTGCCTCGTTGGAGAATGCCGCCCGGCGGAAACCCTGCACCAGCACGCCGATGAACCCGCCGTAGCCGGCCTCGGGAGTGAAGGCGCCGTTGATGATCGTACCGAACGCGGCCGGGATCGCGCTGAAGTTGTCGAACAGGATGAATAGCGCGGCCAGTACGTAGATGGCGACCATCGCCGGGACGATCTTCTCCGCGACTTCGGCAATCCGGCGGATGCCGCCGATGATCACGATGCCGACCAGGAACGCCATCACCAGACCGTAGATCCACTCGCGGCCAACCAGGAAAGGCAGTGTCTCCTGCACAGCATTCATCGACTGGTTGACCTGGAAGGTGTTGCCGCCTCCCAGCGAGCCGCCGATGCAGAGCACCGCGAACATCACCGCGAGCACCCGGCCCAGCTTGCCCCAACCAAGTTCACCCAGACCCTTGGAGAGGTAGAACATCGCGCCGCCCATCACCCTGCCATCGGGTCGGATCTCGCGATACTTCTGTCCCAGAGTACACTCGGAGAACTTCGCCGACATTCCGATCAGTCCGGCGATGATCATCCAGAAGGTGGCACCGGGTCCGCCGATCGACACCGCGATCGCCACACCGGCGATGTTGCCGAGACCGACCGTCGCCGAAAGCGCAGCGGACAGCGCCTGGAAGTGCGACACCTCGCCGGTGTCGGCAGGGTTTGAATACTTGCCGCGGGTAACATCAATTGCGTGACGGAAGGCGCGCAGATTGATGAAGCCCATCTTGAACGTGAGGAAGATCGAACCAGCCACCAGCCAGAGCACCACCAGTGGCAGCACAGTGTCGGTGCCCTGACCGTTGTCCCAGAACCAGACGTCGGCAAAGAACACCGCACCGATCCAGCCGTTGAGCACGCCGGCGACGTTGTCGACGGCGGTCATCAGTCCACCGCCGTTCGCAGCGGGAGTGTCCTGGGCTGCCAGTGGCGCAACCGACACGACTGCAAGCAGCAATGCACCAACGAACCGGCGCAGCGGGGTGAAGATCCTGGTCATCTCAGGTCCTGGATGGAGTTGGAAGATCCTGCCGGTACAATCACGCCGCGACTGCTGATCGTCGCGGCGAAATGTTCAAACGCTGTAGTTCGGAGCTTCGCGGGTAATGGTCACGTCGTGCGGATGGGATTCACGCAGTCCGGCCGTCGTGATCCGTACAAACTCGGTGTCCTGACGCAATTGCGCCAGATCGGCCGCTCCACAATAACCCATCCCGCTGCGGAGTCCACCCACCATCTGGAACAGGACATCGGCCACCGGACCCTTGTAGGGCACCCGGCCCTCGATCCCCTCCGGCACCAGCTTGCTGGGCGACACCTCGCCCTCCTGGAAGTACCGGTCGGCGCTGCCGTCCTGCATCGCGCTCATCGAGCCCATTCCACGAATCATCTTGAAACGGCGACCCTCCGCCAGGATGCTCTCGCCGGGACTCTCCTCGGTGCCCGCCAGCATCGAGCCCATCATCACCGACTCGGCCCCTGCCGCCAGCGCCTTGACCACGTCACCGCTGTACTTGATGCCACCGTCGGCGATCACCGGCACGTCGCCGGCACCGTGAACCGCATCGAGGATCGCGGTAACCTGTGGCACACCGACTCCGGTGACAACCCGGGTGGTGCAGATCGAACCGGGGCCTATGCCCACCTTGATCGCATCGACACCGCGCTCCACCAGCGCCAGCGCCCCGGCCTCCGACGCGATGTTGCCGGCCACGAGCTGGATTTCCGGGAATGCGTTGCGCAGCCTGGCGACCGTGTCGAGCACGCCCACCGAATGCCCGTGGGCGGAGTCGACGATGATCGCGTCGACTCCGGCCTGGATCAGCGCCGCGGCGCGCACCTCGGCCTCGGCCCCGGCGCCCACGGCGGCCGCCACCCTGAGCCGACCGTGCTGGTCCTTGTTGGCATCGGGATGCTCGCGCCGCTTGAAGATGTCCTTGACCGTGATCAGTCCCTTGAGGACGCCGTCGGCGTCCACCACCGGCAGCTTCTCGATCCGGTGCCGAGCCAGGATCGCCTCGGCTTCGTCGAGGGTGGTGCCCACCGGCGCGGTGATCAGCCGGTCACGGGTCATCGCCTCGGCGATCGGGTGATCCATCTCGGTTTCGAACTGCAGGTCGCGGTTGGTGATGATACCGATCAGGCGACCGTTGCCGTCCACGATCGGCACGCCCGAGATCCGGAACCGCCGCATCAGCGCGTGCGCCTCACGCACCGGCCGGTCGGGACCCAGCGTGATCGGGTTGAGAATCATCCCGCTCTCGCTGCGCTTGACGCGATCGACCTCGGAGGCCTGCCGGTCGATGGTCATATTCTTGTGAATCACCCCGATGCCGCCCGCCCTCGCCATTGCGATCGCCATCTCAGCCTCGGTGACGGTGTCCATTGCGGCCGACACCAGAGGGACATTGAGCGGGATGCCGCGCGAGAAGCGGCTGGACGTGGAAACGTCTCGGGGATGGACGGTCGAGTGCCGCGGCTGGAGGAGAACGTCGTCAAACGTGAGGCCGTGATCCGGGCGGATGCGCTTCACTCCGTCTCCGGGCCGCGGCCGATGCAAGTGCGGGATGCCATCCTCAAACCTAGCTCGGTTCCTGCGAGTCGATCAAGCCACCTCGGCCACCGGCTCGCTCAGCCATCCTTGGCAGGGTCGGCCGGACGCGATTGTGCCGGTGGCGATTTGGCCGGAGCCGATTCCGCCGGAGCCGAGCCGGTCCCCTTGGCCACCTTGGCGGCCTCGTCGACCACCGATTGGGCGGCGGAGGCCAAACCGCGCATCACCTTGCTGGCACCATCGAAGAAGGTCACCGTGCCGGCGATGGCGTCGACCGGCATCTTGCCGGCCCGCATCGTGTTCTCGACCGTGTCAGTGAGCCGGGTGAAGATGTTGTTGGGTGTCGAGCGCTCGGCGTACTTGCTCTCGAGGAACTCGATGTAGTCGAGCACCTGATAGGCCCGCTCGTCGGGCAACGCCTCCAGCCGCCGTTGAATCCGCTCCCGCAAATGGTCCTGCATCCTGCCCTCCCGAGTTCAGTCCAGTCGCTGCAAGAAAGTCAGCACCGGGGTGGGAAGGAAGCGGCTCCGGCCGGCCCGCACCGAGGCTCGGACCGTCACCTCGGTGAGCGGGTCCAGGGCCCGGAAGGTGGCTGCCTCGCTGGTGGTGACGCTCAGGTACACGAATCCGGTCTCCGGCAGCGGCCCCCGCGCCAGCACGTAGGGCGCGCCCCTGGGCAATTCCGGCCTCAGGTCATCAGCCTCCCGCACCGCCAGCACCTGGAGCCGCCATTCCACTACCTGCCCCACATAGCGCTCGGGCTCCGCCCTGAGCTCGGCACCACTGATGCCCTTGGGCGGCAGCGTGCCGGTGATCGCCGAGTCGGGCACCCAGGCCTCGATCCGGACCCGGCTCCAGCCGTCGCGGCGCTCCACCACCTCGACCCTGCGAGTGGCCTCCAGCCGCCCGATCGGCGCGCCATCGGCCTCCGCCGACAGCCCGCTGCCGCCGATAACCGCCTGGATACCGCTGTCCGGGGAACTCCGGACCGGCCGTTCGGGCTGGGAATCGAGGGCAGCCCGGACGGGCTCCTGCTCGCCGTCGTCGGGCAGTGGCACCCACACAGTCCGCCGCACCAGCACCCAGCCGCCGCGGGACTCGACCCGGCTGAACAGCGCCCCCGCCACCGCGCTGCCGCGCGAGGTGGCGTCCCCGCTCGGCGTGGTCCGGAGTGGCACCCCGCCCGACGGAGTCACCACGACGTCGAAGCCGTCCCGGGAATCGTTCCGAAGCGAGGAGGCCGGAATCCAGCCCACGATGGTGGCCTCGCGCCAACCGTCCCGGGTCGCGCCGAAGGTGGCGGCAGCGTTGGCAGCCAGCCGACCCAACACCACGCCACCGGGTTCCTTGTGATAGTCGACTGCGACAGGGATCCGGTCGCTGCCCTGCGCCGCCAGCGGCAGCACGAGCAGCATCTGCACCAGCAGGAACGCAATTCCCGCAAGTGGAGCACGGCGAGTCGCCGGACTAGATTGGGGCGTTCGTCTCACGAATCGAGAGTGTAGGCGTCGCGGAGGATGATGTCAAACGCGCAAGGGGTACAGGCACCGGTGCTGCTGCTGGTCCTCGATGGCTGGGGGTGGCGACCGGAACACGATGGCAACGCGATCGCCCTGGCCCGCACACCGGTCTGGGATCGCCTGGTGCCCGCTGCCCCCGGCACGCTGCTCGACGCCAGTGGACTGGCGGTGGGTCTTCCCGCAGGCCAGATGGGCAACAGCGAAGTGGGCCACCTCAATCTCGGCGCCGGTCGAGTCGTGCCCCAGGACCTGGTCCGCATCAATCAGAGTATCGACCGGCACGAGTTCCATCACCTGCCCCAACTGGCGGCACTTGCTGAGCACACCAACCGCACCGGAGGCACGGTCCATATCGCCGGCCTGCTGGGACACGGCGGCGTGCACGCGATGCAGGATCACCTGCTCGCCACCATCGACGCACTGGTCGGACTGGGTGCGCCAGCGATCGCGGTGCACGGTTTCCTCGATGGCCGCGATTCGTCGCCCACCGAGGGGGCCGACACGGTCGCCGCACTGCAACGCGAGATAGCCGCCCGCGGTGGTGGTCGCACCGTGCTGGCGTCACTGATCGGTCGCTACTTCGCGATGGATCGCGATCGCCGCTGGCAGCGCACCGGCAAGGCGTACCAACTGATGGTGCACGGTGTCGGTGCTGCCACCAGTGATCCCGTGGCTGCAATCCGGGAGTCGTACCAGCGCGACGTGACCGACGAGTTTGTCGAGCCGATCGTCTGTGTCGACGGCAGCGGCGCGCCGCTCGCAATGATGCGCGACGGTGATGCGCTGTTCACCTTCAACTATCGCTCCGACCGGATGCGGCAGATCGTGGCCGCACTGGCACTCGAGGGCTTCGATGGCTTCGATGTGTCCGGTCGACCCGCACTGGTTGCGGCGACGATGACGCAGTATGACCAGACCTTCCCGTTTCCGCAGGCGTTCGCGCCGTTCTCGATGGCACGGATCCTCGCCGAAGAACTGAGTCGTGCCGGGCGGGGACAGTTCCGCACCGCGGAGACCGAGAAGTATCCGCACGTGACGTATTTCTTCAACGGCGGCAACGAGGTTCCGTGGCCCGGTGAGGAACGCGAACTGGTGGCCTCTCAGCAGGTTGCCACCTACGACCTCAAGCCGGAGATGAGCGCGATCGGAATCACTGACACGCTGCTCGCCGCCTTCGCGCGCGGTGATCATTCGTTCTATCTGTGCAACTTCGCCAACGCCGATATGGTGGGACACACCGGCGTTATGCCCGCAGTGGTGCGCGCGGTGGAAACCATCGACACCTGCCTGGGCCGGATCCTGCCTGCGGCGGAACGGCACGGCATCCGGGTGCTGATCACCGCCGATCACGGCAACGCCGAGCAGATGATCGATCCCGCGAATGGGGGACCGCACACTGCACATACCACCAACCTTGTTCCGTTCATCGGCCTCGGGGCAGGCACCAGCGGGTTGCGTGCCCGCGGTGCCCTCTCTGACGTCGCCCCGACAGTTCTCCAGTTGCTCGGCCTGGCGCAACCGGCCGAGATGACCGGCCGCTCACTTCTTCCGGACTGACACCGTGCGGTTTCCCTCGTTGCTTGCATTGTTCACCGGGCTGCTGGCAGCCGGACAGGTTGCATCACTCGGCGCACAGGTTGGCGTGCCACCGGCAGAGTCGCCGTTCACATCGATTCGTCCCGGCACGATGTTCGAGTTGCACGGCGGCGTGATCGCCGGCAACGGTGGCCCGCTGCACGCCGGCCCGCGCGACGGCCAGATGCTCAGTTTCCGCATCCTGCTGCGCGCCAACAGCACCTTGTCGCTCGGCTTCGGCTTGTGGGGGGCAACCGCCAAGCGGACCGTGATCGATCCCACCCGCGCTCCCGAGCAGCAGGAGCGCGGCGACATCGACCAGGAACTCTACGGCGCCGAGGCGACCTTCCAGTTGAATCTCACCGGCGGCAAGACCTGGCGTGGCCTGGCGCCGTATGTGGGCAGCGGTCTGGGCGCGGTGAAATCGGGCACCATCAACGACCAGCACGGTTACGACTTCGGCACCAAGTTCTACTTTGCACCGATGCTTGGCACCCGGGCCTTCGTGGGTGAGCGGCTGGCGTTGCGGCTGGAGGCGCGGGCATTCACCTGGAAGCTCAGCTACCCGTCGAGCTGGGCGATCGAACCGCCCGCAGCACCGGGCACGCTCGAAAATCCGAACGCCGTGAATCCCACCGGCAGGACCGGACAGTACGTGGTCGCGCCGGCACTGATGTTCGGAATCGGAGTCGCATTCTGAGCGACCTGCGGCTTGCCGTTACCCGGCGGATCTCGTTTCACGCCCGGCACCGGATGCACCGGCAGGGTTGGAGCGAGGCCGAGTCGGCACGCCGGTTCGGATGGACGGCGGCGGCACCTGGTCACGGGCATCTGTACACGGTCGGGGTGACTGTCACAGGTGATGCCGATCCCGAAACCGGGCTGGTGATCGACCTGGGATTGCTCGACCGACTGTTGCAGCGCGAGGTGATAGCCCCGTTGGCCGGCACCGACCTCAATGTCGCGCTCGCCGAGGTAGCTTCAGGGCGAGCGGTACCGGGTTGCGAGACGATTGCCCGGGCAATCTGGCAGCGAGTGGCGCCTGGCCTGCCCGGCGGCGTCACCCTGATCAGGGTGACCGTGGCAGAGGATGCCACTCTCGAAGCAGAGTGTACTGGCCCGGCTTGACACCGGACTTCCCCGCAGGAGGATTCCGACAATGCAGAAACTCTGGCTGGGACTCACCGTCGTTGCAACGCTGGCCGGTGGCCCACTCGCGGGACAGGCCACCAACGACGAGGCCCGACTCACCATCGGCGTGCTCGGCGGATGGATCGGTGGTGGCCATCTCTGGTCGACCACTCAACCGATCTTCGCCGTGGGCAATCGCGAGGACCAGTTCGCGCTCGACCGCGAGCTTCGCAGCAACATCACCGTGTCGGGACAGGTCACATACTTTCCCAGGCCCACGCTGGGCTGGACCGGTGAGGTGAGCTTCCTGGGAATCGGCACCACCGATCACTGCACGATGGCGGTCGACAATGGCGATCCGTTCAACCAGGCGGCGTGCCGCGCGATCTCCGGTCGCGATCGCGCGGCGTCAGGAGTCGCATTGGCGGGCGGCGTGGTGTTGCGACCGATGAGTCGCGCCGACGTGCAGCCATACCTGCGCGCCAATGTCGGCCTGGCACTGGTGCCACGTTCGACCACCGCGATGACGGTGTTCTTCGGCGAGGACGACCAATTGGCGATGCTGCTGTACGAGGAGGACGGTTCGCGGGCGGCCAAGCCGCTTGGCGCGCTGTCGCTGGGACTCGCCACCTCGCCCAACGACGGCTACCAGTTCCGGATCGAGGCGCGCGCCACGGCGGTTCAGCTCCAGGTGGTCGACGGACCTGCACCCCAGGCAGGTAGTCAGCCGTTGATCGGATCGAAGTGGACCATCCTGCCGAGCATTTCGGTGGGGATGGACATCGTGCTGGAGAAGCGACGCGGCAGAAGGTACTGATTACCAGATGCCCGCCGTATCCGTAGCCGAGGCGCGCGCCGCCGTGCTGGCTGCTGCCGGGCGGCAACCATCGCTCCGACTCACCCTCGAAGAATCCTCGGGCCACCTGCTCGCCACCGACGTGGTGGCGCGGTGGCCGTTGCCGTCGTGGACCGCCGCGTCGATGGACGGATATGCGGTGCACTCCGCCGATCTCGAGGCAGGGGTCACCTTGCCGTTGTCGGGTGGAGGTGATGCCGGTGACCCACCGCCGCCGCGGCTCGGTTCGGGCACTGCGTGGCGAGTGGCCACCGGCGGGCGGGTGCCCGAGGGTGCCGACACCGTGATAAGGGTCGAGGATACCGAGCTGGTGGGCGGTGCCGTGCTTATTCGTTCCGATCGCGATCGTGGTCGCAACATCCGGCCGGCGGGTGGCGACGTGAAGCGCGGTGACACCGTGCTCCGTGCGGGTGCGGTTGTCACGCCGGCGGTGATCGGCGTGTTGGCTGCGCTGGGCGAGGCGAACCCGGTGGTGTATCGCCGACCCAGGGTCGCCATCATCACCAGCGGTGACGAAGTGGTCGCGCTGGATCAGGTGGAACGCCTTGCAGCGGGTGAACGGATAGTCGATGCCAACGCACCGATGCTGGCGGCGCTGGTTCGCGAATCGGGTGGAGTGCCGCTGACGATCGGGCCGGTTGCCGACAGCACGATCGGGATCTTGGCTGCGGTGGAGGCAGCTCGCGACACCGATCTGGTGTTGAGTGCCGGGGCGATCTCGGTTGGGCAGCGCGACCTGGTACCCGACGCGATGCGGAGTGTCGGGGCGGTCGAGCGGTTCAGACGGATCAGGTTGCGGCCCGGCGGACCCACCACGCTCGCGGTACTGCCCGACGGCAGGGCGTGGCTGGCCCTGCCGGGGAATCCGGTCAGTGCGTTTGTCACGTTCACCCTGTTTGGCCGACCGATGATTCGCAGGATGATGGGCGACCCCGAGCCGTTGGGATCGACCGGGAGAGCGGTGCTGGCGGAGCGCGTTGCGCGCGACCCGGTGCTCGATATGTATGTGCGGGTAACACTGGGTGCGGATGCGGCGGGCGGGTTGCCCGTGGCAAGGCTCGCCGGCCATCAGGGTTCCTGGGTCACCACCGCGCTGGCCAGGGCGGACGCCCTGGCAGT
>CBFGRM010000050.1:0-13281 GCA_965651205.1 uncultured bacterium
CCTCGCCCGCTGCCTCGTCCCCGTCCCGCCGAATTAGATTTCGAAGATGGACCCGATCTACCTCGACCACGCCGCCACCACGCCGGTCCGCCCCGAGATCCTCGAGGCGATGCTGCCGTTTCTGCAGACCGCGTGGGGCAACCCGTCCTCCGCCCACCGGATCGGCCGCAGTGCCCGAGCCGGCCTCGAACAGGCCAAGCGAGAGACCGCCGAGGCACTCGGCGTCGAGCCCAACGAGGTAATCTTCACCTCGGGCGGCACTGAGGCCGACAACCTGGCCATCATCGGCGCGGCCTTCGCCGCCCGGGCCGCCGGTCGGCCGATGCACGTGGTGACCTCTGCGATCGAGCACAAGGCGGCACTGGCCGCCGCGCACGCGGTGCGCCGGATGGGTGGCGTCGAAACCATCCTGCCGGTCGACCGCGACGGACTGGTCTCTCTGGAGGCCCTCGACGCCGTCCTTGCGGAGCATCCCGCGCTGGTGTCGGTGATGTGGGTCAACAACGAGGTTGGCGTGGTGCAGCCGATGGCGGAGATCGGGCTGCGATGTCGCGCCGCCGGCGTGCCGCTGCACAGCGACGGCGTGCAGGCGTTCGGCAAGATCCCGATCAATCTCGATGCGGTGGGCGTGTCGTTGCTGTCGATCAGCGGTCACAAGATCGGAGCGCCCAAGGGGATCGGTGCACTGATCGTCCGCAACCGCAAGATCATCGAGGCGATCCAGCACGGCGGCGGCCAGCAGTTCGGCATCCGGCCCGGCACGGAGAACGTGGCTGGCGCTGTGGCACTGGGTCGGGCAGCACTGCTGGCTGTGCGGGAACTCGACCAACACACCGCCAGGCTGCGCCAGCTCCGGGACAATCTCGCCGAACGGCTCGCCGCAGTTGTTCCCGACCTGCACGTGCACGCCCGGTCGGCGCCCCGCGCACCACACGTGCTGTCGGTCTCGGTGCCGGGCGCCGAGGCAGAGGCGCTGCTGATGCACCTGGACATCGCCGGCATCTGTGTCTCGGCTGGGTCGGCCTGCTCCACCGGATCGGTCGAGCCATCCCACGTGCTGGTCGCGATGGGACTGGGCAATCCGCTGGCACTCACGACGCTGCGCTTTTCACTCGGGCACGAGACCACCGCAGCGGAGATCGACCGGGTGGTGGAAGTCTTCCCTGCCGTGGTGGCCCGGGTGAAGGAACTCGGGGTATCCCTTGGCCGTGCGTGATCGTCGCAGGATCCTCGTCGCGATGAGCGGCGGAGTTGATTCGTCGGTGGCAGCGGCACATCTGGTCGAGCAGGGCCACGAAGTGATCGGTGCCACGATGAAGCTGTTCTGCCACGGCGAGGATGTTCCGGATCGCCCCTGCTGCTCGCTCGACTCGATCAATGACGCGCGTTCAGTTGCGCATCGACTCGGCATCCCGCACTACGTCCTCAATCTGGAGGACCGCTTCGCTGCGAAGGTGATCGACGACTTCGTGTCCGAGTACGCGGCCGGCCGCACTCCGATTCCCTGCGTGCGATGCAACTCGTTCACCAAGTTCCGCGACCTGCTTGCGCACGCCGACGCACTCGGCTGCGACGCGATCGCCACCGGTCACTATGCGCGCTCAGATTCTGGCGCCCTGTATCGCGGCCTCGACCGCTCCAAGGACCAGAGCTACTTCCTCTGGGGCATCGACCGGTCGGTGGTGGCCAGGATGGAGACCCCGGTCGGTGCCCTCACCAAGGCCGAAACTCGCGCCCAGGCCCGGCAACTGGGCCTGGTCACCGCCGACAAGCCCGAAAGCGTGGAGATCTGCTTCGTGCCCGATGGCGATTACGTCCAGGTGCTGCGCAATCACCTGCCCGCCGATGCGCCGGCGCTCAGCCCCGGCACAGTGGTCACCAGCAGCGGTGAAGTGGTGGGCGAACACGACGGCTTCGCCGGCTACACCGTGGGACAGCGCCGCCGGCTTCCCGGCGGCCGGTCGCGACCCCTTTACGTGCTGGGCGTCCGGCCCGACAGTCGCGAGGTGGTGGTCGGCACCGATGACGAGCTCTACGGCAACGAAGTCACCCTGGAAGAGTGCAACTGGCTGGCTTCACCGCTCGAGGTGGGCACTCGCTGCAATGTCCAGTTGCGCTATCGCAGCGACGCGGTGCCCGCTCGCGTGCGCGAGGCCAGTGACACACGCGTGACATTCGACCTCGATATTCCGGTCCGTGCAATCGCCCCGGGCCAGAGTGGCGCCTGCTACGGCGACGATGACCGGCTGCTCGGCGGCGGCGTGATCGCGACCGCAACGTGAGTGCACTGCTGCGACTCGGCGTCACGACGCTGGCACTGTGGGTGGCAGTCCAGTTGGTGCCGGGAATCGAGTTCACCGGAACCACTCTGGCGCTGCTGGGCGTGGCGCTGGTGTTCGCCGTCGTCAACGGCGTGCTCAAGCCGATCCTCACCATCCTCACCTGCCCGCTGATCCTGCTCACGCTGGGCCTGTTCACGCTGGTGATCAACGCCTTCCTGCTGCTGGTCACCGCCAGTCTGTCGCAATCGCTCGGCCTCGGCTTCGCCGTCGACGGATTCTGGCCGGCGTTCTGGGGTGGCGTGCTGATCGGACTGGCCAGCACCGCCTTCACCGCCTTCTTCGGGCCGGAGCGGCAGCGTGAGCTGAGGGATTCGTGACCGACGGCTTGCCTGTGGGCGAGGCGGCCCCCGCCCCGGCGGTCGACCTGCGGCACCCCTCGTTGTACCTCAATCGCGAGCTGTCCTGGCTGGAGTTCAATCGTCGAGTGCTGCACGAGGCGATCGACCCGCGGACTCCGCTGCTCGAACGGGTCAAGTTCCTGGCGATCTTCTCCAGCAACCTGGATGAGTTCTTCCAGGTGCGGGTGGCGGGTGTCCGTGAACAGGTGGCGGCCGGCGTGCTGGCGAGCGTGGCGGACGGGCTGACGCCGGAGGCTCAGCTCGACGCGATCCGCAGCGCGGTGCGTGAAATGGTCAGCGCACACTCACGCGTTCTCGTCGACGAGGTGCTGCCGGAACTGGCACGACACGGAGTCGTGATCCACCCCGGCTTCGAATCGCTGCCGGAAGAGGAGCAGCGGCACCTGACAAGCTGGTTCCAGACCAACGTGTTCCCGGTGTTGACCCCGCTGGCGGTGGATCCCGCGCATCCGTTCCCGCATATCTCCAACCTGTCGCTGTCGCTGGCGGTGACGCTGATCGACGCCGATGGCGAGGAGCGTTTTGCCCGGGTCAAGGTTCCCAGCCTGCTGCCGAGATGGGTGCCGCTGACCAAGCCGATGCACTACCTGCCGCTGGAACAGCTCATCGGTGCGCACCTGGAGGCGTTGTTTCCCGGGGTGCGCCTGGTCGGCTGGCACCTGTTCCGGATCACCCGCAACACCGACCTCACGCTCGAGACCGGACAGGGTGAACTGGACGAAGCCGAGGACCTGCTGGAACTGATCCAGGAAGAGATCAAGAATCGCCGCTTCGGTGAAGTGGTGCGACTCGAGGTGCACAAGTCGATGCCCGACAACGTGCGGCAACTGCTGATCGCCGAGTTCAACGAGGATCACTATGGCGAGGGACTGGCGCTCACCGGGGCCGACATTTTCGAGTTCCCGGGCATCCTTGACGCCACCGGCCTGATGACGATCGCCGGCCTGGACATTCCCCCGCTCCGCGATGAGCCGTTCGTGCCAGCAACGCCGCGGCGACTGGCGGGCGAGCGCGACATCTTTTCGGTGATCCGCGAGGGCGACCTGTTGCTGCACCACCCGTTCGACTCGTTCGAGACCACGGTGCAACACCTGATCGCAGTGGCATCCGAGGACCCGGACGTGCTGGCCATCAAGATCACGCTGTACCGCACCGGGAGCGAAATAGCCAGGCTGCTGGCGCACGCCGCCGAGCTGGGCAAGCAGGTCGCCATCCTGATCGAATTGCAGGCGCGCTTCGACGAGGAAGCCAACATCTCCTGGGCGAAGCGGTTCGAGGACATCGGCGTGCACGTCAGCTACGGTGATGCCGGCCTCAAGACTCACGGCAAGGTGCTGCTCATCGTGCGCCGGGAGGGCGACTCCATTCGTCGCTACGTGCACATCGGCACCGGCAACTACAACCCGCGCACTGCCCGTCTGTACACCGACTTCGGCCTGCTCACCGCAGATACCGAGATCGGTGCGGACGTATCGGACCTGTTCAATGTGCTCACCGGTTTTGCGATCCCGTCCGGTTACCGCAAGCTGAGCGTGGCACCTCGCTGGATGAAGGCGAACCTGCTGGAGAACATCGCCCGCGAGGCCGAACACGCCAGACAGGGCCGCAAGGCCAGGATCGTGGCCAAGATGAACGCATTGGTCGATCCCGACGTGATCGAGGCTCTCTATCGTGCCTCGGCGGCCGGTGTCGACATCGACCTGATCGTGCGCGGCATCTGCTGCCTCCGTCCCGGGGTGCCCGGTGTGAGCGACCGGATCCGGGTCATCTCGATCGTCGGTCGCTTCCTGGAACATTCACGGGCGGTGGTCTACCGCAACGGTGGTCGCGAGGAGGTGTTCATCACTTCGGGCGACTGGATGCCGCGCAACCTCGACCGCCGGGTGGAGGTCGCAGTGCCGATCGAGGACCCTCGCCACCGTGGCGAGATCAGGCGGATCCTCGAGTTGATGCTGGCCGACAATCGTCAGGCGTGGGAGATGCAATCCGACGGGGGTTATGTGCAGCGCCGGCCAGCGCCGGGCGAGCCCGAGCGCGGCACCCACCGGTTGCTGATGGGGAGGTCCCCGTAGTGACGCCACTGTCTGCCGGAATCAGTCCCATTCCGCCCGCGAACAATTGTAGACGCGCGTATGACCGTGATTATCCACAAATTCACGATTGGCATACGTGGAACAAATCGAGATTACAGGTCCGGTGTGGCAATCCTCCTGTTCATACTCGGCACCATTGGCAGATCACGTCCAGCTACCACTTGGCGTTACTTCGGTAATGGAATCAGGACAGCCTGAATACTGCTCGGCGATCCAACCGCCGCAATCGAGCACGGAGACGAGTCCCGCGCGGAAGGCCGAAGCGCCCGAGTACTGAGATGGCACCGAGACAGGTGCCGATCATCGGGCAGGCGTTGCGATGCCGTAACCAGCCTATGGCACGGTTGCGGTGTCGTCAATGATTTCTCATCGGCCGGACTGGATGCCAGCCCGATTTCTATCGTCCAGAGTGGGCGTCGCCAGGGAATGAGAGAACCCGGCGAGGTGAGCTGGCGGTCCGCTCGGTGGCACCAGGGGTCCAATTCAGAAGTAGCTGCTACTTCCCCGCCTCCGAGAATTCCCTGAACGCCTTTTCCTGCTCCGGCGTCAGCTTCTCCGGCAGCTTGACCCGCACCGTGACGATCTGATCGCCCTTCTGGCCCTGCTTCTCGATCCCCTGGCCCCGAATCCGGAACTTCGATCCCGGCTGAGTGCCGGCCGGGATCCGGAGCTTGACCCTGGTGCCGTGCACCGTCCTGACTTGCACGACTGCCCCCAGCACGGCCTGCTCGAGTGACACTGGAATCTCACAGTGGATGTCGAGTCCCTCGCGGGTGAAGAACCGGTCCGGCTCCACCTCGAAGGTGACCAGCACATCGCTGGCCGGCCCACCTGCCTTGAGCCTGGGCCCCTGCCCCTTGATCCTCACCCTCGTGCCACCATCAGTACCCGGTGGCACGGTCACCAGCAGTTCCTTGCGGGTGCGCTGCTCTCCGGAACCCTTGCACGTGGGACAGATCTCCGTCGGAATCTGGCCTCGTCCACGACAGGCCGGACAGGGGCGATTGACCGCGAAACCGCCCTGCCCGAACGAGATCGTACCCCGGCCGCCACACTCGGTGCAGGTGGTGAATTTGCTTCCAGGTGCAGCACCGTTGCCGCCACAGGTGGCACAGGCATCGGTCATCGTAAGCACCACCGGAACCTTGCCGCCTGTTGCGGCCCTCCGGAACGGCACCCGAACCACCACCTCGGCGTGCTCGGGGCGCGTGGCTGCATCCTCGCTGCGACGCTTGCCGAAGATCGACGAGAAGATATCGCCCAGCCCGAACGAGCCGACGTCGCCGTAATCGAACACGTCGTCGGGCGCCGGTCCGCCGCGCGGGCGCGAGGTGCCGCCCCGCATCCCCGAAGGGTCGAACGCACCCAGCTTGCGCATCCGATCGTACTTGGCCTTCTGCTCCGGGTCGGACAGCACGCCGTGCGCCTCCGACAACTCCTTGAAACGGTCAGCGGCCCTGGGGTCGTTGGGGTTGGCGTCCGGATGGTACTGCTTGGCGAGCTTGCGATACGCCTTCTTGATGTCGGCAGCACTGGCGCTGTCCGGCACGCCGAGGACCTTGTAGAAGTCCTTGGCGGCCACTCAGAGTTCCCCGTCCACCGAGAAGACCTGTACCTTGGCTGGTCGGATCACGTTGCCGCGGAAGCGATACCCCTTCTGCAGCGTTGCGGCCACGGTGTCGTCGAGCGCCGGGTCGTCGGGCTTGGCCAGCGCGACGGCATCGTGCTCCGAGGGATCGAATGGCTGGCCGACAGGATCGATCGCCTGGAGGCCGCCGGTCTCGAGTTCCTTGGTCATCTTGCGCACGATCAGTTCCAGACCCTCGCGGAACGGACCGACGCTGCCTGCGCTGGTGTCGGCCGCCAGCAGGCGATCGAGGTCATCGAGCGTGCTGAACAGTTGCTTGGCAAAGGCTGCCCCGCCCCGGTCGAACGACTCCGCCTTCTCGCGAGTGGTCCGCTTGCGGTAGTTGTCGTACTCGGCGGCGAGCCGCAGAAAACGGTCCTCCAGATCCTTGAACGCCGCGACCGCCTCGCGTGCCGCCACCGAATCGCCGCTCCCTTCGCTCTGGTCCACAGGGCCGACATCAGCCGGATCGGCAGGCACTCCGGCCGGCCTGATCTCCGGATCGGGAGTGGTGCGGGGGTCGCCATTGCGGTGGCCCGAGGTGCTCACGATTGCTGCTCCGGGTTGAAAGTCCAGCCAGAAAGAAGGGCAACCCGCGTGCCGTATGGAAGGGCCATATTGGCAGGGGCAGCCGCGGCCAATCGGCGGCCCGACTCGGGGCGGCCAGCAACAGTGGCCTAAGGCGGTGCATTCGACCCCTTGACCTGCAGGGAGCACAGGATCTGGTACGGTCGACGCAAACCGCGCAGCGGGTCATCGACTCTCAACCTGGTGCCAAGAAATCCGCGGCCTTTCCGCTCAGGCTCAGGCACCACTGATCAAGGGTCCCCCACCAGACCCGCCAGTGCGGCCTGCACGGCCCGCTCCCTCACCTGATGGCGGTCCCCCGGAAACCCGAAGCGTCGGGCCGTTGTCTCACCTTCGCGAAACCAACCGATCCACACCGTTCCCACCGGCTTGTCGGCGGTGCCACCACCCGGGCCGGCAATCCCGGTGATCGCAACCGACACGTCAGCGCCGGTGCGCTCTGCCACCCCGCTGACCATCTCCCGCACCGTCTGCTCGGACACCGCACCGTGAGCAGCCAGCGTGCCGGGGTTCACACCCAGCAAGTCCTGCTTGAGCCGATCGGAATACGTCACCATCCCGCCGGCATAAACGTCGGACGATCCCGCCACCGCAGTGACTCTCGCGCCCAGCAACCCGCCGGTGCACGATTCCGCCGTGGCCAGCATCTGTCCTGCCGCACGAAGCCCGGCGATCACCACCTCCGCGATGTCCTGCTGGTCGCTGGCGTAGATCCACTCGCCGACTGCGGCACGGATCCGCTCCTCCGCCGCATCAAGTCGTTCCGTGGCGGTATCGTCGTCCAGTTGCCACGCCGTGAGCCTGAGGTCGACCCCGTGCTGATCAGGGAGGTAGGCCAGCGTGATCGGCAGCAGTGCCGACTCCAGCGGGCCGAGCAGTTCACCCAGCCTCGACTCGGCGATCCCGGTGGTACGCAGGCGTCGCGACCGGATCGGCGCCAGTTCGAGTCGCTGCCGCAATCGCGGAATCACTTCCTCGTCGAGCAACCCCTCGAACTCGATCGGCACACCCGGCAGCAGCACGACGAGGCCTCGGGCAGATTCGATCCACAAACCCGGCGCGGAGCCGCGACTGTTGGCCAGCACCGTGGCGCCACGCGGCACCATCGCCTGCGCCCGGTTCGATTGGCTGATCTCGCGACCGCGCTGTCGCCAGCGTTCGACCAATTCACTCCAGACCGCCTCGTCGAACTCCAGCGGCAGCTCGAGCAGGCCCGCCACGGCATCACGAGTGAGGTCATCGTTGGTGGGGCCTAGTCCGCCGCACACCAGCACTGCGCCGGTGCGTTCCAGTGCCGCGCCGACCGCGTCCTGGATTTCGGCGATCGAGTCGCCCACCGTGGTGCGACGCGTCACGCGCAGTCCGATTGCCGCGAATGCCTTGCCGGCAAACGCGACATTGCCGTCAATGGTGTCACCGAGCAGCAGCTCGGTGCCGATGGATACGTGTTCGATCGCGTCGGGCACGCGCGGTTACCGGAGCAGCCGGCGGTACTCGACCAGGTACACCGCGAACGACCAGATCGTGAGAGTGAGGGCGACGCCAAGCGTTGCCGCAACAAAGCCGCCGTGGAACTGGTCCCACCACGCCGCGAACCAGCCACCGGCCCAGCCGAGGGAATCGTGTGCGTCGCGGTAGGCGAACCACGCCAGCGCGGCACCGATGAACACATTCTGCAGCGCCGCCTTGATCTTGCCCTCGTTGCCTGCCGCGATCACCACTCCCCGCCGCTGGGCCCAGGCGCGGAACAGGGTCATCGCGAATTCGCGCCCGATCAGTACCAGGCACACCCACAGCGGCACGCTGCCCCACACCGGGATGCCGTAGCGGCCAGCCTGTTCGTTGGTGATGTACCAGATCGGACCCAGGGTGGCAAGCAGCAGCAGCTTGTCGGCGAGCGGGTCGAGGGTCTTGCCGATGTCGGTGATGAGCCCCTGCCGCCTGGCGATGCGACCGTCGATCACGTCGGTCACCGCGGCCGACACGAACAACGCGAAACACGCCAGCTTGGGCCAGTAGCCTTCGACGAACGGCAGGAACGCCACCAGTGGGGTGACGGCAATCCGTGCGAGCGTGAGGATGTTGGGAAGGTTCCAGGTCATTGCGGGGCCTCAACCCAGCGTCTTCAGCACCTGCTTGCTAACCGCCTTGAGGGTATCGAAGACCCCTTCACCCTTCACCGCAACCGCCTCGAACGTCGGTACCCGCTCGATCCAGGTACCATCGACCTCGCGCACCAGGTACTCGCCGGGACGATACGGATCGGGAGTGGGCTTCTGGCGCGCCGGATCCTCGACCGGCCACCCCGGGTTGAGCGCGGCATCGAGCTCGGCCACCGGTGCCGCATTGGGGAGGTCCCGCTTGTTGTACTGGATGACGAACGGCATCCGGGTGAGGTCGTAGCCGTGCTGGGCCATATTGTCGTACAGGTTCTGCATCGCCTCCAGGTTCGCTTCCATCCGGTCGATCTGCGAATCGGCGACGAACACCACGCCATCGACGCCCTTGAGGATCAGCTTGCGCGAGGCGTTGTAGTACACCTGGCCCGGCACGGTGTAGAGGTGGAACCTGGTCCTGAAACCCCGGATGGTGCCGAGGTCGACCGGCAGGAAGTCGAAGAAAAGCGTCCGTTCGGTCTCAGTGGCAAGCGAGATCAGCTTGCCCTTCGATGAAGGCGCGACCTTCTCGTAGACATACTCGAGGTTGGTCGTCTTGCCACCCAGCCCCGGGCCGTAGTAGACGATCTTGCAGTTGATTTCGCGCGACGCGTAGTTGATCAGCGACATCCGGCAGTGATCCCTCTCAGGCGCCGAAGAGTTTGTCGAGCTCGTCCTCGGCCTCGCCGAGGAAATCCGAGTCGACCGAGTTGGAACCGGCCTCGGGGGCGCGGTCGAACATCGCGGTGAAGATCCCGGTGAGATCGCCCACCGCGGCCTTCATCCGCAACTTGACCAGCCCCAATGTGGTTCGATTGTCGAACAGCACCACCAGGATCACGCGCCGGGCGATGTCGGCCAGGTAGAGCGACTCGCGCTCGCCCTGGTGGAACAGCGCCCCGAACTCCGGTTCGCCGAGCAACCGGGCGAGCTGGTCGTTGGCGGAAAAGTCGGCGGCGGTGAGCGATGCAAATGCGGTCGGGTCGAACTGCGGCGGCTCACCCACGGTGACCAGCATCTGACCGGCGCGATCGACCAGCAGCGCGGTGCGCGCCGATGCGTCGCGCAGGAAGTCCTGCAGCACGCCGCGAATCCGGGCCGAGTCCTCCTCGTGGAAGCTCCACGAAGCCGCACGTGGCGCGGTCACGCCGACAACTCCAGGCCGCGGATCACCCGTGCGGCGCGGGCCTGCAGCAACGGACGCCGTTCCCAGGCGACGTAGTCGCGCAGCAACCCTAGCGACCCGCGATCGCCGTGGCGTTCGATCCAGTTGAGGGCGGCCAGCCGTCGCCACGAGCGGCTGTCGAACAGCTCGCGACGATTGGCGCGATGACGCTGGCGTGAGAGCACCAGCCCACCGGCCAAGCCCAGCAATGCGGCACCGATCACGGTGCCGGCAACGCGGTTGGCCGATCTCATTTCAGGGCCTCTCGGGCCAGCAGTGCGTGGGTCAGCGTCACTCCGTCAACGTATTCGAGTTCCCCGCCGAGCGGCAGTCCGCGTGCCAGGCGCGAAACGGCCACATCGGGGTATCGGCCAAGGATCTGCTGCAGGTAGGTCGCCGTGGCCTCGCCCTCGAGCGAGGCATTGGTCGCAAGAATCACCTCCCGCACCTCACCGGTCGCAAGCCGACGCTCCAGCAGGTCGATCCGGAGCGATTCGGGTCCGACACCTTCGAGCGGCGACAGCCGTCCGCCCAGCACCACGTAGCGACCGCGAAATGCCCCGGCGTGTTCCAGCACTGCCAGCGCCGACGGCTCCTCCACGATGCAGAGCAGGGCAGCGTCCCGGCGCGGATCGGCACAGATGACGCAGCGTTCCGATTCGGTCGGCGCACCGCATTGGCTGCAGGGGTGCACGCGTTCGGCCACGTCGGTCAGTGCCTGCGACAACAGCGCCATCCGCTGCCGCGGTTGCTGCAACAGGTGGTATGCGAGCCGACCAGCGGTCTTGCGACCAATACCCGGCAGCTTGGCAAACTCGCCGATCAGGCGGTCGAGAGCGTCCACGCCTCAGGCGTTCCCGGGTGGCGGGCCATCTTCCAGCAGGGCACTGGCGCGACGCTGCGCCTCGGCCACCGCCCCCAGCACCAGGTCGGAGAGCAGCTCGGCGTCACGTTCCACGAACGCCTGCTTGCTGATCTCCAGATTCCTGATCCGGCCCCAGCCATCCACCCGCACCCTTACCGCACCTGCACCACTCTCGACCTCGATCGACCGGGTCGCCAAGTCCTGCTCTCGCTCCGCGGCAGGCCGATCCGCCTGCCCCGGATGAGGAGAATGCTTCTTCCAATCCGCCAACTGAATACCGCCTTGCCAGAGGGTCTCCCGGCAGACGCTCAACCGTCGTCCACCATCTCCAAATCTAACGCCTCCGCTGCGGCATCGAGCGCCGGGTCACGCCGACGGAGCTCGGACAAACGCTCGCGCCGGATCTGCTCGACCGTGAGTCGCCCGGCCGGCGGCACAGACTGACCGGAAACGCTCAGGTTGAGCCGGACCGGGGTGCCCATTCGGGCCGAAATCGCCGCCTCGATCGCCGACAACTGCCGTTCCACACCCTCACGTGCCATCGCCTGCGTGGCGGAGAAACCCAGCACCACCTCGCCCTCGGCGCCGAGCGATGGCTGAGCCGACTCCAGCGACTGAGCCAGGAAGCGGCTCTGGCGGGCAACGGCGGCCAGCACGTCCGGCCAGGCAGCCATCAGCCCCTCGGGGGTCCAGGGCACCGCAAGTACCGGCTGGGCGGGCCCTGTCGCGGCCTCTCGGGCCGGCGCGGGGGCCGTATCTGCTTGAGGTATCGTCGGTTGCGGGGGCGGGGTGTAGGGCGCCGCGCCCCCCGTCGGCGGCGGCGCCCCAGCCTCGAGAAGCGCCTTGAGGTCGGCCGAGCGGTCCATCAGCGACCATCGGAGCAGCAGGGTTTCGAGCACCAACCTGGGATTGGCGCTCCGACGCAGTGGCTGCTCCGCCTCGCCCAGCAGCTTGAGCATCCGGACCACATCCTCGCTGGCGTGGGCAGCGGCCGCCCGTTCGACCAGTTGCCGAGTCGACTCGGCCAGCAACGGCGGTTCGGCACCGAACTGCACCATCAGGATCGCCCTCAGCAGCTCGGCCAGGCCCCCGGCCACTTCGACCAGATCGGCACCGGCGGCGTCGAGAGCATCGACGGCCGGAAACACGCCGGCGGGATTGCGGGCCGCCACCAGGTCGAGAATCGCTGCGAACACATCGTCGTCGACAAGGCCGAGCACGTCGCGCACCCGGGCGGCGGTGAGTGGTCCCTCGCCGAAGGAGAGGCACTGATCGAGCACGGAGAGCGCATCACGCATTCCGCCGTCGGCGTGACGCGCGATCAGCAGCAGGGCGTCGTCCTCTGCATCGACCCCCTCGGTGAGCAGCACCTGACGCAACCGGTCGCGAATCGCCGCCGGACCGATGCGACGGAAATCGAACTTCTGCAACCGCGACATCACCGGCGCGGCCGCGTTGGCGATCTTCTGCGGCTCGGTGGTGGCGAACACGAACACCACTCCCGGCGGCGGTTCCTCGAGAATCTTGAGCAGCGCATTCCACGCTTCGCGCGTGAGCATATGCGCTTCGTCGACAATGTAGACCTTGTGATGACCCGGTTCGGACGCCGCGTACATCGCGCGCTCGCGCAGGTCGCGGGCGTCATCCACGCCGCGGTTGCTGGCGGCGTCGATCTCCACCACGTCGAGCGAGGCCTGGCCAGTCCAGATCCGGCGGCACGACTCGCACTCGCCGCAGGGTTCGCCGTCGTCGCCACGATTGGCGCAGTTGAGTGCCATCGCCAGGATGCGCGCGGCGGTGGTCTTGCCGACACCGCGCGGACCGGTGAGCAGGTAGCCGTGACCAACCCGGCCACGCTCGACTGCACCGCGCAGGGCGGCAGCCACGTGATCCTGCACCAGCAGGTCGGCGAATCGGCGAGGGCGGTAGCGTCGGGCGAGGGCGATCGACATCGTGGTGGTCCTGCCTGCGGAGGGAAAAGCAAGTGCCCCAGGCTTCCCGAAGCGACACCGAGCATCGCTTAGCGCTGCTGCCGGCGAGGCCCTGACGCGGTTCGCGCGTCGGCGCCCTTCGGACCTGGGGCACG
>CBFGRM010000051.1:0-13253 GCA_965651205.1 uncultured bacterium
TCCGGCGCTAGCCCCATAAGGTAACCAATCGGCCCCCGCTCGGGGAATCCCCGGGGACCAGGTACCGAAGCAGGTTGGGCATAAGATAATCGATTCTCAGAAAGCCCCGTCCTGCCGGGAGTCGACCCTGCGGTCGATCCGCACCCCGCCGGGCCTACGATCCCCGCTATGGATAGATGACGCCGAACACCCTCAGCCGTGCTCGGACCGAATCGACCACACTCCGCTCCTTGGCCATCTGGTCGGCGTAAGGGGCATCGACAGGCACCATCGCCTCATCCGACCAGAGCACCAGCCGGTCGGCGTCGAACATCATCACCGCGAACGGTTCCTGCACCACCGCGATGTCGCCGGCGGTAAACCAGGTGATGGTCTCGAGCCGCATCAGGCCATCCTCGTTGGGCTCTGTGGCAACCAGCTTGACCGGCAGGTCGCCCTGCGACCAGAGCGACAATGTCCGCCGTTCCCGGTGACCGTCTGAAGGCATCGTGGTGTCACGACGCTCCAACCGCCCGGCGATCGAGTTGCCTTCGGAAATCAAGGTGCGCATCAGCTCCAGTATGCCGAGCGTGTCGCCGGGCGCCAGGTCATCGAGCGACCTGACCATCGGTGGCATCGCAACCACTGCATTTTCGTCGCCCGCCAACGGCTCATCGCCGGGTCCCTGCTCCGACCCGCCGCTGCAGCCGTGCAACCCGGAGCTCAACAACAGCATAAGTGCCGCCCTGTGCAGTTTCATCTGCCGACTCCAGTGCCAATGATTGCCCAGTTCCCTGCCCATCATTCAAGGAAGCTACTCCGCCACCTCCGGTGATGCCGATTCACCGCCGGCAAAATCGATCACCATCTCGACACCACCGGTGTCCGCCGGTTTCGCAACGATGCTGCCACCCCACCCCTCCACCAGTCGTCGCACGATCGCCAATCCCAACCCGGTGCCGCTGGTGGTGGTGGAGAAGCTGGGTTCGAACACGCGCTCGAGCTGTTCCTCCCTGATGCCGGGCCCGTCGTCGATCACTCGCAGGCTGCGGTGCGAGAGCACGCATTCAACGCTGTTGGCGCCGGCTTGGCGGGCGTTGTCGAGCAGGTTGAGCAACACCTGGATCAGTTCTTCGCGACGACAGGGTACCGGGCCGCCTTCACCGACGACCCGGATCGACAGCGGCCCGGCGCCGAGACCGAACAGTTGGGTTACCTCGCGCACTACCGGCCCGGTGTCGATCGTCTCGAGCGGACCGGCCTGCTGCGGTGGCGGAGTGCCGTAGCGCGAGAACGACCTGGCGATCCGGTCGAGTCTGTCAATCTCCTCGAGCAGTCTCACGGCAGTGTCGGACACCTTGTGCCTGAGATCCGGATCACCGTCGGCACCGAGGCGTTGCAGGTGTTGCAAGCCGAGTCGCATCGGCGTGAGCGGATTCTTGATCTCGTGCGCCACCTGTCTCGCCATCTCGCCCCAGGCGACGATTCGTGCGGTGCGGGCGGTCTCTTCCTCCAACCGTGCCTCGCTCTGGCCGAGGTCGCGTTCCATCTGCTCGATCGCGTTGAACACCGGGACGAACTCCGCCGGTGGCGTGTTGAGCGGTGGCGCACTCTCCCGGCGACCGATCGCCAACGCGCGTCGCCGCAACGAATCGATCGGCTGGGCGAGTGCGCGCGCCACGGCACCGGCAACCGACACGGCCGCGATCGTGCCACCTAGTGACGCCAGCAACAGCAGCAGCGCGAGATCGACCTGATCTCGTTCGAGATCGCCCTCGCCGCCCGGCAGCGCTGCAGCCATCACCACGCCGGGGATGGTGGTCATCTGGCCGCCCACCCGCACGTTGGCGCCGGGTATCGGGACCGCCAGGCCACGTTCGTCTGCCGGACCGGCACGCACGATGGTCGGGTCCATCACCGGACTCACCAGACCCAACTCTGCGAGCAGGGGCGCACTCGCTGCCACCAGCCTGCCACTCCGGTAGATCGCGACTTCGGCATCGAGTCGATCCGCCACCTGCGCCAGCGCGACGCTCGGCAGTGTTGCCAGCTCGGGGTCGTCGAGCACCGGCTCGTCGTCGACCTGGTGCAGCACCCGGGTGACTTCCTGCGCGCGATCGTGACCGACTTCCTGTCTCAGCCGCAACACCGACCACAACGTGAAGAACGCTGCCGGTACCACGAAGAACGAGATCAGCGCCGCGGTGACGGTGCGCCGGTAGGAACGCCGGAACACCTCGGGTTCGCGCCCACTGCGGAATCCCAGGAAGCGTTCCACCAGGAACCAGAGCAGCATCATCAAGAGCACATCGAGCAGCACGGTCAGCGCTGCGCGCACCGCGAACGGTCGCGGCTCGTCGATCGACACCGTAGCCCGCACGATCAGCGGCCTGCCGCCGGTGCGCACCCACTCGTCGGCGCGGATGTGGCGGCCGGTACGCCGCCAGGTGAAGTCGGGCAGCGCGTCGTCCGCCCTGACCTCGTGCAGCGTGTACGGCGGGTCGGCGCTCACCCGCCAGTCGATCATCCGGCCAAATCGTGTCGGTCGCACGATCCTGCTGCGCGGGCCGGCCAGCACGGTGATGGTCGTGTCACCGTCGAGCGGCACCACCAGCACGGTGTGACGTCCCTCTCCGCGCGCCAGCGGTACCTGTTCGATTGTCTTGCCCCGCTCCGCCACCACCCGTTGCAGATCGCCCCAGCTCGGCGCCATCGAGTCGAGTGCAACCCAGTCGATCACCGTGGTATCGACCCACACTGCGAGTTGCGTCGGGACGCGCGACGTTGCCACCGGTGAATCGTGCCAGGTGGCGTAGATCATTTCCAGTCGGGTGTCACGCGCGTCGAGGAGCGTGCTCCCGAGTTCGCCCAGTGATTGCTCGGTCACCGAGTCGCGCGCTGCACCGAGGCGGGTGACATCGGTGCGCGCATCGGCCAGCCGGGTGTCCAGTGAGCTTCCCCAGGAGCCGAGCGCGGCGAGTGACGCCGCAGCGGTGAAAATCGCGACCCGGCGGGACAGGGGTGAAGTGACGGGCAGCATCGCTGCGAAGGGAATGAGCCAGCACACCGGGTACCACCACGGCCAGCCCGAGACGGTTGCTGGTGACCACAATTCGATCCCGAGCAGCGCCACCGCCACTGCGGCCACGGTGGCAATGGCGCCCCAGCGCCAGGACGACATCAGGTCGCCCCTGGTCCTGAGCGGTGCCGATGCCAGGGCCAGCCAGGCACCGGTGGCGACCGCCAGGATCGCCTGCCATCCGAACCAGGCGAGGAGGGTTCCCTCACCCGATGGCGGTGCGAGTTGCCCGGCCGTGCGCAGGACCAACCAGGGTGCCACCGCGAGCAGGATCACCGCCGCGATCACGCCGACCGGCGCGCGTCGCGCGCTTCGTTGCCACAACACCACTGTCAGCAGCAACAGCGCAGCGCCTGCCAGCACCGCGATCGTGATCGCACCGCCGGCGCCTTCGAGTACAAGGCCGCCGCGCACCAGCGCCCACAGTGGCAACAGCAACGCCAGCGCGCGCACCAGCGGCGGTGCGCCACCCAGCAGCACGATAGCCGACAGCAACACCAGGCCAGCCACCGCGAGTCGCCGGGCGAGGCCGAGCTCACGTGCCAGCAGCGCTTCTGCATCGGGTGGCACCGCTTGCATCGAGCTGCCGATGGCACTCATCACCGAGCCGACCGAACCAGCCGCGACATCTTCCTGCTGCGGGAGCCAGTGCCATCCGATTCCGCGTGAATCTCCGACGCTGCCGGCCAACGACCTGCCGGGTGAGGGCAGCGCCGATGCCGCGTCGAGCAGCAGCGACACCTGCGCTCGCCGATGACCGCGGTGTGCCGTCACCAGCATCAACCTCGAGAACGGTGTCTCCACCAACGCTGCCTCGGTTCCGGGTGGCGACGGGCCGACTCGTTGCGGACCCGCAACCGCCACCACGGTGTCGCCGCCCAGCACCAGGACTCCCATTTCGATCGAGGTTGCACCGAGCAGGTCGGCCAGCGCCGGAGTCTGACCGGGTGCGGCGTCACCCACCCGCTGCAGCGCCAGGATACCGATGCGTCTGGCGGCCGCGACGCCGGCCGCCAGGGTACGATCCCGCACCTGGGCCGCATCGGCGGCCGCGTCGACCGCGGCCCGGCCCGGGGCCACCGACACCGTGCGCACCCTTAGTGCACCGATCCCGAGCAGCACCATCAGGACGACAAGTCCCACCGCCACCGATCGAGCCGACCGGCTGCCGTGACGCCAAGCCACCACCGCCGAGACCGCGGCGATGCCAGCGGCACCGGCCAGCCAGCCCCAGCGCGCCGCGGTTCCGCCCTCAACCCCTCCTTGATACAGTGCTTCTGCCACGGCAAGGGCGACAGCAATCATTGCCAGCCACACCGCCGCGGCAGGGGTCTGCCCGGTCGATGTCGCAGCTTGAAACTTCCCGTCGGGGCGACCGTAGGAAGGCACTGTCAGCTAATCTCCTTCTCCAACGGGTCGGAATATGCGGAGTCGAATCGTGCGCGGGTTGCTGGTTCTGGGTGCCCTGCCAGCGGTGTTGGTCAGTCAGGAGCCGGTGGTGGTGCCCCAGTCACTGTCTCTGGCGGACGCCCTCAATCTGGCCAGGCGACACTCGCCTGCCTACCGTCAGGCCCAGAACGACGAGGGACCGGCGGCGGCCCAGGTCCGTTCTGCCTACGGCAATCTGCTGCCCAGCATCAGCAGCAGCGCCGGGGTCGGCTACTCGCGAGCCGGTCGCCAGACCCTGGCCAACCAGATATTCTCGCAGGGTTCCTCGACGATCTCGTCCAGTTACAACATCGGTGTTTCGATGGGGCTGTCTTACGGCAACTTCCTCGCCCCCTCGCAGGCCAAGGCGCAACAGGCGGCTACCGATGCCTTCATCGCGGCAGCCAGCAACGATCTCGGCGCCGACGTCACCAACCAGTACCTTATGGTATTGCGTGCCGACGCTTCGGTCGAGGTCGCGCGCCAGCAGGTGGATCGCAACGCCAACTTCCTGGCGCAGGCACAGGCGATCTTCGAAGTCGGTCGTGGCAATATGGTCGAAGTACGCCAGGCGGAAGTGGCCAAGGCAAACGCCGATGTCCAGTTGCTGCGCTCGGAGCAGCAGGCGGTCGAGGCGCGGATCGAGCTGCTCCGCCGGATCGGTGTGCCTGCTGGCCCCGACGTGGCGTCGCTCACGCTGAGCGAGCAGTTCGTGCTGGCGGAACCGCATTGGGACCTGGCCACGCTGCAGCGTGACGCCCGGATGCAGAACCCGGCCCTGCGGGCAGCGGAAGCCCAGGACGACGCGGCCGGGATCGGCGTGCGGATCGCCCGCTCCGCATACCTGCCATCGTTCTCGATCAGCACCGGCATCTCGGGATTCACTCAGCAGGCCACCGACGTCGATCCACTGATCGCCGGCCAGATCGCCGGCGCGCAGGGTGCGGTGACCAATTGTGCCTTCCAGAATGCCATTCTCGAGCGGCTCACGTCTCCCCATCCCGCCCCCGGCGGCGGCATCATCCCCGACTGCAACGCGTACGCCGGCCTCGATGCCAGCGGCACCGCGCTGTTGCCCGAAGTGGAGCAGCGGATTCGCGACGCCAACTCCGGCTGGCCGTTCAGGTTCACCCGGCAGCCGTGGTCGATTTCGTTCGGCGTGTCGCTGCCGATCTTCGACGGCTTCGCGCGCGAGGCGCGAGTGTCACAGGCACGGGCGCAGGCAGATGACGCCCGCGAGGCGCTGCGGGCACAGCGACTGCTGGTCGACGGCCAGGTGCAGGCACAACTGCTGGCAGTGACCACCAATTGGCGCGCGGCACAGATCGCCGACGCCAACCGCGTTGCAGCAGCCGACCAGCTCACCCTGGCCAACGAGCGCTACCGGGTGGGCAGCGGTACCGCACTTGAAGTTGCCGATGCGCAGAACGCGGTGACCCAGGCCGAAGCCGGCTACGTCAACGCAGTGTACGACTATCACACCGCCGTCGTCGGCCTCGAAGCCGCCGTCGGACACACCCTTCGCTGATTCGGACGGAGAGGACCGCGAGATGTCTCGGAAGACCAAGATCGTGCTCGGCATCGGCGCCGCAGTAGTGGCGCTACTAGTGATCGGCACGGCGGTGGGTGGTGGTGGCGGCGATGGAGTCGAGGTTCGAATGGAACCGGTCACCCGCCGCAACCTCGTCTCTGCCGTGACGGCCAGCGGCAACATCGAGGCGAAGAGCCAGGTCGACGTCCAGTCGGAAGTCACCGCGCGGATCCTGCGGATCACCGTGCAGGAAGGCGACCGGGTCGAGAAGGGACAGCTCCTGGTCGAACTCGACCAGGTGCAGTTCCAGGGAGCGGTCGAGCGTGCCGCAGCGTTGGTGACCTCGCAGCAGGCGTCGCTGATGCAGGCCCGCATCAACCGCGACCAGGCCCATCGGACCCTGGACCGAACCAAGGCGATCGCGGCCAGTGGCACCGGGCTGGTGGCCGAGGAGGTGGTCGAGCAGGCACAACAGGCCGCCGACATCGCCGACGCCAACCTGCGTGCCAGCGAGGCGTCACTGTCGCAGGCCGAGGCGTCACTCAAGGAGGCACGCGACAACCTCGCCCGCACCCGGCTGTATGCACCGATCTCCGGTCGGGTGGTTCGCCTGGCGGTCGAGGAGGGCGAAGTGGCTGTGCCGGGCACCTTCTCGCGCGACGTGGGCCTGCTGATGCGGATCGCCGACCTGTCAGTGATCCAGGCCAAGGTCAAGGTCGACGAGACCGACGTGATCCGGCTCGAGCTGGGTGACTCGGTGGAGGTCAAGATCGACGCCTACGGTGCCGACACGGCCTTCGCCGGCAGGGTGACCCGGATCGCCAACAGCGCCGCGGCACTCGCCGCCACCGGCCAGGGCACCGATCGCGCGGTCGACTTCGAGGTGGAAGTGACCCTCGACAATCCGCCGGCGGATGTTCGTCCCGACCTGTCGATGACGGCCAGGATCATCACCGACGTGCGCACCAACGTGCTCAGCATCCCGATCATCGCGCTCACCGCCCGCCCCGACACGCTGGGCAGCGACAGCGCCCAGGCGATGCCGCTGGAAGGCGGCACCACCGCCAGCGAGCGTCCCAAGGACATCGAGGGTGTGTTCGTGGTGAACGACGGCATCGCACGCTTCCGTCCGGTACAGGTCGGCATCGCCGGCGACGAGCACTTCGAGCTGCTGAGCGGTGTGGACGAGAACGAGATGATCGTGGCCGGCAGTTACCAGGCGATCCGCGATATGGCCGACTCCACCAGGGTCAAGGCGGCCGCGGCAGCGCCATCAACCGGGACACGGCCGTGAGCGACGCCGTGATCAGGCTGGAGGGAATCACCCGCGAGTACCATATGGGCGGCGAGCGGATCCGTGCCCTGGCGGGTGTCGACCTGCGCATCAATCGCAACGAGTACGTGGCGATCATGGGCCCCTCCGGCTCCGGCAAGTCCACCCTGATGAACGTGCTCGGCTGCCTCGACACGCCCGACTCGGGCAAGTACTGGCTGGGTGGCCACGAAGTGTCGCAGATGGCCGACGACGCGCTGGCACGCGTGCGCAACAAGGAGATCGGCTTCGTCTTCCAGACCTTCAACCTGCTGCCGCGCGCCACGGCGCTGGCCAATGTCGAGCTGCCACTGGTGTATGCAGGCGTGTCGTCGCGCGAGCGTCGCAGGCGCGCGGAGCACGCGTTGGAACGGGTCGGCCTGGGCGGCAGGATGGATCACCGCCCCAACGAGTTGTCGGGAGGCCAGCGACAGCGTGTCGCGATCGCTCGCGCGCTGATCAACGAGCCGTCGATCCTGCTTGCCGATGAACCCACGGGAAACCTGGACTCGGCCACAAGCGTGGAGATAATGAAGGTGTTCGCCCAGTTGCACGCGCAGGGACAGACGGTGGTGCTGGTGACCCACGAACCCGACATCGCCGAACACGCGCTGCGAGTGGTGGTGTTGCGCGATGGCCAGGTCGACGTCGATCGACCCACTGCGCGCGTCACGGCGGACGCGGCCTGAGGATGCCGATCCTCGAGGCTGTCCGGCTGGCCCTGGCCTCGATCAGGGCCCAGAAGCTCAAGAGCTTCTTCTCGCTGGTGGGCGTGCTGATCGGCGTGACGTTCCTGATCGCGGTGGTGTCGATCGTGCAGGGAATGAATGTCTATATGACCGACAAGTTCGCCGGCGCACTGGTGGGCGTGAACACGTTCCAGTTGCGCTCGCGGCCCAACATCGTGATGGGCAACACCACCGAGGAGATGTGGCGCGAGTGGGCCCGGCGGCAGCGGATCACCACCGACGACGTCGCCTTCGTGCGCGAGCAACTCACGGTGCCCGCACGGACGGCGATGGCAGGCTGGGACAATCTCACCATCCGCTGGAACGGACGCGAGGCCACCCAGATCCAGGTGCACACCGTCGAGGCCGAGTACTTCCGGATCAAGAACTGGGACATTGCCGAAGGGCGTGCCTTCTCGCCGCAGGAGGTGAGGATCGGTGCCGACGTGGTGGTGCTGGGCTGGGAACTGGCCAACCGGCTGTTCGATGGACGCGACCCGCTAGGGGAGACCATCTCGGTCGGTGGCCTGCCGCACCGGGTGATCGGCGTGGTGGCCGAACAAGGGACGCTGTTCGGAATCTCGCTCGACAAGTTCGCGGTCACCCCGATCACATCCTCGGTGCGGCGACTGGTCAACCGACCCCACGTGATCGACGACTTCCACGTCCAGACCGAGGACATACCAACTATGCGCCTGGCGATGGAGGAAGTCACTGCCGCGATGCGGGCCCGGCGCGGACTCCGCCCGGGAGAGGAGAACTCATTCCACCTCGAAACAGCCGAAGGCGCGCTTTCGGAGTGGCAGAAGATCTCGGCGATCCTGTTTATGGCACTGCCGGGCCTGGTGGCGATTTCACTGGTGGTGGGCGGAATAGTGATAATGAACATAATGCTGATGGCGGTGGCCGAGCGCACCCGCGAGATCGGCATCAGGAAGGCACTGGGCGCCAGGCGGCGCGACATAATGGCCCAGTTCATCGTCGAATCCGCCACGCTCAGCGTGACCGGCGCGATCCTCGGCATCGGTTGCGGCCTGCTGCTGGCGTTCACGGTTAGGGCACTCACGCCGTTGCCAGCCGCCGTGGCACCCTGGTCGATCGCCGTCGGCGTCGCACTCGGCGTTGCGGTCGGGATGCTGGCCGGCATCCTGCCGGCGCGCCAGGCCTCGCGACTCGACCCCATCGCAGCGCTGAGGCAGGAATGAGCAGGCTCGGTCGCGGCAGCCTCCACACACGGGCCCGTGAGGGAGTGCTGCTGGCACTCGATGCGGTGCGCGCCAACAAGAGCCGTGCAGCACTCACCATCCTCGGCATCGCCATCGGCGTGATGGTGGTCATCGGGATGGCCTCGATGATCAGCGGCATCCAGGGTGGCGTGAGCGACATCGTCAATCGTGCCGGTCCCAAGAGCTTCGTGGTGATGCGCTATTTCCGCGAGGGGATCCAGATTTCCGACGGCAGCGACGAGATGTCGCCCTGGCGTCGCCGACCCCGGCTGTCACGCCACGAGGCGAAGCTGATCCGCGAGCTGCCGGCAGTGCAGGACGTCAACGTCCGCGAAGGCGGCATCTCCCTGGTGACGCACGGCGACAGGAATCTCGGCAGCACCTATGTGCAAGGGATGGATCCGAGCTGGCTGACGGTGGAGGGTGGCGACATCATCGACGGTCGCAACTTCACGCCCATCGACGCCGCGGCGATGAACTATGTCGCCGTGATCAACCTCAACGCCGCCGAGTCACTGTTCGAGAACAGCGACCCGATCGGCAAGCAGATCCGGATCTTCGGGCTGCCTTTCACCGTGGTCGGACTGTACCAGGATCCCGCCGACATCTTCAGCGACAGCGACGATCCCAAGATCATCGTTCCCCATTCCACCTTTGCCAAGGTGGCGGACTTCGAGCGCGGCTGGATCAGCATTATGGTCTTCCCCACCGAGACCGCCACCCAGGCCGAGGCGATGGACCAGGTCACTATGGCGCTCAGGATTGATCGCGGCCTCAGGCCATCCGAGGAGAACACCTTCGACCTGGTGTCGGGAGCGCGCTTCCTGGAGTCCTTCAACCAGATGACGGCCGGATTCTTCCTGGTGATGCTGGTGCTCTCCAGCGTCGGCCTGATGGTGGGCGGCGTCGGTGTGGTGGCGATAATGATGATCTCGGTCACCGAACGCACCCGCGAGATCGGTGTGCGCAAGGCGCTCGGTGCCACCCGCGGCGAGATCCTGTTCCAGTTCCTGGTCGAAGCCGCCACCCTCACGCTGCTGGGCGGCCTGGTCGGCATGGCACTCGGCGCACTGATTGCGCTCGCGATCAACACCTTCACGCCGCTGCCGGCAATCATCCCGCTGTGGTCGGTGTTCGCGGCCATCATTGCGTCGGTGATCACCGGGGTGTGCTTCGGACTGTACCCGGCCAACAAGGCCGCCCGGCTGGACCCGGTGGAGGCGCTGCGATACGAGTGACGGGAGAGGGGAGACGGTAGAGGGGAGAACTTGGAGATCATCTCCCTTCTCCCTTCTCCCTTCTCCCTTCTCCCTTCTCCCCTCTCCCTTCTCCCTTCTCCCTTCTCCCCTCTCCCCTCTCCCTCCTCCTGCCGTATCTTCCGGGATGCCCTTTTCCGAGGCAATCCGGCTCGCCCTGATCACGATCTGGTCCGCCAAGCTGCGATCGTTCTTTACCCTGCTCGGCATCATCGTGTCGGTGGCGTTTCTGGTCACCGTAGTTGCCGTGATCCAGGGGATGAACGCGTACGTCGCGGAGAACATCACCGGCGCGATCATCGGCAACAATGCCTTCCAGATCCGGAGGACTCCGATCTCGATCGGATTGCTTGGTGACGAGGAAGTGCGCGAGCTGGCCAAGCGGCCGCGGGTGACCTGGGAGGACGCGCTGGCCGTGGAGCGCGCCCTGCCCGACGTGGAGGCGGTGGCATACCAGTCCGGATTCCCTCCCCCGAGTGCGGACGTGATCCGCGGCAGCGACAGGATGAGCGGCGTGTCTATCATCGGTATCACGCCGCCATACCAGATCGTCCAGGACTACCAGATCGCGGCCGGTGCCGCGATGGCAGAGATCGACCTGCGCGGCAAGCGGCCGGTGATCGTGGTCGGCTGGGACATAGCCGACAAGCTGTTCCGGACTCCCGAGAGCGCCGTGGGCCAAGCGGTACGCATCGCCGGGCGGCAGTTCACCATCAAGGGCGTGGTGGCGTCGAAGGGCACCACCCTGGGGCAGTCGTTCGATGGGTTTGTCCTGATGCCGCTACCGATGTTCGAGTCGATCTGGGGCAGTCGCCGAAGCGCGGTGATCTCGATCAAGGTCGCCGAGCCGTCACTGATGGCCGATGCGATGGCCCGCGCCGAGGAGGCGATGCGGCTGTCACACCGGCTGGGGCCACGCGAGGCGAATGACTTTGCGGTCGACAAGGCCGATGCGCTGGTCGCGTTCTGGGCCTCGCTCACCGCACTGCTCTTCACCGTGGTGCCTGCAGTGGTGGCGATCGGCATCGTGGTGGGCGGGATCGTGATAATGAACATTATGCTGATGGCGGTGAGCGAGCGCACCCGCGAGATCGGATTGCGCAAGGCACTCGGCGCGAATCGGCGCGACATCCTGCGCCAGTTCCTCGTCGAGACCGTGCTCCTGTCACTCCTCGGCGGCGCCATCGGTGTCACGCTGGGATGGATGCTGGCACAACTGGTCGCTGCGGTGTCACCGCTGCCCGCGCGGGTGACTGGCTGGTCGGTGGCACTGGCGCTGCTGCTGGGTGCCACCACGGGGATCATTTTTGGAGTGTACCCCGCCCTGCGCGCATCCCGGCTCGATCCGATCGCCGCACTGAGGCGCGAATGAACCTCGTGTCGATCTGGCGTCCGTTCGGCGAGGGCATCGCACTCGCGTTCGACTCGATGCGCAGCAACAAGCTGCGGAGCGCACTCACCACGCTGGGCGTGGTGATCGGGGTGACAACCGTGATGGTGATGGCTTCCCTGGTCGACGGTATCAGGCAGCAGATCTTCGCCACGATGGAGAACGCCTCGCCATCGACCTTTTACGTGATGCGCTACTTCTCGTCGACCCCGGTCAATCCCGACAACCTGCCGGCTGAAGTGCGGATCAGGCCGGTGCTGGACGAAGGCGATGTGGCGGCGCTGATGCGTCGCGACGAGATACGTCACGCCGGACTCTGGGTGCAGGTGCAGCAGCGGATGTCATATCAGGGCGCCGGCACCCAGGCGGTGATGATCTACGGCGCCGACGACGCCTTCCTCGAGGCCAACGGCGGCACGCTGCTCCGCGGCAGATTCTTCTCCAACGGCGAGCGTGGAGCAGGATCGCCGGTTGTGGTGCTGGAGGTCGAGACTGCGGACCGGCTCTTCGGCCGCATCGATCCGATGGGCAAGGTGATCAGGATCGGTGGCAGGTCGTTCACCGTGATCGGCATATACCAGAAACCGGAGAACATCTTCCAGCCGCCGGGCACCACCGACGGAGGCGTGGTACCCTACCGCGCAGCCAAGCGCAGCTTCCCGTACGACGAGACCAACTCGCTGTTCATCACCGTGCTGGCGGCACGTGGGGTGCCAGTTCCGGTGGCCACCGATGCCGCGATCACCGCACTGCGGCTCGACCGTGCCCTGCGTCCCGGGCAACCCAACTCCTTCGACGTGGTCACCGCCGACCAGATCCTCGACATAATGGACTCGCTCACCTCGGCGTTCTTCCTGGTGATGATCGCGCTGTCGAGCGTGGCGCTGCTGGTGGGCGGCATCGGCGTGATGGCGATAATGATGGTGTCGGTCACCGACCGCACCCACGAGATCGGTCTCCGCAAGGCCGTTGGTGCCACCAATCGCGAAGTGTTGTGGCAATTTCTGGTCGAGGCGGCCACACTTACCGGCTTCGGCGGGCTGCTGGGCATAGCAGTCGGGATGGCCGGTGGCACGCTGCTCAAAGAGGTGCTGTCGTTGCAGAGCGGTCCGCCGGTCTGGAGCGCCGTGGTCGCGGCCTCGGTGTCGGTCGGGATCGGCCTGGTGTTCGGAATGATCCCGGCACTTCGGGCATCGCGAATGGACCCGGTGGAGGCGCTCAGGCACGAGTAGGCCGGCCTATTCCGCCCCGGCGACGCCCCCTCAGGGTGGCGGGCAGTTCTCCACGGCGTTGGCGACCTGCCCGGTCCCGGGCGTGGTGGTGC
>CBFGRM010000052.1:0-13037 GCA_965651205.1 uncultured bacterium
TGGGCGGTGCGGCACGTGCTGCAGTACGGTCCCGACGCACAGGTGATCGAGCCAGATTATCTGCAGGCCGAAATCGTCGACCGGTTGCGATCGCTGTAGGGCGAGGCCCGCCTAGCCCGCCTGTCGCGGGTGCGGAATCCGAACGGGCCGGGCGTGCCCGGCCCCTACGCGATCCGCGGCATCAGGCAGCGGATCGTGGTGCCGACTCCCAGTGCGCTTTCGATCTGCAGCGAACCGCCGGCGCGACTGAGGATCTGTTCCGCCATTGCCAGTCCAAGGCCGGTGCCGTGCGGTTTGGTGGAGAAGAACGGCTTCCTGACCTGTGCCAGGGCGATTGACGACATTCCGATTCCGTTGTCGCGCACCTCGATCATCATATCGCCACGATCCTGCGACCCGGTGTCATCCGCCTGTTCGCTGTCGCACTCGCACACCCTGACGGTGACGGTGCCGCCCTCGGGCATCGCTTCGCGCGCATTGGTCACCAGATTGAGCAGCACCCGCTCAAGTTCGGGCTTGGCGATGAACACCCGGCCCGTGCCCGGTCGGGCCTCGAGGACAAGGTGCTGGTTGTGCTCCAGCGCGGCGAGCAGCAGCCGCTTGCAATCCACCACCAGCGCGGCGGGATCGAGCACCACCGGACCATCGGTCTCGCCGCGCCCGAACCTGAGCACCGTTCTTGCCAGGTCGCGACTCCGCTTGACCGCATCGAGCACGGTCTCCAGCGACGCGCGCACTTCCGGATTGATGGCCTGGCTCATCGCCATCTCTGCGTTGACGCCAACAACGTGCAGCAGGTTCTGGAGATCGTGAGCAACTCCCGCTGCCAGGCGACCCATCCCCTCGTAGCGAGTCAGCTCGAGCAGGTGCTTCTGGTACGCCTTGAGCGAATCCTCGGCGAGGTTGCGATCGCCCTCCTCCAGCAACCTGGCCACGGTGGTGGCCACGTCGGCGGCGAGTTCGTGCTCCGCCTCGGTCCACTGTCTCGGTCCGCCGACGTGCTCGTGACAGACGATGCCGACCATCGAACCGGACCGGTAGATCGGCGCATCGAGCAGCGCACCCACGTCGAGCGGCACGGAGTACCCCTCACGCAGTTCGGCCACGCGGGGATCGGTGCTGGAATCATTCACCTCCAGCGCACGGGCCGAACTCAGGGCGGCGAAGTAGGCGGGGAACTGGTCGACCCGGAGGATGGTGCCGTCGATGACGTCGCTCCGACCCGGTCGGTGCAGGTAGTAGAGCCGCACCGACTGCTGGTCGTCGGTGGCCAGCCACACCGAGAAGCGGCCGAGGCCCATAGCGCGCACGACGACGCGAGCCACCTTGTTGAGTACGGAACGCACGGAGGTGCCGGGTTCGACGTGGATCCGCGCCAAGTCGAGCATCGCCTGTTCAAGCCGATGGGTGCTGGTCATTGGGAGACCCTGTTGGGGATACTCCAAGAATAAGCCGAATCGCGCCCTGGTGGTGGCCAAGGGTCCGGATCCGGTCCCGGATGAGCCGTTTGACGGAGTTCTTGCGCGTTGAGGGTCTGGACTCTAGCCGGAGCACTGATTGCGCCACCCAGTATTGAGCATCGTCCTGCTGACCCTGGTCGCCGCCTGCGGCGGCAGCGCCGCCGATCCCACGCCGCCACCGCCGCCGCCACCGCCACCACCGCCTCCGCCGGCACCGAGTGCCGCGTCGCTCACGCTGTCACCGGCCAACAGCACCCTGAAGGTCGGAGCCACCACCAAGCTCACCGCGACGGTGCGCGACGCCAGCGGCAACACACTCGACATCAATGTCACCACCTGGTCGACCGACAATTCGGCGATCGCCACGGTCAATTCGACCGGCGTGGTCACCGGAGTCGCGGTCGGCGGACCGGTCACGATAACAGGCTTCGTGGGCAGCGTCAGCGGCAGTGCCAAGGTCAGCGTCGAGGCGATGCCGGTCGCAGTCGTCGAGGTGACGCCGGCGTCCGGCAGCGTCGCAGTGGGTGGCACTATCCAGCTCGATGCGACGCTCAGGGATGCCAATGGCACCGTGCTCACCGACCGGCAGGTCACCTGGAGCAGCAACAATGCGGCTGCTGCAACGGTGAATGAAACGGGCCTGGTGACGGCGGTGGCCACGGGCAGCGCAATCATCACTGCCACCAGCGAAGGCAAGAGCGCCACGTCGGCGATCACGGTGACGCCACCGCCGCCGACGGTGCAGTCCATCGTGACCGGCGGATATCACAGTTGTGCCCTGCTTTCCGACGGTGCAGCCAGGTGTTGGGGGGTCAACATCGATGGGCGCCTCGGCGATGGCAGCACCACCAATCGCCTGCAGCCGGTTGCGGTGTCGCAACCGCAACCGTTCAAGGCAATCTTCGCAGGACTGCACACCACCTGCGCGATCGGGCTCAACGAAGCGTCGTACTGCTGGGGTGATGGGGCGTTCGGCAATCTGGGCAACGGCAGCACGGCAAACAGGAACGTTCCCACCCTGGTGCTGGCGGCGGCTCCCACCGTACGCATCGGCGGATCGACAGGCCTGCTCGACGTGGTCGTCTTCAAGCAGCTCACGCCCGCACCGGCGGGCTCCGCAATGACCTGCGGCGTCTCTGTCGCCAACATCGTCTATTGCTGGGGCGAGGATCAATTCGAGTTGCTGACCGGTTCGAGCGTCGTGCCCTGGCCGGTGCTGCTGCCGGTGGGCAACACGCCTCCACTGGTGGAGATCAACCTGAGTGACCGCTCTGGCTGCGGCCGCAGTGCAACCAATGAAGCGTGGTGCTGGGGACTCAACGACGAGGGCCAGTTGGGCGACGGCTCCAATGTCATCCAGCCCGCACCGGTCAAGGTGGCGGGAGGACACCAGTTCACGATGATCCGCTCGGGCCTCAACCACAATTGCGGCATCCGCACCGACAAGACGCTCTGGTGCTGGGGTGCTAACACCTTCGGTCAGCTCGGCGACGGCACCACCACCAGTCGCAACACGCCCGTACAGGTCGGCAGTGCCAACGACTACATCTACGTCGGCGCCGGAGCCCAGACGACCTGTGCCATCCGTACCGGCGGAACCGCCTGGTGCTGGGGCATCAATACTTACGGCCAGATCGGCGACGGAACCACGACCAACCGGCACACCCCGGTGCAGGTCAGCGGGGGCAAGAACTTCAGCCAGATCACCGGCGGGGTGGTGCACTCCTGCGGACTAGCCAGTGACGGCGTGTATTGCTGGGGCGGCAACGGCGGACAGGTTGGTGATGGCACGTCGACGGATCGCCTGACGCCGACGAAGGTGGTGGGACTGCCGTAGCGGGGGCCCTCGCTCGCGGGTAAACCCGCGGCTCGGCCGGGGCTGAAGCCGCCGGTGTCGGTAAACCGACGGGCTCGCGGATTTTTCCGGGGCCTGGCCCGCTACCAGGAACCGCCGCCGCCGCCGCCACCGCCACCCCCCACGCTGCCACCACCGCTGCTGCCACCACTGCCGCTGCTCGACCCCGGACTGGAGCCCAAAGTGCGGGTGGCAGCGGTCTGGAAGCTGCTCAGTCCGCTGTGGAATGAAGAGACGGAGAACGGCTGACCGTGAGTGCCGCTGTACCAGGTTGGCGGTTGCGATGCGAGCACCGACTCGAACTGGTCGATCCAGATGTCGGTCACGTCCAGCGCCACGGCATAGGGCAGCAGCACCTCGAACAGTTCGGTGGTGCGCTGCGGCGCCTGATGCATCTCCAGCTCCAGCTTGTCCGCACGGCGGATGTATTCCTCGACTCCCTTGAGGCGGACCAGCTCCCGTGCCCCCGATGGTGTCATCGCCGGCATTGCACCCGAGAACAGCATCACGATCAGGCCGGCAAGCACGCTGCCGAGCGCAAGAATCAGGTTCAGGGTGAAGAAGCTTGCGATCAGGCCGATCACCAGAACAGCGACGCCGAGGAGCACGTAGCGAGTGCGCACCGAGGTCGGGTTGCGGGTGAACAGGCCCGACTCCACCGTCTCGTCGTACATCGCCGAGTAGATGCCGGGGAGCTGCTTGTAGAAATCGTTGTGCAGGTCGCTGATGCGGTTGCTGCTCTTGCCGTCGAGAATGCCGTCGAGCACCAGGCGCTGGTGTGGCGCCATCCGGGACTTGTCGATTCCGGTGGCGCGCACTTCCCAGTCGGTCTTCGACAGGCCCAGGGTGCGGAACGCCTTGGCGACGAATGAATCGGGATCAACGCCAAGCGGACCCCGGGGTGTCACCTCGGTGATGGTGATATGTCCCGACACTGCAAGGTCGAGGATGGTGGCGATCACGTCTCTCATATCTGCGCGTTGATCGAGCAGGGTGCCGGCCAGGCCGGCGGGCAGTTCCGGCTTGCGCCACTCGGGCACGATCGAGCCGCTCCTCGGCTCGCGACCCACGGCATTCCAGCGCAGCATCATTCCGAACAGGGCCAGCAGCGGCAGCGCGGCAGGCCACCAGATTGCCAGACGCTGACGTACCAGGTCGGCGGCTGTGGGTTCGGGAACTATTCCCTTGGGAAAGGCAGCGACCAGCGTGAGGCCCTCGCCGGGATCAAGCCGGCTGCTGGCAAATCGGTAGCCCACGGTACCCACCGTTTCCGCGGTACAGCGATCGTCCGAGTTCGACTCCGCCCAGCCGGCAAAGCACCACGCCTCGAAGTCGCCGCCCTGCTGATGGTCGGGGAGTCGAACCCTGGCGCTGACACGGGTGATCGGCACCGGCCACTGGGTTCCGGTCACCTGCCAGTAGAACTCGTCGTGCTGGTCGAAGAATCCGATGCCGCGCTCCAGCCTGTACCTGATCACGTAGGTCTGTCGGCCCGTCACCGTCAGGTCCGGATCGCCGATCCTGATCCGGGTCCGATCGCGACCACGGGTGACATCGGTGCGCAGGGCACGGCCCTGACCGTTGTTGACACTGATCGCCTCGAGATCGATCCGTTCAGTGCCGGCAGGGATGTTCATACCCGGGCGGGCCAGTCGCCGGTATCGGGTGTTGATGTCGCGGTAGATGCCGTGCTTGCTGAGCTGGCCGAAGTCGACCACGATCCATTCCGTCACGTCAATCGTGCGATCGGTGTTGAGCGTGAAGTCGACGTGCATCGAGTCGATGGTCCAGCCGGTGTCCTGTGCCGACAACAGCAACGGCATCACCAGCAGTGCGATCACTGCAGCGATCCGCCTCACCCGAGACTCGCCGGGATCGGTTCGCGCTCGTCGTCTTCGGCGCTGAAGTAGCCACTGGGGCGGAAGCCGAGAAGGCGGGCCACCAGCACGGTGGGGAACGACTCACAGAGGATGTTGTGATCCCGGACAACGGCGTTGAAATAGCGGCGTGACTTGGCGATGTCGTCCTCCGTCTCGACGAGCTGATGCTGCAACCGGAGCACGTTCTCGTTGGCCCGCAGCTCGGGGTACTGCTCCACCAGTGCCAGCAGTTGTCGCACTCCGGAGGTGACCACCGACTCGGCGCGGGAACGCTCCACCGGATCATCGGCGTTGTAGAGCGAGCCCCTGGCCTCGGTGATCCGGGTCAGGGTGTCGGCTTCGTAGGTCATCGTGCCGCGCACCAGGGACACCAGGTTGGGGATCAGGTCGGCGCGCCGCTTGAGCAGGGCATCGACCGACGCCCAGGCCGCCTGCATCGCCGCGCGGATCGACACCAACCGGTTCCAGGTCCACGCCAGCCAGACCAGCAGGAGGAGGAGCGACAGTGCAAACAGGAGGGTTTCCATACAGTATTATACGACCGGAATCGGTTCCGGTGTGGCCTGCGGTCCATCGTCCTTCCCGATTCCTGTAACGAGGTGGCTATGTCCTTCGAATCAGTTCCCGCCGCTATGCGTGTCGGGGCCGTGCTCGCGCTCTCCGCGGTGCTGTTCGGTTTCGTGTTGGGGGGAGTCTTCGGTTTCAACGAAGCAGCCATCAAGGATCGACTGGCCGCCAGCGGCGACGCCGTGGTGGCGACGGTCTATCAGGGCGACACCGCGGCCCGCGATCGCGTGGTGACCAAGTCGTGGGACTATCTCAAGCGCGCCCATCTGCACGGCGGCGGTATCGGGGCAGCGGCGCTGGGCGCCATCGCCGTGATGACCTTGATGACCCGAATGGGCACCCTGCCACGCCTCAGCGCGCTGGCCGTGGGGGCCGGTGCCCTGCTGTACTCCGTCTTCTGGATGGTCGCCGGCTTCAAGGCCCCGGGTCTCGGCAACACCGATATGACCAAGGAATCGCTCTCGTGGATCGCCGTGCCAGGCGCGGGCTTGTCGATTCTCGGAATGCTGGGTGCGATCCTGTCGTTGATCACCGACCGCCGGACGGGCTGAGCCAGGACACCGGGGAGGCGCTCCGGAGTCGTGGCAGTGGCGCTGCCGTCTCTGGCATACCCGCCGGTGACCCCTTATTCTGCCCGGTCATCCCGTCACCATCAGGCCACCAATGGACCTCCGCACTGAGCTGCAGGACCATCTCGGCATTGCCTACGCTGTCGAGCGCGAGCTTGGCGGTGGCGGAATGTCGCGGGTCTTCCTGGCCCACGAGCAGCGGCTGTCGCGCAAAGTGGTGATCAAGGTGCTGCCGCCCGACCTGGTCCAGGGAATCAACGCCGAGCGATTCGAGCGCGAGATCCTGCTGGCAGCATCGCTGCAGCAGGCCAACATCGTGCCGGTGCTGTCGGCGAGCGACATCAATGGTGTTCCCTACTTCACGATGCCCTTCATCGAGGGCGAGTCGCTGCGCAGCCGACTCGGCGAGGGCGGCCTGCCGATCGGGGATGTGGTCGGCATACTGCGCGACGTGACACGCGCGTTGGTGTACGCACACCAGCGCGGCGTCGTGCATCGCGACATCAAGCCCGACAACGTGCTGCTCTCGGGCAACACGGCGGTGGTCACCGACTTCGGCATTGCAAAGGCGATCAGTGCCGCGCGTGGCGGCGGCGATGCTGCCGAACTCGCGCGGGACCTCCCGGTCACCGCACTGACGTCGGTGGGTACCTCGATCGGCACGCCTGCATATATGGCACCGGAACAGGTGGCCGGCGATCCGGGTGTCGATCATCGGGCCGACCTCTATTCGCTGGGCTGCGTGGCATTCGAGCTGCTTGCCGGCCGGCCGCCGTTTGCAGAATCGAACAATCAGAAGGTGCTCACCGCACACCTGACTCGAACTCCGGCGGCAATCGAGGGCCTGCGCCCGGATTGTCCCCCGGTGTTGGCCAGGTTGATTGCCAGGCTGCTGGAGAAGGATCCGGATGATCGTCCCCAGCAGGCAGGCGAGGTACTGGAAGCACTGGAATCGGTAGCGATCACTTCGACGCCGACCAGGGCGGTATCCCGACCCGGTATGTTCGCGCGCGTGTTGGCCGGCTACGCAGTTGCCCTGGTGGCGGTGGTGCTGGTTGCTCGCTGGGCAGTTGTCGGGTTGGGTCTGCCGGACTGGGTCTTCGTGGGTGCGGTGGCGTTGATGCTTATGGGGCTGCCGGTGCTGCTGTTCACGGGATGGGTCAAGGCGGCCTCGCGCGGGGCGGCGCTCACCGGCAGGTACACGCCTGGTGGCTCGGAGGTGGAAGGCCGGGGCACGCTGGCCACCCTGGCGCTCAAGGCCGAGCCGCACCTGTCGATGCGGCGGGCCATCCGGGTCGGCATCGGGGTGATGGCGGTGTTCGTCCTGCTGGTTGCCGGATTCGTGGTAACCCGGGCGATGGGGATCGGACCGGCCGGCTCGCTGTTGGCCGCCGGTACGCTCGATGCAGACGACCGATTGTTGCTGGCGGATTTCATCGTCGCACCAGAGGATTCCGCGATGGGTCCGATCGTGGTCGAGGCGGTTCGTGCTGCGATGTCGCAATCGCGTTCGATCCGGATGGTGGACCCGGTCGACGTCGGTGCCACGCTGCGGCGGATGCAGCGACCGCCGGACACGCGATTGTCACCCGAGATCGCCCGCGAAGTGGCGGCTCGCAGTGGAGCCGGGGCGATCCTCGGCGGCAGGCTGGTGCGGGCCGGCAACGGCTACCTGGTGAGCCTGGAACTCACCGCGGCCAGTACCGGTTCACCACTGGCCTCGTTCCAGGGAACGGCCGACGAAGTGGGTGACCTGCTTGGCGTGGTGGACAACCTCAGTCGCAAGCTGCGCGGCAAGGTTGGTGAATCACTCCGACAGGTGCAGCGCAGCGTGCCCCTGGAGCAGGCGACGACTTCCTCGCTGGAGGCGCTGCGGCTCTATACCGAGGGGTCGCGCGCCAACGACATCGAATCCGACTACAACAAGGCGGTGCGACTGCTGCGTGCGGCCGTCGCGGTCGATTCCACATTCGCGCTGGGTTGGCGCAAGCTCAATGCGGCAATGTTCAACGCCGGCTTGCCACCGATGGTGCGCGACTCTGCCCTCGAACGGGCGGTGTTCTATGTCGACAAACTGCCGGTGCGCGAGCGACACCTGGTTATGGGCGCCTACTATGACCAGCACACGGTTCACAATGACAGGGGCAAGGCACTGGCCGAGTATCGGGCCCTCTACCAGCTCGACTCCACCGAGAGAATCGCGATCAATCAGTTGGCGATCATCCACGCTGAACGCCACGAGCGCGACAGCGCGTTCAGGTACAACGTCCGCGAGCAGGTGGTCTCCCCCAACCTGCCCAATGCGCTGACCATCGCATCCCAACTGGTCGGATTGGGGCGGCTGGACGAGGCGACGGCAATGCTCGATTCCCTCAGGAGGGCCAATCCCGGGATCGAGGCCACCGCGAGTTATGCCGGGACGATGGCGATACTGGCGTACACCCGCAACGATCTTGCAACGGCTCGACAGGTGCTTGCCAGGGCAGGCCCACCGGGGTCGCAGGCGACGGACCGCCTGATGGTACTCACTCAACTGGGCACACTGGACCGGATTCAGGGTCGCTTTGCCGCCGCCAACGAGAAGTCACTGGAGCTCGATCGCCTGTTGGCATCGTTGGGTTGGCCGGGGGTGAGCCAGATTGACCTTGCCAACACCGACATCCACGTTCGTGGCGATCCCCGAGCGGCGGTCGCACGGCTTGACGCCTACGTCAACGGGCAGGAGTGGCGGGAGACCCAGCCCCAGTTGCGTCAGTACCTGATGGTGGCATTGGTGTACGCCGAGGCGGGTGAACCCGACAAGGCACGGCGACTGCTCGCGCTGCAGCAAGAGGAGGATTCCCTGGGGTGGCAGTCGGATGTGATGCGCAGCTTCAGGACCGCAGTCGAGGGGATGATCCTGCTGGCCGAGAACAGGGTGGACGAGTCACTCGAAAAGCTGCGGGATGCCAGACTGGGTCCGGATGGCGCGCCCAACGGTTGCCTGGCCTGCATCTCGTTTATGACCGCGCAGGCGCACCTCGCAGCCGGTCGCCCTGATTCGGCCGTCTACTGGCTGGAGGATTACCTTGCCCTGCCGCCGCGGGAGCGATTCCCGTCGGACGGTGCATTTCTGGGGACGATCCGCCAACGGCTGGGCGAGCTTTACGACCAGCTTGGTGCACGCGACAAGGCGATCGAGCATTTCGGCGCCTTCGTCGAGCAGTGGGCCGATGCCGATGCCGAACTCCAGCCGGCGGTACGAACCGCTCGAGCCCGGCTGGAGGAACTTGTCAGACAGGAAGGAAGCTGAGGTGAAGAGTTGAAGGCTGTTTCTCCCTATCGGTCGCTGCCCACGGAGACCAGGCTCCGGCTGGTGGCCCACGAGCTTGTCAACGACCGCGATGCCAAGGCGTCCTACATACAGTCGGTGGTGCGCAAGGGTGGTGGATTCCGGCCCGAGACGCTGCGCAAGTGGCCCGTCGAGCAGTTGTCGCGCGAGATCGTGCGCCGCAACCTCGAGGATTTCGGTGACGAGTTGCGGCTGCTGCAGTTGCTGTATGTGGAACTCGAGCCGGAACTGCAGATCGAGTTTCTCGACGGCTGCGGCGTGGCCCACGAAGACGGCTCGATCACCGATGAGAGCGAAGGTGCGCTGGCGGACGCGGACGCGGTGGCCCGTGCCGCGGAGTCGCTGATCGCCGCCCACGGTGATCGGGCACGGCACTATCTGCTGACCATCGCCACGTACAACGCCGAGGCCTGGCCCGGCCTCGCAGAGGTGTTGCGGTAACTTCAGGCAGTGTTGCATCCACGCGAGGGGGAAACAATGGCGCGAGTCGCGAGCAAGGCAGCGAAGAAGACCCGCAAGGCAGTCAAGTCGGTCAAGAAGTCGGTCAAGTCGACCGCCAGGAAGGCGACCAAGGCGGTGACTCCCAGGAAGTCCAAGGCAGCCAAGAAGGCCAAGGTAGCCAAGGCGGCCAAGGTGGCCGGTGCGGTGGCCGCGGCGGCGGCGGTGGTGGCGGTCGCGGCGCGGCGCAGCAAGAAGAAGTAGCCCCACCAGGCGCGCGGGATGGCGCGTTCAGCCCGGCGGCGATACGTTCGGTGATCCCATTAACACCCGGATCACAATGTCGAACGTTTCGCCGCTCAGCGCATTCTGCCTCCTCGCGGTCCTCGCCGCGCCCATCGCAGCCCAGCAGCCCGGTGGCAGCGGGCAGGGCTCGTCGTCCGCATCCGCCCGCAATGCCGCGCCACAGGGCAACGCGATCGCGATCGCCCAGGACTCGTCGATCACCAGGCGCGACCAGCAGGTCACCATCGGTGGTCAGGTCATCAACTACGACGTCACTGTCGGCACCCAGCCGGTGTGGGACAACGACAACAAGCCGGTGGCGTCGATGTTCTACACCTACTACAAGCGGACCGGTGTCTCCGATGTCTCGTCGCGGCCGCTGGTGATCTCGTTCAACGGTGGCCCGGGCTCGGCGTCGCTGTGGATGCACATCGCGTACACCGGTCCGAAGATCCTGCGGATCGACGACGAGGGCTATCCGGTGCAGCCCTACGGCGTGCAGGACAATCCCAACTCGATCCTCGACGTGGCCGACATCGTGTACGTCGATCCGGTCAACACCGGCTTCTCGCGGATCATCGGTGAGGCTCGGCGGGACCAGTTCTTCGGTGTCAACGAGGACATCGGCTACCTGGCCAAGTGGATCACCGCGTGGGTCACCCGCCACGAGCGCTGGACCTCGCCCAAGTACCTGATCGGCGAGTCGTACGGCACCACCCGGGTGGCAGGACTGGCCGGTCGACTGCAGGGTTCGCACTGGATGTATTTCAACGGCGTGATCCTGGTGTCACCCACCGGTCTCGGCGTGGAACGGGGCGGCCCGGTGGGCGATGCGCTGACACTGCCGTACTACACCGCGACAGCGTGGTATCACGAGGCACTGGAACCTGCGCTGCAGGGACGCAGCCTCGATGCGCTGCTGCCCGAGGTGGAGTCCTGGACGCTGGAGACACTGATCCCCGCGCTCGCCAAGGGCGGCAGCATTCCGGCGGCCGAACGCGACGCGCTGGCCGCAACCTACGCTCGGTACGCCGGCCTGGATGTCGGCGTGGTCAAGCAGTACAACCTGGCGGTGCCGACTTCGTTCTTCTGGAAGGAACTGCTGCGCGACCAGGGACTGACTGTCGGTCGGCTCGACTCGCGCTACCGCGGCATCGACCGCAGCGATGCCGGCACCTCGCCCGACTTCGACCCCGCACTGGCCTCGTGGAATCACGCCTTCGCGCCCGCCATCAATCATTACCTGCGCGACCAGCTCGGCTGGGACACCGACCTCGAGTACTGGCTGTTCGGGCCGGTGAACCCGTGGAACCGGAGCGGGGAGCGCACCGGCAGCCAGTTGCAGCGCGCTATGGCGGAGAACCCCTACCTGCACGTGATGGTGCAGTCGGGATACTTCGACGGCGGCACGCCCTACTTCGATGCCAAGTACACGATGTGGAATCTTGATCCGTCGGGGCGCTTCCAGGACCGGATGAACTTCGTCGGGTACGAATCGGGCCATATGATGTACCTGCGCAAGCCGGACCTGGCCACCTCCAACGAGGATATCCGGGAGTTCATCCGGGCCTCGACACCACAGCCGGGCCAACCAGCGAAGCGGTGAAGAGTGCGAGACGTGAGACGTCCGACGTAACATCTCAGGAGAACCCGATGAAACATCTGGCCACGATTCTTGGGACGTTGATGCCTGTGCTGGTGGCCTCGCTGCCCGCCCAGCAGGCGTTGCCTGTCGGTGCGGGTGCCTCGGGCACCACCGCGGCTGATGCACCGGCGTCATTCCACTTCGTGCCACCGTCGGCCGGGGTGCTCACCATCGTGGTTCGGGGCAACGACGACCTCGGCATCGTGGTGACCGACGAGGATGGCCAGGCGATCCCGGAGGGGCAGGGCGACGTCGACCACAATGGATCGACCGGGCTGGAGTTCCTGGTGGTGCCGCTGTCCGGTACCGATCCGGTGGTGGTGAGTGTGCAGTTGGTCAGTGATGCCGGTGGCGAGGGTGCGTTCGCGATCCGCGCCTCCTTCATTGCGGAGGAGGGCTTTGCGCGCCCATCGGATCCCGACCGTCGCCCCTCGCTTGCCGGTGCGGTCACCATCGGCCAGGCCAGCGAGCAGAGTCTCGATCCCGATGCCGGTGATGCCTGGGACTGGTTCCGGATCACTGCCAACGAGGCGATGACGGTGGCGATCGTCACCCGGATGGCCGAGGGCACCGACGGTGACCTGGTGCTGGAGGCGTTTGCCGACGGCGACTACTCCGAGGCGATTGCACGCAGCGACCAGGACCTGCAGGGTCACACCGGCAACGAATCGGTGACGGTGGACCTCAAGGCAGGCCAGGTCGTTCACGTCAGGGTTTCGACCTTGTGGCAGACCGGCGGGCAGTCGCCCTATCGCCTGTCGGTGGGACGCGTGCCGTGAGACTGTTTCCGAGGGTGTGGCTGGTGGCGATGCTGTGGGCCGCCGGGGGGCAGTTGGCTGCCCAGGCGCCGATGCGGGTGATGACCTGGAACATCCGCTACGGCACCGCCAACGACGGCGCTCACGCCTGGCCCAACCGGCGCGCCCACGTGATCGCCACCCTGCGCGATCAGGCGCCGCACATCCTCGGCGTGCAGGAGGCGCTGGCGTTCCAGCTCGACGAGCTGA
>CBFGRM010000053.1:0-13028 GCA_965651205.1 uncultured bacterium
CGGTGGTGCTCAACGAGAAGGTGAGCCGCTCCGCGTTCGTGCTCTACATCCTGTTCATCTCGATGGCGTCGGCGCACCACCTGCTGGTCGATCCGGGGTTCGGTCCGGCGTGGAAGATCGTCAACACGTCATACTTTATGTATATGGCGGTGCTGGCGTCGATGGTCCACGGCTTCACCGTGCCCGCGGGGATGGAACTGGGGATGCGACTGCGCGGCTACACCGACGGCCTCTTCGGCTGGCTCCGCAGGGCGCCCTGGGGAGATCCGGGATTTTCGTCGCTGGTGTTCTCGGTGGTGGTGTTCGGCTTCGTCGGCGGCATCACCGGTGTCACCATCGGCACCGAGCAGATCAACATCATCGCCCACAACACGATGCGGATTCCGGGTCACTTCCACTCGACGGTGGTGAGTGGCACCGCGCTCGCCTTTATGGGTGTGACCTACTACCTGATCCCGCTGATTTTCCGGCGGCGGGTGTCGCTCTGGTGGCTCGCCAGGATTCAGCCCTACCTGTTCGCCGGCGGAATGCTGATGATGGTGATGGGGATGACGTTCGCCGGCAGCTTCGGCGTGCCGAGACGCCATTGGGACATTTCCTTCAGCAACGCGCCGTTCGACGTGCCGTTCAACCCGGCTGTTGACGTGTTCCTGGCACTGATGGGAATCGGCGGCGTGATCGCGGTGATCGGCGGGCTGTCGTTCATTGCGATCGCGGTGCTGTCGGTGTTCTTCGGCGAGCGGATCACCGAAATCACCAGGGGCGTGGCAATGCGCGGAGTGCCGCAGGGACTCACTCACCCGCCGGTGCATCCGCCGAACGCCGACCAGGTCAACGAGGAGTTGCACCACCCGAGTCGCGGCATCGCTGGCGCGACACCGGGCACCCTGGTGCTGGTGGGTGTCTTCTTCCTGGCGTTCGTGGTGTACTACTTCACCAACTGGAAGATGCTGACATTCCTGTGGAAGATCGGCTGACGGAAGACGAGGCCGGCAGGCCGGCGGGGGCGGCGATCGCTGCGTTGATGGCGATCACCGTGATCACCGCCGGTTGGTGGGCGCTGGCGCTCTGGCCCGCAGGCGATGTCACGCCGCAGTGGCTGGAACGGACTCGCGCGGTGTGCTTCGGCACGCCGCCGGGTGGCCTGCCCGACACGCGCGGCTGGCTGGTGCTGATCGGTGAGCCGCTGGGCCTGGTCGCACTTCTGGCAGTTGTCTGGCCTGGTGCACTGCGGGCTGATATCAATCGGCTCCGGGGGTCCTTGCCGGGCCGCGCATTGCTGGTGGCCTTGCCCTTGATGATTGCTGCCTTGACAGGGCTTGCCGTGCGGCAGGTCGTGGCTGTCCAGCGCTCGCTGTCGGCACCAGTAGTCGAACCCGATGGCACCCGCCGGGCCTTCAGCACTGACCTGGCGGGCCTGGTGCTGGTCGACCAGCACGGCAGACAGCAATCGCTGGCGCTGCTCGCGGAAGACGATGCGTTGCTCACCACCGCATTCGCCCACTGTGCCACGGTGTGCCCCACGATCGTGCACGATCTGCTGCGTGACAGGGAGCAATCCGGCCTCGCCACCAGGCTTGTCGTGATCACCCTCGATCCCTGGCGTGACACGCCAGCGCGGCTGCCTGCCATTGCGACTCAATGGCGACTGCACCGCAATGACCTGGTTCTCTCCGGCGGTGTCGATGAGGTCAACCTGGTGCTGGACAGACTGGAGGTGGCCCGATCCCGCAACACCGCCAACGGGGACATCGTGCACGTGCCGGTGGTGTTCCGCTTGTCGGGGGGCGGTATCAGGGCTCGTCTGGATGGTGGTTGGGGAGCGGTGGCCGGGTTGATGGAGGACTAGGTCGCCGAGCGGGCGCGGCCGCCGGTTGTCGGCACGGGATAGATTGCAGCTATGCCGCGCAGCTCCCAACCTCGCGAGACGCTCACGGCCAACGGCATCAGGATCGTTGGCCGCGCAGCCGTCGACCTGGCCACCCAGGCCGCACACGAGCTGCCACCGCCGGAGGCCGAGGAACTGCTCTGGCTGGCTCGATTCAAGGCCCGCACCAGGGTCGGCGGTGGCAGCGCGGTGGCCCCGCTGCTGCAGGCGCTGACCACCGCGATCCGGGCTGATTGGGACGGCTGTCCGGCGCTGACCCAGGACACCCCAGTCGCCCGTCCCGGCGGGCGGTTCCACGGCCTAGCCTGGCTCACCGACGGTGCCCCGGGTGCCTGGATGGGGGAGCTGGTCTGGCGCCATCGCCACCCGACCCTGGCCGGGGTGGCGGCCACCACTCACCTGGTGATCGAGGAGCAGCAACAATCGGTCAACGTGATGATTGCCGCCGGTGCACCGGGCGGCTTCGCCGGAGTACGTGGTGCGGTGGGCGCCGGCCAGTCGCGACCACGGGTTCTCGAGGCACTGAACCAGCAGGTCGTGCTCACTGCCGACGGCAGCGATGGCAATCCCGTTGTTCTGCACGACAACGACATTGCCGACTTCGTGCGCGACGTGATGCTCGACGAGGCGCGCGCCTGTCCGGTTGCAGTATTGGCACCGCTTGAACAGGAGGGATTCCCGGTGCCGCCGGACGAGCTGGCCCGCGAACTGTTCGGCCTGGCACCGCTGTACGTGATGGATCGGCACGTGACCACATTCCGGCTCACCGACGAGATCGGCGACAAGCGACTGTCGGCCTACTTCGGTGCGCTCAGGGTGTACCGACCCGAATTCACCTGCGCCGATCGCAGCGACCAGCACTGGCTGCTGCTGGGCGAGCGGGTCGAGGATCCGGTCGAACGTGCCGCGTTGATCGGCAAACTGGGGCGCTTCGCGATCGATCGTCACCTGCCCATCTCCGGCATCCGCGAGCGCCGCGCACGCATTGCGGCGGCCTCGGCAGGCATTGCCGAGTCCAACCCGCGTGATGCAGTCGGCACGACCACCGGGATCGACGTTGCGCCGTCGGGCGAACCGATGACCGCGCCGGCCGGTGCCGCCGATATCGAACGCCTGTCGGAAACGCTCGGTGGCCTGGATGCCAGGATCAGCGAACTCACCGCGATGCTGTCGGGACTGGTGGCAGCCAACGCTGCGCTGGCCGACGAGGTGAGCAGGTTGCGTGCAGCGACCACGGTGCGTTCATCCGGCAGCAGTGCAGTCGAACGCCGGTTGGCCCAGATCGAAATGCTGCTCACGCCCGAAGGCGAGGCACCCGAGCCGACCCAGGCGGAAGCCTCCGAAGACCGCGACGATGAGCGCGAGAGTCAGGTCACCCTGGTCGATGTGGTGCGACAGGCAGGATCGGAGTATGGCGACGCGCTGCTGATGCTGGAATCGGCGGAGCGAACTGCGGCCGATTCCCCATACGAGGATCCCGATCGGCTCGCCGCACTGCTGCAAGGTATGGCATTCGTGGCCAGGCGACGACAGGAGGGCCGCCTGGAAAGCGGACTCAGGGCCGCCTTCCAGGAATTGGGCATCGATTATCGCTCGGGGATTGCCAAGTCGACCAGCGAGAAACTGCGACGGCAGTACCAGTTCACCGAGGGAGCCAACAGCTATGAGTGCGCGGAACACATTGCGGTTGGCGCAACCTACGACCCACGCCGCTGCCTGCGGATCTATTTCACCTCACGGGCACCGCTGGAGCACCGTTTCGTGATCGGTCACGTGGGTCGGCACCTGACGGTGTTGTCGTCAAGCTAGGTCGCCGCGCGCGGTCGGGGCCGGGCCCGCTCCTTCCCCGACCGTCAGTTCGGCCACCGGTCAGTGACTCACACGCCCCGGCAGGCTCAGGTCTCCCGACGCGACATCGAAGACATCGGCCACGCACAGCAGCGGCGAATGGGCACTGGCGTTGACGCGGAGTCCAGCGGTGACACCGTCGTAGCTGGCCGCCTCGACCACCGCTATGTCATCGAACGGCACCCGCACCTCCACCGCGTCCCGGTCGAGCAGCGGCTGCCATCCCGGCGAGTCGAGCAGCAGCGGTACACCGGGCCAGGTCCTGGGCAGGCGGGGCTTGGTGCCATCAGGAATGTCGATCACCTTGAGCGCTCCGTCGCCGCAGACCGGATCAGGGCCCAGCACCACCCAGTGAACGTGCCAGGTGTAACCATCATTGTCGAGCCGGCCGTCGAGATCCTCGTCGAACAGCGGTGTGTCGTCGAAGTCGGGGTGCGCGGTCACCGCCAGAGCCAGGATGCCGGCCCCGCGATCGAAACCGACCTCATAAGGGTCGACGCTGGTGGGCCAGACATAGGAGAACACTTCGCTGCCGGCGAAGCTCCCGGTGGCGGTGGGGGTCGTCTTGCCGGCTGCACCGGACACCGCCATCCGGAACGTTGCCACGTTGCCGCTGGTCCGGATCTCGGCGTGCACGATGTCGAACGACGCGTTGACGCCACCACCGGCGGGAGCGGTGATCCCCTGGGCCGCCAGCGGTGGCGACAGGAAAAGCGCGGCAGACAGAAGATACGGCCTGAAGTTCATTTTAGGACTCCTATGTAATGGTCCTGCACGAGGCGGCACGGTGGCCGCGGGAAGACTGCAACGGCGCTAGGCTGCGGAGCGCTCCTGATGTTCGGGACAATCAGGGCGCAGTTCGGCCTCGCCGAGGGGGATGTCGAGCAGGCTGCAGTGATGAGGCTTGGCGGAACCGGGATGGGCCTGGGGCGAGAAGAACCGACAACTGAAACACATCCGCTGGGGCGTGATGACGCCGCTTTCGACCAGATTCGAGATGGTGCGCAGAACGATGCCCGACAGTGCTTCGCGGTCGGCGGCACTCATCGCGGCCACCACTCCTTCGAACGAATTCGGCAACCGCTCGGCGAGCCGCCGGCCGCTGGCGCTCAGCCTGAGCAGGATGGCCCGACCGTCACCGGGATCGGAATGCCGTAACACCAGCTTCTTGCGCACCAGCGCCCCGACCGCGTCGCTGGTGGTGGGCTGGGTGGTCTGCAACAGCTCGGCCAATTGCCCAAGGCGGATGCCGGCCGGTCGCCGGGCCAGCAGGTCAAGCGCCTCGGCCTGGGTCGGTGTCAGGCCGAACTTTTCTCCCACGCGCCAGCCATCCTGGCGGGCCACCGCAGCCAGCCGGGCCAGGCCGAAGGCCAGATGATCGGAGGATGGGTCGGAGGACATATAGGACTACGATATATTGTCGGGGTGTCGGCTGTCAAGAACAGGTGTCACGTCTCGCGTATCCGCGGCCTTTCGGCCGCGGTTGGTTACACCTCTCCCTTCTCCCTTCTCCCATTACAGCCTCACCGAGAACCCCAGCGACACCACCGGGTACACCTTGGCGTACTTGTCGAGTTCGCGCTGGATCTCCGCCTGCTCCAGCTCGAGGTCGGCCGCCAGTGTCGGTATGGCGGACGGGCTGGTGGCGGTGAGCGAGAAGTCGGGACCACCGAATGCGGCACCGATGTCGAAGGTGACATTGAAGCGGTCACCTCCGGTCGAGCCGCTCCATCCCAGCCCCACGTAGGGAAGGGCGTCGGGCCACTCCGCCACTCCTACCAGATCGCCGACGTCGCTGGAGTTGTAGGCGTGGGTGCCGATGACGAACATCTTGTTGAGCGAAGGCCTGCCGTGTCCGACGGCCTCGATCGGGGCGGTCAGGACGCCACCACTCAGGTGGAACGAGCCGCCGCGGCTGGGGTAGAGATCGAGCACCGCCGACTTGCCGACGAACTTGAGTTCGCTCTCGAACGGCACCGACGACAGTCGTTGCTTGTAGGTCCACGAGAAGAAGCTGATGCTGCCGCGGATGCCGATGTGCGCGGTCCGGACACCCAGTTCCAGACCGGGACCTGTGGTGGCCAGTCGGCCGGCGACGGAGACGCTCGCCTGACCGGCGAGCGGGACGGCGACGCCGATCGCGAGGAGAGTGGCGAGGAGCAGCGGCTGGCGGGGCATTGGCAGTCCGTATCGAGGGTGGTCGGGCGGTGGTCGGCTATCTTTCCGACTTGCGTTTCGAAGAATAGTATCGGCTTTCACCTCGAGAGATGTGGTCAATGCACAAGACTCCGCTTGACGCCCGGCACCGGGCCCTCGGCGCCCGGATGGTGCCGTTCGCCGGCTGGGAGATGCCGGTCCAGTACACGTCGATCCTGGACGAGCACCGAGCCGTGCGCGAGCACGCGGCACTGTTCGACCTTAGCCATATGGGTGAACTCTGGATTCGCGGACCCCAGGCAGGTGAGATGCTCGACTACGCCCTGGTATCTGCACCATCGCGACTGGCAGCCGGTCGGGCCCACTACTCGATGATCGCCGATGCCGACGGCGGGGTGATCGACGACCTGATCGTCTACCGCACCGCGGAGCACGAGTTCCTGGTGGTGGCCAACGCATCCAACCGCGAGGCGGTGGCGGCGGCGCTGGCGGAGCGGAAGTCGGGTTTCGAGGCAAACCTGGAAGATGCCTCGATGCGCACCGCGCTGATCGCGATTCAGGGACCCGCATCGCGCGAACTGCTGCAGGCCCATTGCAACATCGATCTGCAGCCGCTCAAGTACTACTCGATTGCTGCCGCCGAGGTGTGCAAGGCGCCGGCGTGGGTGGCCCGGACCGGTTACACCGGCGAGGACGGTTTCGAGATCCTGCTCGACTGGGATGACGCCGGTCGGGTCTGGAATCACCTGCTGGAGGCCAACAAGGCAGCCGGTCTGATGCCCGCCGGTCTGGGTGCGCGCGACACCCTGCGGCTGGAGGCCGGGATGCCGCTCTATGGCCAGGAACTGGGCCGATCCATTTCTCCGTTCGAGGCCGGGTTGGGTCGGGTGGTCAAGTTCGACAAGGAGGGTGATTTCGTCGGCCGGGCAGCGCTCGAGTCGCTCCGAGACACACCCCGGCGCAAGCTGGTCGGACTCAAGCTGGGGGGCCGGGGCATCGCCCGGACCGGCTATCCAGTCTATCTTCCCGCCGCCGACACCGCGATCGGCGAGATCACCAGCGGCACCTCGTCGCCAACCCTGGGGTATGCGATCGCGATGGGCTACCTGCCGGCCGATCAGGCCGAGCCGGGAACCGCAGTGGAAGTCGGGATTCGCAACGACCGCGTCGCCGCCCAGGTGATCGCGCTGCCGTTCTACCGCCGGGCCACCTGACCAGGAGTGGACGTGAGCTACCCATCCGACCGCAAGTATTCAGTCGAACACGAATGGATCCGGGTTGACGGAACCACCGGGACCATCGGAATCACGGCCTACGCCGCCGAGCAGGTGGGCGACATCGTGTTCGTGGAGCTGCCCGCCGAGGGCGACAAGATCGAGGCGGGCAAGCCGTTCGGGGTGATCGAGTCGGTCAAGGCAGTGAGCGAGCTGTTCGCTCCGGTGTCCGGCACCGTGACCGCCGTCAACGCCGACCTGACTTCGGCCCCCGAGGGAATCTCCGGCGATCCGCACGGCGCCGGCTGGCTGGTGCAGGTGACAATCGATGATGCATCCGAGGCGGACAAGCTGATGGATGCGGATGCATACCAGGCAATGATCGACGCGGCGTGATCCACGTCGCCAGGTAGTGACACTATCGACGGGGCCTGATCGGGCCCCGCCGCCGTTGAAGGGAACGACAGCAGGGATGGACAAGTTGCAGCCACCAAATGAATTCGCCGCTCGCCACGTCGGCCCACGTCCCGATGAGATCCGCGAGATGCTCGCGACACTCGGCCACGACGACCTCGACAGCTTCATCGACGCAGTGGTCCCGGAATCGATCCGGATGAACCAGCCGCTGGCGCTACCGCCGGGCCACACCGAGCGCGAGGTGCTCACGTCGCTGGCCGAGCTCGCCGGGCGCAACCAGGTGTTCCGTTCGTATCTCGGGATGGGGTACCACGGCACCTTCACGCCGCCGGTGATCCAGCGCAACATCTTCGAGAATCCCGGCTGGTACACGGCCTACACGCCGTACCAGCCGGAGATTTCGCAGGGTCGCCTGGAGGCGCTGCTCAGTTTCCAGACCGTGGTGAGCGACCTCACCGGGCTGGAGATCGCCAACGCGTCGCTGCTCGACGAGGCCACCGCGGCCGCCGAGGCGATGGGACTGTCGCTGGCAGTGGCGAGGCCCGGTGACAAGCCGGTGTTCCTGGTCGATCATCTGTGTCATCCGCAGACCATCGCGGTGGTGAAGACCCGGGCCGAGGCCAAGGGAGTGGTGGTGGTGGTGAGTGAACCGGAGTCGTGGATCAGTGATCTGGAATCGACCTCTCCGTTCTCCGATTCCGGCTCGCCGGTCTCGGTGATCGGTTGCCTGCTGCAGTACCCGGCCACCGACGGTGCGGTGCGCGATCACCGTGCAGTGGCCGAGGCGGTGCACGCTGCCGGTGGCCTGGTGACCGTGGCCACCGACCTGCTGGCGCTGGCGCTGCTGGCTGCTCCGGGCGAATGGGGCGCCGACATTGCCGTGGGCAACAGTCAGCGCTTCGGCGTGCCGATGGGATACGGTGGCCCGCACGCGGCCTTCTTCGCGACCCGCGACCAGCACAAGCGACATATGCCGGGCCGGTTGATCGGCGTGTCCAAGGATGTCGACGACCGGATGGCGCTCCGGATGGCCTTGCAGACCCGGGAACAGCACATCCGACGGGACAAGGCCACCAGCAACGTGTGTACTGCACAGGTGTTGCTGGCGGTGATGGCAGCGATGTACGCGGTGTGGCACGGACCCGAGGGGATCCACCGCATCGCCCGGGAGACGCACCAGCGCGCGGTGTTGCTGGCGCGCGCGCTGCGCCGGCTGGGACACCGGCTCGATCACGAGAACTTCTTCGACACGGTGAGCGTGCGGCTGGCACCCTGGCAGGCCGACCGGGTGATCGAGGCCGCGCTGTCGCGGCGGATCAACCTGCGGCGGCTGGCTGCCGACCGGATCGTGGTGGCGCTCGACGAGACAGTTACGATCGGTGATCTCGCCGACATCATCACCTGCTTCGCACTAGACAAGACGCTGCCGTTCATGCTCGACGAGACCCGGATGCCTGTGGGCGAGGCGATCCCTGCCGCCCTGGTGCGCAACACGACGTACCTGGAGCATCCGGTCTTCCACCGGCATCGCAGCGAGACCGAGATGCTGCGCTACATCCGGGGCCTTGAGGCGAAGGATCTCTCGCTCACCGACGCGATGATCCCGCTGGGCAGTTGCACGATGAAGCTCAACGCCACGGCCGAAATGATGCCGGTGAGCTGGCCCGGGTTCGCGGCGCTGCATCCGTTCGTGCCGCGCGACCAGGCGCCGGGATACGCCGAGTTGTTCAGGCAACTCGAGGCGCAACTGGCGGAGATCACCGGCTTCGCCCGGGTGTCGTTGCAGCCCAATGCCGGTTCGCAGGGTGAGTTCGCGGGCCTGCTGGCGATCCGCGGCTACCATCGCCATCGCGGCGACGAGCATCGCACCGTGTGCCTGATTCCCAACAGTGCCCACGGCACCAATCCGGCCAGCGCGGTGATGGCGGGAATGAAAGTCGTGCCGGTGGCGGTTGATGCCGATGGCAACATCGATGTTGCCGACCTGCGTGCCAAGGCGAGCGAGCACTCGGCGTCACTTGCGGCGCTGATGGTCACCTATCCGTCGACGCACGGCGTGTTCGAGGCATCGATTCGCGAGATCTGCGACATCGTCCACCAGAACGGTGGCCAGGTGTATCTCGACGGCGCCAATATGAATGCGCAGGTGGGGCTGTGTCGCCCGGGTGACTTCGGTGCTGATGTGTGTCACCTCAACCTTCACAAGACCTTCTGCATCCCGCACGGTGGCGGCGGCCCGGGGATGGGTCCGATCTGCTGTGCGCCTCATCTGGCGCCGTTCCTGCCGGAGCATCCGGTGGTAGAGCTGGGTCACGTTCCCGGTTCGGGAACCGTGTCGGCGGCACCTTGGGGCAGCCCGAGCATCCTGCCGATCTCGTGGGTGTACATCAGGATGATGGGTGGCGAGGGACTGACCTGGGCCACCAAGATCGCCATCCTGGCCGCCAACTACATCGCCAGGCGCCTGGCCGGCAGTTACGACGTGTTGTACACCGGTCCGGGCGGGTTGGTGGCGCACGAGTGCATCCTCGACACAAGGCCGTTCAAGCAGAGCGCCGGTGTGGAGGTGGAGGACATCGCCAAGCGGCTCATCGACTACGGATTCCATCCGCCGACGGTGAGCTTCCCGGTGGCCGGCACGCTGATGGTGGAGCCCACCGAGAGCGAGCCGAAGGCGGAGCTGGACCGGTTCATCGAAGCGATGATTGCCATCCGGGCGGAGATTGCGGAGATCGAGCGAGGCGAGGCGTCACGCGAGGACAACCTGCTCAAGCGGGCACCGCACACGCTGGAGCAGGTGATTGCCGACGACTGGAATCGGCCCTATCCGCGCGAGCGGGCGGCGTTCCCCAGTGCTGCGGTGCGTGCGCGCAAGAGCTGGCCCACGGTGGGCCGCATCGATGGCGCGTACGGTGACAGGAACCTGGTGTGCACCTGTCCGCCGATGGAGGAGTACGCTTCGTAGGGGGCGAGGCCTTGCCTCGCCCCTGGCGCGTACCCGGAAACTTCGTGGGGGCGAGGCCTTGGCCTCACCCTTTTCTGTCAGTCAAGCGACAATCCGTTCGCAGAGTCTTCCACGAGTGATTGCGGTTCTCGATTCCCTCCGGCAGGTCGGAGTCGATCATCATCTCTCGACCCAGGGTGGATAGTTGCAGTCCGAGTGACAGAGAAATGCTCCGGTACACCGGCCCGCGATACTCGATCCGAGCCCTTCGACGTGGCGGAATAGCCACCGAGCGGCATAGACGCAGGTGTGGGCCTTGGTCGCTTCAGCGACACGCGCCCCACCGGGGCGCGCCGAGCCGCGGCTTCAGCCGCGAGCAGTTGGACTCGCGACCCAGCCCAGCAAGATTCAGCTATCATTTCCGGATGCGCCCAGTTCTCCTGATCCTGCTGCTTGCCGTGCCGACGATCCTCGCGGGTCAGCAACCAATTCCGCTGGTATCCGGGATGGTGGTCTCCAGCGACACCCGGATCGCGCCAGGCACATACCAGGCGCCGGCGGAGGGCAGTCCGGTCATCACCATCCGCGGCGACGGCGTCACACTTGATCTGAGCGGTGTCGAACTCGTCGGCAATCCCGACCGGACCCGGCCCGACCAGTTCAGCGGAACCGCGATTTTCGTCGACGGTGGCAACGACGTGACGGTGCGCGGCGCCAACATCCGCGGGTACAAGATCGCAGTGCGCGCCACCGGCAGCCGCAACCTCCGCCTGCTCGACCTCGACCTCAGTCACAATTGGAAGCCGCGCCTCTACAGCGGCATCGTCAAGGAGTCGCTGGTCGACTGGATGTCGTTCCACCAGAACGAGCAGGGCGAATGGCTGGCCAAGGGCGCCGCAATCTACCTGGAAGATGTGACTGGCGGCGAGATTCGCGATGTGGTGGCACGACAGGGGATGAACGGCCTGCTGATGACTCGCACCGATTCGCTCCTGATCTGGAACAACGATTTCTCATTCAATTCAGCACTCGGTGTCGGAATGTATCGCTCGTCGCACAACCGGATCTTCCACAACCGGATCGACTGGAACGTGCGCGGCTACTCGCACGGTTTCTACAACCGCGGCCAGGACTCCGCCGGGCTGCTGATGTACGAGCAGAGCTCGCACAACGTGGTGGCGTTCAACAGCGTGACCCACTCGGGGGACGGACTTTTCCTCTGGGCCGGGCAGTACACGATGGACACCGGCCAGGGTGGTGCCAACGACAATCTGTTCTACGGCAACGATTTCTCCCACGCTCCCACCAACGGCATCGAGACCACCTTCTCGCGCAACGTGTTCGTGAAGAACCGGGTCGAGGAGAACTGGCACGGCGTGTGGGGCGGCTATTCCTGGCAGACACAGTTCATCGCCAACACATTCCGGGACAACGACGAGGCGATCGCCATCGAACACGGCCAGGAGATCCGGATCACTGGCAACAGCTTCGACGGCGACACCACCGCGATCCGGCTCTGGTGGAACCGGGTGGAGCCGGGCGACTGGGGCTATCCCAGGGCGCGCGATACCCGCTCGCGAGACTACGTGATTCTGGGCAACAGTTTCCGCAATCACCGCAATGCGCTCCGGATCGAGAACACGCGTCGAGTGCGGGCAACCGGCAACACGTTCGCGGCAGTGGACACGCTGCTCCGCGCCGCAGGCGACACGGCGGCAATCATCGTGACAGCCGCCGATCGCCCGGCGCCGGTGCCGATCCCGGTGGAATACGTGGTGCGACGCCTGCCTGGCGGGATGAACGCGATGCTTCCCGACGGCGGGCGACGCGGACGGCACACCATCATCGTGGACCAGTGGGGTCCGTACGACTGGCAGTCGCCCAAGCTCTGGCCGGTGGGTCGGGGCGACTCGGCGCCTCAGCCCCTCCGGGTGCTCGGACCGGCCGGTGACTGGCGCGTGGTGTCGCTCGACGGCGTGGTGTCGCTCTCGGCGGAGTCGGGCGAGGTGGGTGACACGCTGGTGGTGGTGCCCACGCGCGGTCGCGAGCACGACTGGAAGGTGGAACTCGAGTATGTCGGTGCCCGGGACTTCGTGACCCGCTTCGGCGACACGGTGGCTGCAGGCGAAGCGTGGCGATTCGGCTGGAGCCGCTTTCAGCCGCAGGTCGACTGGCATCTGGAGTTCCGCGCCGGCGGTGATGTGCCGTTCCTGCCCGACGTGCCGGTGGTGGCCGAGATGGACACCACGCGACTGGATCTCACCTGGTACCGCCCGCCGATGGCGGGGATTCCGCAGGTCAACGTGCGGACCACCGCGCGAGGAACGGTGACACTGGCGCCTGGCCGTTACCGGATCCGCACCATCGCCGACGATGCGGTGTGGGTGCGCATCGACGGCATCCCCGTGCTGGAGGATCCCGTGCCCGGCGAGTCACGCGTCAAGGAAATCGAATTCACCGCCACCGGGACACACGATATCGTGGTGGAGCACGTGCAGCGGGATGGCTGGTACGAGCTGCGGCTGGACATCGAGCGGCTGTGACGTTGGTGGTGAGACGT